>NZ_FYAK01000008.1 GCF_900185615.1 Photobacterium malacitanum
CTACAACGTTGATAGGTCAGGTGTGTAAGTGCTGCGAGGCATTGAGCTAACTGATACTAATTGCCCGTGAGGCTTAACCATACAACACCCAAGGGGTTTTTCTTCTCACAAGAGAAGAGACGGACTCTACAAACACTTGAATGACGTGTTGAGAACAACTAGTTAGATTTTCCCAGATTGCTATTTATTGCCTAAAGGCGATAAATAAACCGAATTTGCTTGGCGACCATAGCGTTATGGACCCACCTGATCCCATGCCGAACTCAGCAGTGAAACGTAATAGCGCCGATGGTAGTGTGGGGTCTCCCCATGTGAGAGTAGGACATCGCCAGGCTTCAAATTTAGATATTCGTTTTGAACTACGAATATCGGATAAAACGAAAGTTTTATCTCCGTGTGGAGCGGTAGTTCAGTTGGTTAGAATACCGGCCTGTCACGCCGGGGGTCGCGGGTTCGAGTCCCGTCCGCTCCGCCATTCATTTAAGAAACCTGAATCGAAAGATTCAGGTTTTTTTTCGTCTGTATAAAAGTAACTTACTCAGGTTAATCTCTTGAATACATTTTAATGATGCATAAAGTTGATTCATTACAGTGATTCTATGTAAGACAGGCTTTATCTGCAATGCCGTTGTAACTAGAAGAAATAGTATTTTCGTAACTAACGCTAAACTTGTTTAATTGGGTTAAGTTCAGAGGAATATGAAAGTTATATGATACTGAGATGATTACTTATTAATAATATTATAAGTGTACCAGTCTGTATCACCAATCACGACGATAGTATAGTGATCTTTTTGGGGGATTCGTGATATTAGAGTAAGGTTGGTGTGTGATTACTTATTATTTACATTTACCCAAGCGCTCTATTAACATCTCATAAATTCCTTTTGTTAACTTTAATATTAACCTGTTGTGACTGTAAATTGTTGGGATAACCTTTCGAGTAAGTAGGCTTGGAATTCTGAATTATTTTTATATTCGATTAATGATGCGATTTCTTGTCCTATTGGTGATAGACGGTAATAAGTAAGTGATGTATTTTTATTATGGCAATTTAAACTATAATGTGTATTTTGTAGATGTAAGTGAAACGGCATGGTGTGATCAATCGTACTTGATTCAAATTCTGTTTTTAGTATAAGTCCTAAGTCCATCAAAATAATAATACTGGAATAGGGAAGGTTGTATCGATCGTATTCGATTGGGTAATGTTTTATTTTTGTTCCGAGCTGAATAAATCTTGACGGTATTTTAATGCTGGTAATAATTACTTTATTATTTTTTTTACCAAGCTGGCTACATATGCTTATAACACGTTGAAATAAAAGTGTTTCTTTTTGGGTCATTGTTATTAAAACAGTCAAAGTATTTAAAGATGTGGAACCGGGTCGTATAAGTTCTTTTTTGAGAATTCTAGCCCATAAAATTTGCATTGATGGACTATATACTTGCTTTGCCATCTTAATAAAACGTACTAACCAATCCTGATCGGGGTCAGTTGTCGCTTCGTTTTTACATTCATCGTAAGTTAATTTAAATATCTTTTCTATATTCTGTTGTTCACGTTGGTATTGTAATTGTTGACTATGAAGGTACCTCTCAGTAGGTGATAAGGTGTTGTGGCTTGAGTTAATTAAGTAATCATAACCAAAGTATTGCGCTAGAGAGTGAGTCCTACTTTTACTGTTCGTTAATGGGCGTTTTTCTAACGTATTTTTTAGCGTTTGTTGGGTTGATGTCATTGTGTAATGTCTATTTACAATAAGGCCGCTATTAATAGCGGCCACAAATGATATTTCTTAAATAGTAAAACAGAGATCAGATATTTTTTTTCACTAATGCAATGACTTGCTGTAGTTGTTGTTGATTAAGTGCCCCTTCATGAATAAATAAGATCTTAGCATTTTTATCAAGGACGATTATTGCAGAACTTTCTTTTTGTAAGTCCCAACTTTTTTGTACGTTACCATTACTATCCAGTACAATCGATGACCAAGGATATTGCTTTTTACTCTCTTCAGCTGCACTTTTTACAAAGCTGCTTGTTCCCCAAATAGCATCATCTTGGTTGATGATCGTTGTTGTTTGATATTTTTGCTGTGGGAATTTTGCGGTACTAATCGCATTTACTAATTGAGCATTGATTTCCTTTGCTGATTTTCTTCCTGCTATAGCCATTATGATATGTGTTTTTCCTACTAGCTTGGCACTACTCCAAGGTTGATAGGTAATACTATTATTGTTCAGTATAAGTTCACCTTTATTCGTTACTGTAACCGCGGGTAGTGTTGTATCCATTTTAAGATTATTGGCGTGAACTAATGTTGGGATAATAGCCATAAATGCTATTGCTAATAATTTCTTATACATAATGGTCCTTTTATTCATGACGTTATTAGTTATTTAGGGGTATTTTACATAATGATAACTGTAATAAGTGAGCGTTAATAACTGGTGTTGAGTTTATTTGGCAGATTGTTTGCATATTTTCGTTGTTAATAGAAATAAATACGTTGTATTGATGATTGTGTGAGGATATATGTTGAGAATTTTTCAAGTTTATCGTCCTGTACAAGTAGCAAAATATGTTAAAAACTTCTTTAAAGGGCGACTTTTTATCATAGGTATTGGTGGGTTTGAGTTTGAGTATGGACGTCTAGTACCACCAAAGTCTACTGACATTAAGTTATTGAATGTCTTATCAGAAGTGAATAAAGAAATTCAAATACTGTCTACGACAATACCTTAAAAGTTAAATTAGGCGTGATATTAAATAAAGATACTCATGAGTACGAGATCAGTAAATTTTAGAATACTAACAAGAACACTCTTTTCATTTTGCGACGCTTGTTGATAATATTTAATGCGCTATTAGTTCTTTTTATGTCAAAAATGCACAGAACTGTTCTAGAGTTATTTGGTTGCGATGTAATTATTTGGGGCTATTGCCTTAAAAGTTGCTTGTCTCTCTAAATATTTAATGTGACGAATTGAATTTGTTGTTAATGATAGATATTTGAATTGAGTAGTTTATTATCAATAATATTGATAGCTATTGTTGGTATAGGTGTACAGTATTTACCAAAATAGATCGTGTGAATGAATCTAATTTTCTCAAGAAGCATAATCCGAATGAATAAAGTTTATCAGTGGCTGGGTATTGCATCTTTTGCCTTAGTATTATCAAGTCCGACAATGGCGGCATCTCTTAAAGTAAAGGGATTAAAAAGCAGCCTTGAAGATAATGTTGATGCGTATCTATCTGCGATTTCTCCAAGTGATTACAGTGATACGTTACGTTTTCAAGAGCAAATAAAATCTGAGATAGGTCAGGCTTTACAGGCGCTTGGCTATTATCAACCGACATATGATTATCATGTAAAGGGTAGTGGTAAAAAAATAGCAATTACGGTGACGGTTGATGCTGGCCCGCGCACGCATATTAGCCAGAGTAATATTGTTATTACAGGTGATGCAAAAGATGATCCTGCTTTTATCTCGTTATTAAAAAATAGCGGTTTAGGTATAGGAAAAGCGCTTAATCAAGGTAAATATGAAACGTTAAAGTCTTCATTACAAAGTTTAGCGGTACGTCGCGGCTACTTTGATGCAGAGCTAAAGAAAAGCGAGTTAGGTGTTATTCCTAGTCGTAATGAAGCGATCATCACGATCGATTTTGATTCTGGACGTCGTTATACTTTTGGTGAGACACATTTTACTGGCAGCCAAATCAAGGATGAACGTCTGCGTTCGATGATTCCGTATACCGAAAATGAACCTTATTTAGCATCTAAATTAGGTTTATATAATGAACGTTTATCTAATATTGGTTGGTTTTCATCTATTTATGTTGGTGGTGATGTCGCTAAACGTAAGGATGATAAGATTCCAATTGAAGTTGCTTTAACGCCCCAAGTTAAAAATCAAATTGAAACAGGTATTGGTTTTTCAACCGATACGGGCCCGCGTTTGAAGTTTAACTGGAAAAAACCATGGATCACCAGTAATGGCCACAGTTTTTACCTCAAATCAGAGATATCGAAAGAACAACCTAAAGTTGAAGCTGCTTATCGAATTCCATTAGATGATGTACTTAATAATTACTACCAAATTGTCGGTGGTATTCGTTATGTTGATAGTCACGATACGATCAGTACTCAGTTGGGCTTAGGTGTCGAACGTCACTGGAAATTAGCGTCAAATTGGGAGCGTACGGTATCGTTGCATTGGTTGAATGAAAAATATAAACAAGGTGGCGATGAAGAAGGCACCTTTAATGTATTTTTACCTGGATTATCTTATAGCAAAAGTGAATTTACTGGAGGGGTCTTTCCATCTTCTGGTAGTAAATACAATTTCTCAATTGAATTTGCGAATAAAGCATTAGGCTCTGATACTGATTTTGTCCGTTTGCAGGCAAAATCGGCTTGGATTCGAAGCTTGAGTGAAAATCAGCGTGGTATTTTCCGTATGGCCGGTGGTGCTGTATTAGCTGATAGCATTCGTGATATTCCACCATCGTTACGTTACTTCATTGGTGGTGATAATAGCATTCGAGGTTATGGCTTTGAGTCTATTTCGCCGCGAAATGATCTTGGTCGAATGATCGGTGGTCAATATATGGCAACGACAAGTATAGAGTACCAATACCGTTTGTATGGTAATTGGTGGGGTGCATTATTTTATGACTATGGTTCGACCTGGAATAACAATAAACCTGATTGGATGCGAGGTACAGGCTTTGGTGTACGCTGGGCATCTCCTGTTGGTCCTGTGCGTATCGACTTTGCTTGGGGACTTGATAAACCCGACAAGGATAAATTTCAACTTCACTTTAGTTTAGGGCCTGAATTATGATCTGGGTGAAGCGCATTGCTTTGGCTATTTTAGCCCTGTTATTATTTTTAGTTATTGCTGTTGCAGTGATTCTATACACTCCTGCGGGATTAAAAGTTGTTAGTTGGGGGGCACAAAAAGCCTTACCTGCACTATCTATTGGTACGACGAAAGGATCACTATTAAGAGGTTTTCAAGTTGATGACGTGCGCTATCAAGATAGCAGTATGAATTTAGCGGTATCACAACTCAATTTAACCTTGGATGAGCGTTGTCTATTAACTCCTGAGATCTGTATTTCTGATTTAGGTGTAAAGGGCGTTAAGTTTTCGATGCCTACATTACCGCCGGCAACGGAACCTGAGCAACCGTCTGAACCGGTGACAGAAATTAGTCTTCCGGTGCCAATTAAAATCGATAACGTCACTCTAGATAATATTGATCTTGATATTCTAGCTAATAACGTTAGTTGGCAGCATTTTACTACTGCTGCAACTGTGGTTGGTAGTCATGTTACGCTGAAACCAACAGATTGGCAGAATATTAAGTTAGCACTTGCTCCGGCTGAAAAGTCTGATAAAGCAAACGCTAAGCCTGTAACAAAGGTCAAAGCTAAGTCGGAGACTACAGCGATTACATTGCCTGATGTTGTATTACCAATGTCGTTTGATATTGAACGCTTTACGATTAAAAACTTTGAACTGGCAGGCAAAACGCCGCAAAAAGTATCGTTACTTGAGCTGATTGCATCTGGTAAAGGCAGTGAGGTTAATGTTGAAAAGCTACAGGTGAATACGCCACAAGCTGATTTAAATGCCAAGGCACAAGTGACCTTAGCTGGAGATTATCCATTAACATTAGATGCAAATGCTAAGATTGCAATGCAGCCAGTTAATGGACATCAGTTAACGTTAAAAGCCAATGGTTCATTACAAAAGTTGTTTGTTGATGCGCAGTTAAAAGGCAAGTTGGATGCGGTTGTTAAAGGTCAGTTGTCGCCACTAAAGGCAGATTTCCCCTTTGATGTTGCAGTGTCGAGTAAACATTTGCAGTGGCCAATTGATAAGTCAGCCGAATTTACGGTTGATAATACTATCATTGATGCTAAAGGTAGCTTAAAAGGCTTTACGTTTAAGGCCAAAAGTAGCATTGATGGTACTCCAATGCCTGCAGTTAAATTAGCATTGAATGGTAAAGGTGACTTAAATAAAGTTGATCTTTCTTCTTTGAAGATTAATACCTTAGGTGGTGTGATTACCGGTAATGCACAAGCAGATTGGAAAAAATTAGTTACTTGGAATGGACAACTCGCCTTTGCAAATATTCAACCTGGCTTACAGTGGCCAGCCGCGAAAGGTAACGTCAGTGGTAAATTAGTAACCTCAGGTGGGTTAACCAAGCAAGGCGGTTGGTTTGTTAAACTGCCACAGTTAGACATTGACGGCACTATTATGAAGCAGGCATTAACGCTTGTGGGTAAGTTAGATGCCTCTGATGTTAATGGTAAAGGTGATTTACTGCGAGTAAACACACCTGGATTGACCTTAAAGCATGGCCCTAATGGGATGGTAGTCAAAGGTCAATTAGATAAAGCTTGGAACATGATAGCTAAGATTGACGCGCCGAATTTATCTAAATCATTAAAAGGGTTACATGGTGCGGTTAATGGTGATGTTAAGTTGTCTGGCAGTATGGCAACCCCAGATATTAAGCTTGATTTACAAGGTAATGATTTAGGTTGGCAGCAATTAGCACAGTTAGCATCATTTAATCTTAAAGGTAATGTAACTCCTTTACCTGATATGAAAGCGGATATCAGCCTAACGGCAGCAAAAGGTAAATATGGTACAACAACATTAGATGATCTTAAGGTGCTATTTAAAGGCACTGAGCAAAAACATAGTTTGAGTGTTAATGCTAAAGGTGATCCTGTTGGTACTAATTTATTGATTGATGGTAGTTTTAATAAGAAAACAGGTTGGAAAGGTACGTTAGCCAAAGGTGATATTAGTACACCGGTTGGTGATTGGGTGCTGAACCATTCAACGCCGATTCGTTATGATCTGCAAACGGGGATGGCAACCGTTGGTGCTCATTGCTGGCAACAAGGACAAGCAGCGATTTGTTTAACTCAAGATCTTACTGCTGGTGCTTCAGGACAAGCGAAGTTAGCAGTACGTAAGTTTAATTTTGATCTGTTAAAACCGTTTTTACCACCAGAGTTAAAAGTTAATGGTGAGTTAGGGGCTAATGTTGATGCAAAATGGTCACCTAAAGCAGCGCCGTACTTAAAGGCGAATATTATTATGCCTGCCGGTGGAATGAGCCAGCAAGTCAGTAGTGACGAGCAGCCATTGGTATTAGGGTGGGATAAAGTAACCGTCAATGCTGAGATGCAAGATAATACTTTAAATACAAATTGGTTAGTTGCTATTAAGAATAATGGTGATTTAAGTGGTCAGGCAAAGATCACTAACCTTCAAGGTGATAAACAGATCAATGCTAATGTTAAACTTGATCGTTTTACCTTAGGTTTCCTTGAACCTATGATTAAAGATTATCATAAGTTTGGTGGTCAAGTTGATACTAATTTGAGCGTGACTGGACCTATTTTACATCCTAAAGTTAATGGCTTATTACAAGTAACTAAGCTTGAAGCTACAGGACGTAAAGTACCGTTAGATGTTAAAAATGCAGATATCAAATTAGCATTTAATGGCTATAACGCTAACTTGAACGGTAATATTTATACGCCAGATGGTCAATTATTACTGCGTGGTAGTGGTGATTGGCAGGATATGGCAGCTTGGAAAACGAAGCTTAATATCAATGGTAAAGAGTTGAAAGTGAGTATGCCGCCAATGGTAGCATTAAAAGTTTCTCCTGATTTAACCATTGAGGCGACACCAACGTCAGCAGAGATCACCGGTAAAATTGGAATTCCGTGGGGAAGAATTACGGTAAATCAATTACCTAAATCAGCGGTAAAAGTATCGAAAGATCAAGTGATCTTAAAAGATAACTTACAGCCAGTGATAGAAAAGTCGACGGTTCCATTTGATATCAAAACCAATATATTTGTTCATATTGGTGATGACGTTAAATTGGCTGCGTTTGGCTTAAAAGCAGGCTTGTTAGGTGATCTTAATGTTCGTCAAAATGGCAAAGGACCGATGATTTATGGTGAAGTAAATATCGCCAAAGGATCATATTACCGCGCGTTGGGACAAGAATTGTCGATCCGTAAAGGACAAATACTCTTTAATGGTCCAGCAGAGCAACCTTATCTCTCTATTGAAGCGATTCGCGATCCTGATAACGTCGAAGATGATGTTATTGCCGGAGTACGTGTTACAGGTCCTGCTGATAAACCAGAAGTGAATATTTTCTCGGATCCAGCAATGCCACAGCAAAATGCATTGTCATACATTCTAACGGGTAAGAATCTTGATGCTGAGAGTTCTGGTGATAGCAGTAGTGCAATGACAACTGCTTTAATCGGTATGGGCTTGGCGCAAAGTGGTCAGCTTGTTGGTGATGTTGGTGAAGCTGTTGGTGTTAAAGATCTAAGCTTATCAACCTCTGGTGCTGGTGATGATTCACAAGTAACGATCAGTGGCTATATTGCTCCCGGGTTACAAGTGAAATATGGCGTAGGTATCTTTAACCAAGTTGATGAATTTACGTTACGTTATAAATTAATGCGAAATTTGTATGTTGAAGCGGTTTCTGGTCTTGATCAAGCTGTTGATTTACTTTACCAATTTGAATTTAATTAATCACAATATAGATATTTAACTGGTAACAATAATCAGCCCGATTAGTAATAATCGGGCTTTTTTTATCCCTTTTATTAAATTGGTAGCGGCTGTGATGATTTAAGCTTTTTATAGTTAAGACCATTGTAGACTGCGGTATAGCCCAGTTTTTCTAGTGCAGTTGCGGCTATTTCTGCGCGACGGCCTGATTTACAGTACAGCAATATAGGCTGAGTTTTATTAGGATAATGTGCCACTATTGTTGCGATTTGTTGATAGGGTATATTGATGGCTGAATCTAAATGACCATCGCTAAATTCAGCTGCTGTTCTCACATCAATAATGACATTGGGCTGTTGTTGTTGTAATTGCCAAAACTGCTGCACAGAAACATTTTTGGCATAGCTGGTTGAAGCCAGCACTGACAAGCTTAATGTGGTAATGAGTAGCCCATATTTGAGTGCTGGTTTCATTATGTCTCCTTGTTACTTTTGAGCGCGTGCAAATGAAGACATGATTTCTTCTTTAGCGGCCTCAACTCCCTGCCAACCATCAATTTTTACCCACTTATTGGCTTCGAGCTCTTTATAATGTTGGAAGAAATGCACAATTTGAGCTTTTAATAGTGCTGGAAGATCTTCAATATCATTAATATGGTTATATTCACTGCTAAGTTTTGAATGGGGAACCGCGATGATTTTAGCGTCTTCACCTGATTCATCTGTCATTTTTAGCACGCCTATTGGACGACAACGAATCACTGAGCCTGCTAGTAGTGGGTACGGAGTTGGCACTAATACATCTACCGGATCGCCATCAAGTGATAGCGTGTGGTTGATATAACCATAATTACATGGATAGAACATCGGTGTAGAGGTGAAACGGTCAACAAAAATCGCGCCACTGGCTTTATCTACTTCGTACTTAATTGGATCTGCGTTAGCTGGAATTTCAATAATAACGTTAATATCGTTGGGAATGTCCTGACCGGCAGTTACTTTGTTTAAGCCCATGATAGATTCCTTTTGGTTAATAAAATGTTGCATATGTTGAGATTATCATGATTGAGGCTAAAAACAACCGTCGAGTCTAAGGCGTTTTTGAAGGCATTTAAAATGCGATAAAGCGAGGATTAATGATTGTCAAGGTGGCTAATACCACCTTGAATCATCATTGTTATTGGTCATCTACTTCGTGTAGAAAAGCTTCTACCTTGTTGACCATATTGGTTGAGCCAACAAAGAAAGGTACGCGTTGATGTAATTCAGTTGGTATAAGATCCAAAATACGCTGTTGGCCATCTGTTGCTCGTCCACCGGCTTGCTCAATTAACAGTGCCATGGGGTTACACTCATATAGGAGACGTAATTTTCCATTGGGGTAACTGGCCGTACTGGGATAAAGATAAATACCACCTTTCAATAAATTCCTATGAAAATCAGCAACTAAAGAGCCAATGTAGCGCGATGTATAAGGGCGATTATCTTGTGGTACACATTCTTGGCAATATTTGATGTATTTTTTTACCCCTAGTGGGAAACGAATATAATTACCTTCGTTGATCGAGTAAATATTGCCATCAACTGGAATTTGCATGTTTTCATGCGAGAGACAGAATACACCGAGAGAAGGATCGTAGGTGAAGCCATGAACACCATTACCAGTGGTATAAACCAACATAGTTGATGAGCCATAAATAATATAACCAGCAGCGACTTGGCGATGACCCGGTTGAAGGAAGTCTGCATCTGTTGCAGGTGAGCCGACGGGGGATATACGGCGATAGATCGAGAAAATAGTACCGACAGATACATTGACATCAATGTTCGATGAGCCATCAAGCGGATCCATTAATACTACATATTTAGCATCACGGTTTAATTGACGGTTAAAACTGACCGCTTGATCTTCTTCTTCACTGGCTATACCACAAACTTGATCGCGTGCTTCTAATGCTGCTTTGAATTTATCATTAGCATAAAGGTCGAGTTTTTGTTGTTCTTCACCTTGCACATTTTCGGTGCCTACAGCCCCAGTTATATCAACGAGTCCTGCTTTATTGATTTCGCGGTTTACGATTTTAGCCGCTAGTTTAATCGAGCCTAATAGTGATGATAGTTCGCCACTGGCGTGAGGAAAATCATTCTGTTTCTCGACAATAAATTCACCAAGCGTTCTAATATCGGTCATAAACAATCCTTGCATTATGTTGTCATAGGGTAGAGAGATTCAGTTGTATATTGGTTGGATCTCAACGCATAATGAGATTCAATTCCCCATAGTATTTTTCGTTATATAAAGAATTGTATATAAAGATCTTTTTTATGGTAACGAAGTAACGTTAAAGCGTGACATTAATAAGAATTAAGGATGGAAAGAGCAATATATGCATATTCATATTTTAGGTATTTGTGGAACATTTATGGGGGGGGCAGCCACATTAGCGACCCAGCTTGGACATAAAGTAACGGGCTCTGATGCTAATGTTTACCCACCTATGAGCACCATGCTTGAATCTCAAGGTATTGAAATAATTCAAGGATATGATCCTGAGCAATTAAAGCCTGCTCCTGATTTAGTGGTGATCGGTAATGCCATGAGCCGTGGCAATCCGTGTGTTGAATATGTGCTGAACAATAATTTACGTTATACCTCTGGCCCACAATGGTTACAGGATTATTTATTACATGATCGTTGGGTGATGGCTGTTGCTGGTACGCATGGTAAGACAACCACAGCAAGTATGTTGGCATGGATCCTTGATGATTGTGGTTATCAACCAGGCTTTTTAGTTGGTGGCGTACTTGGAAACTTTGGCGTGTCAGCGCGTCTTGGCGAAAGTATGTTCTTTGTGGTTGAAGCTGATGAATATGATAGTGCTTTTTTTGATAAGCGTTCGAAGTTTGTACATTACCATCCACGGACTTTGATCATGAATAATTTAGAATTCGATCATGCTGATATTTTTGACGATCTAAAAGCGATTCAACGTCAATTTCATCATTTAGTACGTACGGTTCCTGGAAATGGACGTATTTTAGCGCCACAGGGCGTTAAAAATATTGATGAAACATTGGCTATGGGGTGCTGGAGTGAGCTGGAATATATAGGCAATGATGGTCATTGGCGTGCTGATAAAAAACGCGAAGATGGTAGCGTGTTTGATGTTTATCTTGATGATCTTTTAGTAGGAACTGTGGATTGGGCATTAGTGGGCGATCATAATGTTAATAATGCACTTATGGCTATTGCGGCTGCTCGCCATGTCGGAGTAACGGCGAATTTGGCTTGTGAATCATTAGCTAAATTTATCAATACCAAGCGTCGATTAGAGTATAAAGGTCAGGTTAACGGAGTCACGGTATACGATGATTTTGCTCACCATCCAACAGCTATTGCGCTGACTTTAGGTGGGCTGAGAGCGAAATTACATCAATCACGTATTCTTGCGGTACTTGAGCCACGATCTAACACCATGAAGTTAGGGGTTCATAAACATGATTTAGCCCCTGCATTAGATGCTGCTGATGAAGTATTTTTATTTCAGCCTGATAATATTCCATGGTCAGTACAAGAGATTGCTGATCAATGCCCTCAGCCTGCGTTTTGTAGCGATGATATCGATACGCTGGTGGCTAAGATTGTTGAGTCCGCTCATAGTGGCGATACGATTTTAGTGATGAGTAACGGCGGTTTTAGTGGTATTCACGGTAAGTTATTAGCCGCGTTAACTGCAAAATAAAAGTGAGAGAGAATGAAACCGAAACAGATAACATTAGCATGGACGGGCGCGTCTGGTGCACCTTATGGTTTGCGGTTGTTGGAATGTTTATTAGCGGCTGATTATCAGGTTTATCTGTTGATATCATCTGCGGCGCGAGTGGTATTAGCGACAGAGCATGGACTTAAATTATCAGCAGCACCAGCAACAGCACAACAACAATTAGTTGAGTTTTTACAATGTCCAACTGAAAAATTAGTGGTGTGTGGTAAAGAAGAGTGGTTCTCACCAGTCGCTTCTGGCTCGGCTGCCCCTAAGCAGATGGTGATCTGTCCATGTTCAGCATCAACATTAGCTTCAGTTGCTTATGGTATGTCTAATAATTTGCTTGAGCGAGCAGCTGATGTAGTGATAAAAGAACGCGGTCAGTTATTGCTAGTGATCAGGGAAACCCCATTTTCTAGTATCCATTTAGAGAATATGCTTAAGTTATCGCAATTGGGCGTAACAATTATGCCTGCAGCCCCTGGGTTTTATCATCAACCACAAACTATTGATGATTTAGTTGATTTTATGGTGGCAAGGATATTAGATCATCTCAAAATAGAGCAAGGGTTAGTACCTCGCTGGGGTTATGAGCAACCTGAAAAATAATAGTGTCGTTTATTACCACGAGACATTATAAACGAAGGGTCTATGTTTCTTGAGCATGTATATTGATGCAGTATGAAGTTAGATAGACCCTCATTATCGATCAGTGGCTGTAGTCAAACAGTCCACATACTGACGCATAAAGCTCATTAGTCGTGATGTTACTGGTTGGAGTAATAAAAATCGTATCATCACCGGCCACAACACCTAAGATCCCTTCTGGTCGACCTAAAGAATCTAATAAACGTGCAATCACTTGTGCCGCACCAGGGCCGGTATGGATCACAACTAGCGCACTGTTAAAGCCAACTTCCATTACCAACTCTTTTAGAGGGCTACTGATTGTTGGAACACCAAGTTCAATCGGTAAACAATACACCATTTCCATCTTGGCGTTGCGAGTACGTACTGCACCAAATTTGGTGAGCATGCGAGAGACTTTTGATTGATTAATATTATCAAAACCCTGTGCTTTCAACGCATCAACAATCTCACCTTGAGAACTGAATTTTTCTTCTTTTAAAATTAATTTAAACGCTTTAACGAGACGTTCTTGTTTGTCTGAATTTCGCATAAGTAAATATTATCTACAGGGACGAGGTAAACCATTTTTGCATAACCTGTGACTCACTGGCAAACAAAGTGAATCAAAATAAATATGTGAAGCCGCATTTTTGTTATATATAAAAAATTTTATTGTGACTCTTGTCATTGTTTTATCAAAACTAATTAATCGGATTTTGATAAATAATAGCCATTATTAAATATTTATTTTATTTGTCTGATAAAAGCGTTTGAGTGCATTTTTATGGGATTCTGCGTTACTTCGCAAAGCGAGTGGGTGAGGATTGTATTTTTTTTATGCTTAATATAACGTCCATAGATTGTTATTCAGTTACTACTATTGTTAGCTGAAGTCGATTGTACCCACTTCAAAAATATACTTCTATCGTAAAGGAGAACGAACATGAAAGTTGCTGTAATTGGTGCGGCTGGTGGTATTGGTCAAGCATTAGCATTGCTATTGAAAAACCGTTTACCTGCAGGCTCAGATCTTGCTCTATATGATATTGCTCCTGTAACACCTGGTGTTGCAGCAGATTTAAGCCATATTCCAACCCCAGTAGCAATTAAAGGATATTGTGGTGACGATCCAACACCGGCACTAGAAGGTGCTGATGTTGTGCTTATTTCTGCAGGGGTGGCACGTAAGCCGGGTATGGATCGTGCTGACTTATTCAATGTTAATGCTGGTATTGTGAAATCATTAGCAGAAAAAATCGCCGTTGTATGTCCTGCAGCATGTGTTGGTATTATTACTAATCCAGTTAATACTACAGTTGCAATTGCAGCTGATGTGTTGAAAAAAGCGGGTGTTTACGATAAGCGTAAATTGTTTGGTATTACCACACTTGATGTTATCCGTTCTGAAACCTTTGTTGCTGAACTAAAAGGTGTTTCACCATGTGATATTCGAGTGCCTGTTATTGGTGGTCACTCGGGCGTGACTATTTTACCATTGCTATCACAAGTTGAAGGTGTGAGCTTTACTGACGATGAAGTGAAAGCACTAACGCCTCGTATTCAGAATGCAGGCACTGAAGTTGTGGAAGCAAAAGCGGGTGGTGGTTCAGCAACGCTCTCTATGGGCCAAGCAGCATGTCGCTTTGGCTTAGCGATGGTACGTGCACTGCAAGGTGAGCAGGGTGTTGTTGAGTGTGCATATGTTGAAGGTGATGGTAAACATGCTCGTTTCTTCGCTCAACCAGTATTACTGGGTAAAGAAGGGATTGAGGAAGTGATGGATTACGGTCACTTAAGTGCATTTGAGCAACATGCATTAGAAAGTATGCTTGATACATTGCGTGGCGATATTACGCTTGGAGAAGAGTTCGCTGCCCAATAAGCCAAGATAATTAACATATAAACACGACAGACCCTTCAATAGTTGGTAATCAATTATTGAGGGTCTTTTCGTATCAGCGAAATATTAATAATAACGATCGCATCCGTTATGGAGCTGGGGTTGGTCGATAAGATCAACGATATCAATCGACTGTAGCTGATGATCGTGATGGTGTTCAATGATCACTGATTGGTATTGATGATCAATGCCGATCACTTTTCCTACACCATGACAAGATTCGACCCACATTCCTGTGGTTAGATGTTTGATATCCATAGCCACCTTCTTAGCCTATAAGGTATAAAAATTACGGGTAGCTATAGTATAGATCATCATAGATCGTGGTATAACAACGATAAGATATCGATTTCTGAAAATAAAAAACCTGTCACCAAAGACAGGTTTTTCAATAGGGAGGGAAGAGCTATTTTTTACGTTGTACTGCCATATGCGCCAATGTGATAAGAGCTTGCTTATAGTCAGAATCAGCAATTGGTGCAAGAGCGGCTATAGCTTTCTGCGCTTCTTCTTCTGCACGTTGCTGGGTGTACTCTAACGAACCGTGCTGGTGCATACATGCTAAAATAGCATCAAGCTTATCCATACCATTAGCATGCATAATCGCGTCACGTATCATTGCTGCTTGCGTTTGATCGCCATGGTGCATTGCATGCAATAGCGGTAACGTTGGTTTACCTTCAGCAAGATCATCGCCGACGTTCTTGCCCATTTCTTTGCCATCGGCAACATAGTCAAGTACATCATCGATGAGCTGGAAGGCGGTACCTAAATAACGACCATATTCTTGAAGTGCAAGCTCAATATCAGCTGGCGCTTCAGCAATAATTGCCGCAATTTGGGTTGAAGCTTCAAATAAACGCGCTGTTTTGGAGTAGATAACTTGCATGTAGCTATCTTCAGTGGTGTCAGGATCATTGCAGTTCATTAACTGCAACACTTCACCTTCAGCGATCACGTTAGTGGCTTCACTCATGATGTCGAGGATCTTTAAAGATCGTAGGCTAGTCATCATTTGAAATGAGCGAGTGTAAATATAATCACCCACTAACACACTGGCGGCGTTACCAAACGCAGCATTTGCCGTTTCTTTGCCACGGCGCATATCTGATTCATCAACAACATCGTCATGAAGCAATGTCGCGGTATGAATAAACTCAACAAAAGCAGCAGCTGTGGTGTGTTTATCACCGCCATAGCCAAGTGCACGTGCTGTTAATACTGCCAGCATGGGGCGAATACGTTTGCCGCCACTGTTTACAATGTAGAATCCGAGTTGATTGATGAGGGCAACATCTGAGTTAAGTTGCGCCTGTATCTTCGCGTCGACTTCCGCCATATCGTTGGCGGTGAGCGCTTGGATAGCTTTAAAATCCATTATACGTCCAGCAAGATTGTTAGCCGCGTAGGGCGGAAAATTTTTCGAATTGATACTGGAATCTTACACTAAAATAACCATATCGTCATAACCTCAAATACAGCTATTTCAAACAGTTTTTGGATTGGGTAGCTTTTCACCAATTTTCTTTCGAGAATGGCTTGCCACAAAGTCTCTTTTCGCGTAACATTCGCGCCCTATTGATGACAAGATTAAGCGCATACCCATTGCCCATTTTAGACGTGGCAAATGGCCTATGCGGAGAAGCGGAGTAAGACATGTACGCTGTTTTCCAAAGTGGTGGTAAACAACACCGTGTAAGCGAAGGCCAAACCTTACGCTTAGAAAAATTAGACGCTGAAACTGGCGCTAACGTTGAATTTGATTCAGTTCTTTTAGTAGCTAATGGCGAAGAAGTAACTGTAGGTGCACCGTTTGTAGCTGGCGGTAAAGTAACTGCTGAAGTTGTTACTCACGGTCGTGGCGATAAAATTAAAATCGTTAAGTTCCGTCGTCGTAAGCACTCTCGTAAGCAAATGGGCCACCGTCAGTGGTTCACTGAAGTCAAAATTACTGGCATCAGCGCTTAATAACAGGAGAATTTAAAGATGGCACATAAAAAAGCTGGCGGTTCTACTAATAACGGCCGTGATTCAGAAAGCAAACGCCTAGGTGTTAAGCGTTTTGGTGGCGAGTCTGTATTAGCAGGCAACATCATCGTTCGTCAACGTGGTACTAAGTTCCACGCTGGCACAAACGTTGGCCTAGGTAAAGACCACACTCTATTCGCTCTATCTGACGGTAAAGTGAAGTTTGAAGTTAAAGGTCCTAAAAACCGTAAATTCGTATCTATCGACGCTGAATAATTTTCAGGATCGACACGAATATTAAAGCCCTGCCTTTTTGGCGGGGCTTTTTATATCTGGAGGGTTTATGATTAACCGCGGCCCGATAATTGGTTTTTTTCTTGCAATGACAACCGCCATTTTTTGGGGGGCATTGCCAATTGCAATGAAACAAGCTGTAGAGGTGATGGATCCTTTTACGATTGTTTGGTATCGCTTTATCACTGCAGCGTTGGGTTTAGGCCTATTTTTAGCGTGGCGAAAGCAATTACCAACAATATCAAATCTTGGCCGAATGAGTTGGGTGGTGCTAGTCATCGCCAGCGTTGGCCTTGCGGGTAACTTTGTGCTGTATAACAGTTCATTGAAATACCTGAACCCTCCTGTTGTACAAGTTATTATCCAATTAGCGCCAGTGATGCTGTTAGTATCAAGTGCATGGATATTTAAAGAAAAATTAGGTCGCCATCAAATTATTGGTGTAATCGCTTTAATTAGTGGTTTGATCTTATTCTTTAATGAACGGCTGATTGAGTTGTTTACCAGTTTTTCTGGCTATACTCTTGGTGTTAGTCTTGCTGTTGCCGCTGCGTTAGTGTGGGTCGTTTATGGCTTAGCGCAGAAATGGTTATTAAGACAGTTTTCATCAGCACAAATATTACTGATGATTTATATCATCTGTGCTGTAATACTGACGCCAATGGCACAACCACAACAAATTTTAACAATGGATAACCGCCAATTAGGGATGCTGTTATTCTGTTGTGTTAATACGCTTGTTGGCTATGGTGCATTTGCAGAAGCAATGGCCCGTTGGCAAGCATCACAAGTGAGCGCGGTGATCACACTGACTCCCTTGTTTACGATATTATTTGTCGATCTTGCGAGTTTGGCTTGGCCACAATATGTTGCGACAGTCTCTTTGAATATATGGGGCTATCTCGGTGCTATGGTTGTGGTAAGTGGCGCTGTTTGCTGTGCAATAGGCCATAAGTTTATTCGCCAAAGCAAATAGTCAAGGTCCATAACAATAATTACTACGCGATGATCTGTGCTAAATGCCGTTATCGCTGTACGTTAAACGCCACAGTGCGGAGAAAAAAATGAAGTTTATAGATGAAGCGGTTATTCGCGCCGATGCCGGTGATGGCGGTAACGGTGTAGTAAGTTTTCGTACTGAAAAGTACATTCCTCGTGGCGGCCCTGATGGCGGTGACGGTGGTGACGGCGGTGATGTTTACCTGTTCGCTGATGAAAACTTTAATACGCTAATTGATTACCGTTTTGAGCGTTTCCATGCCGCTGAGCGTGGTGAAAATGGTCGCGGCGGTAACTGTACGGGTAAACGCGGTGCGGATAAAGTATTAACCGTGCCAGTTGGTACACGTGCCATTGATGAAGATACGGGCGAAGTGATCGCCGATCTTACTGAACATGGTATGAAAGTGATGGTTGCTAAAGGTGGTTTCCACGGCTTAGGTAACACCCGTTTCAAATCATCTGTAAACCGTGCTCCTCGTCAAAAGAGTATGGGTAGTAAAGGTGAAATTCGTCATTTACGTCTTGAGTTGCTACTTCTTGCTGATGTGGGCATGCTTGGTTTACCTAATGCGGGTAAATCTACCTTCATTCGCGCTGTATCGTCTGCTAAGCCGAAAGTAGCTGATTACCCGTTCACAACCCTAGTGCCAAGCTTGGGCGTGGTACGTGTCGATGCAGAGCGTAGTTTTGTGGTTGCTGATATTCCAGGTCTTATTGAAGGTGCCGCTGACGGTGCAGGTTTGGGTATTCGCTTCTTGAAGCACCTTGAGCGTTGTCGTGTGTTATTACACATGGTTGATTTACTACCAGCTGATGGTTCTGATCCAGTAGAGAATGCCTTTACTATTATCAATGAACTTGAGCAATACAGCGATAAGCTAGGCAATAAGCCACGCTGGATCGTATTTAACAAAGCGGATCTTCTTGACGAAGAGCAAGCACAAGAAAAGATCACCGAAGTGCTTGAAGCATTAGCATGGGAAGGTAAGCATTACAGTATTTCAGCGTTAAATCGCATTGGTACTAAAGAGCTGACTTATGATCTGATGGCTGCTATTGATGCCTTGCCACGCGTTAAGTACGAAGCGGAAGAGCAAAAAGAAGATAAAGTCGACTTTAAGTGGGATGATTACCACGCTGAACAAATTAAGAAAGTTCAGGATGAAGACGGCGATGATGATGATTGGGATGATTGGAATGAAGATGATTACGATGTCGAGATCATCTATAAGCCATAAGTTCTGATCGTGCTTTATGCGAATAAGCCATACCGTTAAGGTGTGGCTTTTTTTGTGCTTAATCAACGAATACGGTTGTAGGTTAGGTATGCTAGTTGTTACAAAATGGGTTTTATAATGGATTATAAATGGATATCGACATGGAGAGAGTGCTGCAGCCATTAACCGAATCTCAACAACGGCAATTGACTCGATTGGCCATTGAAGCCGGTCAACGGTTATTACAACACGGTGCCGAAAGCTCGGTAATTATGGATGTGACGCGTCGATTGGGATTAGCATTGGGGGTTGAGCATGTTGAAGTATCATTATCAGCCAGTTCAATGGTGATCAGTACTCGTCATTTAGGCACCTGTATTACTACCACTCGCCGCTGCCAAGATAGCGGTATTAATATGCAAATAGTGACTGATATTCAACGTATTTGTATTCTTGTTGAGCGCGGATTATTGGACTGCCATGATGTTCAAGCACGGTTACAAAACCTCAAAACAGCGCGTTATAATCGTTGGTTAGTGGTGGTGATGATTGGCTTATCATGTGCGGCATTTAGTCGTTTAGCTGGCGGTGATTGGCCAGTATTTATGCTGACGTTTTGTGCATCATCAGTAGGGATGATTGTGCGCCAACAAATTGCCAGTTATCACTTTAATCCGCTGTTAAATTTCGCTGTAACCGCCTTTGTAACCACCTTAATATCAGGTCTAGGTGAAGTGTATAATATTGGCGAACAACCTTTTTTAGCCATGGCCTCATCGGTGTTGATGTTAGTCCCTGGCTTTCCATTAATTAACGCCGTCGCAGACATGGTAAAAGGTTTCCCTAGTATGGGGCTAGCGCGCTGGACCATGGCGAGTTTACTCACGTTATCAACCTGTATGGGAATTGTGGCTGCGATGAATGTGCTTGATGTGTGGGGGTGGTTACTATGACGTTAATAATGGCATTACTGAATGATATGCTTTTAGCAATGATCCCCGCATTAGGATTTGCATTGGTATTTAATGTGCCTCAAAAAGCATTAAAATATTGTGCTATTGGTGGCGCAATTGGCCATGGAACACGATTTTTATTAATGCATTGGGGACTGTCAATTGAGTGGTCAACCTTTGTGGCTGCAACCTTGGTCGGTATGATCGGTGTCCATTGGTCGCACCGTTTTTTAGCCCATCCTAAAGTGTTTACTGTTGCAGCATTGATTCCAATGGTACCGGGAGTATTTGCCTTTAAAGCCATGATTGCTATCGTTGAAATTAATCACCGTGGTTTTTCATTGGCTTTATGGGGATTGATGATTGATAACGTGCTAAAAGCGATGTTTATCGTAGCTGCATTAGCGATTGGATTAGCTATGCCAGGGTTACTATTTTATCGTCGTCGGCCTGTGGTATAACTACAGCAGAATTATAATGCGCACACGCATAGTGTGAATGGAGATGCAATAATGAAGATCAGTATGATCGCAGCAATGGCTCATGATCGGATCATTGGTAAAGATAATAGTATGCCGTGGCATTTACCTGCAGATTTTGCATGGTTTAAACGCTGTACTATGGGGAAACCAATTGTGATGGGACGTAAAACTTTTGAATCAATTGGACGTCCATTGCCGGGTCGATTAAACATAGTTATTAGCCGCAATCCTGACTTTGTAGCCCAAGGGATCACTGTTGTTAACGATATTGCTGCGGCTAAATTAGCCGCTGGTGATGTGCCTGAACTAATGATCATTGGTGGCGGTAGTATTTATCAAGCTTGTTTGCCGATGGCTGATAGTTTGTATTTAACCTTCATTGATGCGGATCTTGACGGCGATACTCAGTTTCCTAATTGGGGCAATAATTGGCAAGTGGTGGCTAAAGAGCACCATGATAGTGATGCTAATAATGCCTATGCAATGGAGTTTGTGATCTTAGCGCGATCGCAGTAAATAACCACAATATCGATGATCAATAATGCCGACAACCACTGTCGGCATTGTTATATGCCATGATCAGGCGTAGAGCGGGCATTCAGTGACAAATCGTTGCCCATCTTCCCAGCGCAGCATGGTTAAGCTATTACCCCAGACACAACCAGTATCTAAGCCAATACAATGCTGATCTTGGTGACCCATTAGTGCAGCCCAATGACCAAAGATAATAGTCTTTTCTATCGGTTGAGCACGCTGAACATCAAACCATGGGATCAGATCACCAACAGCAGGATCATTCGGCTGTACCTTACAATGCATATCCAGCCGCCCTTGAGGATCGCAAAAGCGCATTCGTGTAAAACTGTTGATCGTAAATCGTAGTCGCTCTAATCGTGACAGATCCTGTTGCCACCAATCGGGGCCGTCACCATACATATTTTTCAATAACCATAAATAGTCATCAGACTGCAGCAGTTGTTCGACTTCACGCGCATGCTGACGGGCTTGTTCAAGTGACCATTGCGGCGTAATGCCAGCGTGGACCATAACCAATGGATAGTGAGGGTGTTCTGCTAATAGAGGCTGGTGGCGCAACCAATCAAGTAATTCTTTGCCATCTTCTGCGGTGAAAATTTGATGGATATTATCGCTTTTTTTCGCGCGTGCTAGTTGGTGAGATACTGCTAATAAATGCAGATCATGATTGCCTAAAATGACCGTCGCATGATCGCCTAATGCTTTGACAAAGCGTAATGTTTCTAAAGATTCAGGTCCTCGTGCAACCAGATCGCCCGCCAGCCATAAATGATCATGATGGGGATCAAAATTCGCTTGGGCTAATAGTTTTTTTAAGTCGGGTAAACAGCCTTGAATATCACCGACAAGATAAGTCGCCATGGTGCTCCCATTAACAATGCGTTTATTAACATGAAATTAATCGCTAGGTTAATGAAGAATGTTCGGCATTGCTAGTCGAAATGGGGCAACTTCAACTTTAAATTTATTACCAGCTTGATCTTCCATGGTGTATTGACCTTGCATTACACCAACAGGGGTTTCGATGATAGTACCACTGGTATAAGTGAATTCATCAGCAGCGTTAATATGCGGTTGTTTTCCGACGACACCTTCACCTTCAATAACCAATTTTTTACCATTGGCATCGGTAATTAGCCAATAACGTGTCAGTAAATGCGCGTTGCCACGGCCTAAATTTTTAATAGTGATAGTATAAGAAAATACGTAACGTTGCTGATCGGGTTGTGACTGTTCGGCAAGGTAATGACTGACAACATGGCATTTGATGGTTGGAGGAGATGAGATACTCATAGGCAATATCCTTTGCTGATGATTTACTCTCATTTTAGTATTGTTGGCTAATAAATAAAGAAAACCCTGTATAACACGTGAGATGTTACACAGGGTTATTGCGTTATGAGCGCAGTTGTTAAGGCGCGCTAACGTTATTGCTCTTCTTTTTGGAAATTAGCATCAAGCCAATTAGCCATAGCAACAAATTGTTCTACCGTAATGTTTTCTGGACGGTGGCTAGGGTTAATACCAAGCGCTTCAAGTTGCTCTGGTGTCAACAAAGCTTTGTAACAGTTACGGATCGTTTTACGACGCTGGTTGAAGCCTTCACGACACACACGATCTAACCATTTTAGGTTAGTACATGGGAATGGTAATACTTCATATGGCGTTAAACGCACCACTGCTGAATCTACTTTTGGTGCAGGTACGAAAGACTCTGGCGGCACTTCCAATACAGGCATTACTTTACAGTAGTATTGCGCCATAACCGTTAAACGGCCATAAGCTTTACTACCAGGGCCCGCAGCAAGACGATTAACCACTTCTTTTTGAAGCATAAAGTGCATATCTAGTACGTCTTTATGGAACTCAAAAATGTGGAACATTAACGGGGTTGAGATGTTGTAAGGCAAGTTACCGAAAATACGTAGCTTATTATTTTCTTTAATAAGTTGCGTAAAATCGAAGCGCATTGCATCGCCTTCATGGATGGTTAGTTTTGATGCTAGATCGGGGTGGTTACGTAAACGCTCCGCCAAATCTCGGTCAAGTTCGATAACAGTAAATTTATCGACTAACTTGCCAACATATTCTGTGATTGCACCAAGGCCAGGGCCAATTTCTACCAAGTTTTGGCCGGGTAGAGGGTTAATCGCTGATACGATACCATCAATAATATATGGGTCTTTTAAAAAGTTTTGGCCAAAGCGCTTACGCGCACGGTGACCTAAATGGACTTGATCGCTGCTCATGCTTGTTTTTCTACCAATTCGAGGGCGTGGGATAGCGCTGTCCGAAGGCTACCTATATCTGCTTGCCCAGTACCTGCGAGTTCCAGTGCGGTACCATGATCTACTGAAGTTCTGATAAAGGGCAGTCCCAACGTAATGTTGACTGATTTACCGAAGCCTTTATATTTCAGCACCGGTAACCCTTGATCGTGATACATGGCTAATACCGTATCGGCATCAGCTAAATATTTTTCTTGAAAGATAGTATCTGCTGGAAATGGTCCAAGCAAATTTATGCCTTCTTGCTGACGCAGTTGTTCTAATGTTGGAATGATAGTATCAATTTCTTCCATTCCCATACAGCCGTCTTCTCCGGCATGAGGATTGAGCCCGCAAACATAAATTTTCGGCGACGCAATACCAAATTTAGTCACTAAGTCAGCATGCAAGATACGAATAACTTGCTTAAGTCGTTGTTCAGTAATAGCTTTAGAAACACTGCTTACCGGAATATGGGTTGTTACTAATGCAACCCGTAACCCTGTTGTTGCCAGCATCATCACAACTTGTGCTGTCTCTGATTGCTGGGCAAAAAACTCAGTGTGACCACTAAAAGAAACACCTGCGCGGTTAATGACCCCTTTGTGGACGGGGCCAGTAACAACCGCGGCGAACTCACCGCTCATACAACCAGAAGCGGCACGTTCTAATGTTGCTAATACATAGAGCCCATTTTGTTCGTCAAGTTGGCCGCTGATAACCTCGGCGGCACTGTCTATTTGAGCTACAGTCATTGTTCCCGCTTGATGTGGTATCGCGGGTAACTCAGATTGATAGGGCAAAATAGTAAGCGCTAAACCTAATTGAGCCGCACGTTCTACCATAACCTGCGCATCAGCACAAATTACAAGTTGGTGCGGCCAATGTTGCTGACACAAGGCAATGACTAAATCTGGGCCAATTCCTGCCGGTTCACCTGGGGTGATCGCAATCCGTTGTGGGTTAGTCATTTGCTTGTTATTAGCCATTATTTACCTTATTCATTTGTTCGATGTAGGCACCTGCACGCAGTTCTTGTAACCAAGTTTGTGCTTCTTCATTGAACTTACGATTAAACAAAATTTGTGCCGCACGATTCTTTAAGGCAGCTTCAGTACGATCGACATTACGACGACCTTCTACTTCTACAATATGCCAGCCAAACTGAGATTTAAACGGTTGGCTAATTTGATCGACTGGTAATGTTTCTACTTCTTTTGCAAAAGCAGGGGCATACATTGAAGGAAGTTGCCAACCTAGTTGACCGCCATTGCTAGCAGAGCCTGGATCTTCACTGTACTGTTTTGCAGCTGCAGCAAAACTTTCTTTACCACTAATGATTTTCTGGCGAATTTGTTGTAATTCTTTTTTCGCTGCGGCGTCACTTAAAATAATGGAGGTTTTAATTAAAATATGACGAGCTTTTACTTCAACCGCAGATACTGTTGGCATGCCTTTAACGTCATTGATTTTTAAAATATGGTAACCAACGCCGCTACGGAAAGGACCAATGATACTGTCTTTGCTGCTGGTTTTAATTTGGTCAGCAAAAATTGTTGGCATTTCATCTTTACTCATCCAGCCCCACTCACCACCTTTAAGGGCTTTAGGACCTTTGGAGTAGCGGTAAGCCAATTCAGCGAAATTAGCGCCTTGTTTTAGCTCGCCATAAATCTTGTTAGCTTCTTGCTTCGCTTTTTCGCGGGTGGCTTTATCGGCATCATCATCAACAGCGATCTGAATTTGGCTGATGTTGTATTGCACGTTTTGCTGAGTTTGCTTTGCAAGCTGTGCTGCTAAACTATCGACTTCTTGTGGCAAAATGTTGACTCGTTTACGCACAATAATAGTACGTGCTTCAGAGGCTAACATGTCGTTACGTAATTGCTCACGGAACATCGAGAAGCTAATTCCAGCATTGGCTAACTGTTGGCGTAACTGGGCAACAGTGACATTACGTTGTTTAGCAACATCAGCAATAGCTTGATCAAGTTGGCTGTCATCAATACGCAACCCCAGCTGTTTTGCTTGCTGGATTTGTAGCGTTTCCATGATCAATTTATCCATTACTTGCTGGCGTAGGATATTGTTTGAAGGCAATGCCTGCCCTGCCGCTGCAGCATTAAGATGGACGGTTTTTAGCATCGCATTAACGTCACTTTGCAAAATGACACCATCGTTAACTGTGGTAACAATTTGATTTAATTCTTGCGGTTGAGGAGCTGCCATAGCCGTTGCTGTCATCCCCATGAGCATTACGCTTATCGCCGAATACTTCCACTTTTTCATTTATAGTCCGTCATGTTGAGTGGCGATATGTATTATCGCCACGATCATTAATTTTTAAGTGTAAATGGGTCAGCATAACCTAAGATATTGCCGCCATCATCTGAAGCTTGACCTAATGGTCGTGCACCTTGCAGTCCTAGCAGACTAAACGAGAAGCTGACATTGCTGTCGTACTTAGTAAAGTCTTGGTTTAATGGATCTTTCGCATAGCGATTATAGCTTAGACCAATCATCCAACATGCCGAGCGGTAAACTAAGCCTACGCGGCTCTCAAGCATTTTATTAACATTCATGTCTTGGAAATAATCCGCGGTAATATCAATATTATCGTTAATTGGGAATCCTGCTGATAAACCTAATTGTGATATGCCATCATTACCGTTATCTTTTAATGTGTTTTCATCGACATAATTACCAAGATAAGTACGAGAAACATAACGATAACTTGGTTGAATGAATACACGTCCATTACGGTATTCAACCGCGGTACTGCCTTGCTGGATCTCATTTTCACTTGAGTCATATTGCATTGAGCTCTTGAAGAATAAATTATCATCAAGGTTAAATTCGGTTTCTAATGCGGTTGCAGAGTAGCTTTTTGCTTCACTGCCATCAGCGACCGGTTTATCAATATAGAATATTTGACCCAGTGAAAGGGTAAAACGTTCCTTAAAGTTAGCATCATAATAACGTGTTGTGGCGCCGACCGTAAATTGGTTGGCTGGTGCAATGTAATCTTGACCACTGTAGGTACGATCACTAAACAAGCCATAATAGTCTTGTTGTAAACGGGTTGAATCGTAACCGCCACCGTTATAATTAACTGGGTTGTAAATGCCTGATTGATCGACATTTTTAACGTATAAATATTGCAGTTGTGGCTCTAAACTTTGAGTGTAGTGTTCACCCATAATGGAGGTGTCACGCTCAAAATATAAGCTACTATTAACTCTAAATTCAGGAACAGTACGATCAACCGTTTTATCAAGGGTGCTTAAATTAGGGTTTTGCTTAACATCAAATTGTTGATTGTAATGAGCATAATTTAACTTAGCTTGAGTTGTAACTGACCACCATGGTGTCGCATAAGGTAAGGTTAATGTTGGATCAAAAGTAACCCGATCTGCAGTTGGCTTGGTACGATCATCGGTATCAAATTTACTGATACTCATCGGCAGCGTAAAATCCAAACCGTATGGTAGATCAGATTTGTAGTATGTGCTCGATAGTTGAGGCATTAATCGGTATTGAGTGCCTTCGCCACTTTCTGTCAGTGGTTGAAAGTCACGTACCATTAAACTGGTGTCCCAGTTAGCATTACGGTATGCCAATGATGCCGTTTGCAGGAGGTTATTATCTTCACGTTGACCAATAATTGAGTCGACGTCATCAAAATATTTAGGATCACTGACTTTGCTGTAATCAATATTCAGCAACCAGTTTTTATTAATAATTCCGCTGTGTGTCCACTGAATACCCCAACGTTTATCATAATCTTGATGCTTTTTATCGTGACCTAAATATTCACCGATCATTTTGCCTTGACCAAAATCGGTTAAATAACGGAACTCAGAGGTTAATTGCAACCCACGGTGGTTCATGTATTTAGGCGTAAAAGTTAGATCGTAATTAGGGGCGATATTCCAATAAAATGGGGTCTCAAGCTCCATGCCGTTCTTGGAGCCGTAAGATATCGATGGGTAAAGGAAACCGGTCAGACGTTGATCTGTTACTGGTACACGCAACCACGGTAGATAAAAAACTGGAAAATCGAGGACTTCAAAACGGGCGTTATATAAATCTGCAAATGGCGATTGACCTTCGCGCTCTAGGCTACCAGCAGCAAAACGCCAGCTCTTATCGCGACTAGGACAGGTGGTGTAAGTACCATCCTTCATCTCGTAAAATTGAGTACCATCAACATTGCGACGTTCAATTAATTTGGCATCGCCACGACCAGCCTGACAGGTCATCTGGTAGACGGCGTCATTCATTTGAGCATCTTTAGTATCAAGATCGCTAGTTAGGCGCTTGGCATCGATATCCATGCTACCATCTTGATAGAAAACATTACCGTTAGCGGTCACAATATTGTCTGGTTGTTGTAAGGTTGCTTTATCGGCAACAATCGTACGAGTCCCTTGCTTGACGATCACGTCACCAGAATAAACGGCGGTTTTATTCTGCTGTGCTTCTACTCGGTTAGCACTGATATGGATCGGTTCGTTGTTGGTATCTTGTTGGCGATCTTTTTCTGGAATACAGACGCCACGTACCATCGCAAGAGGATCTTTGCTACCATGAGCCGCATCATTAGCGGGATCTGCAATGGTAGGTAGGTTGTGACTATCACCACTTGTAGGAGTGATGTCGGCAGCCATTGCTGGGCCATAAAGGGCCAAGCTAATCATTGTGGCTAGTAAACTGTGAGAGGTAAGTGACATCTAATTCAACATTCCTGTATCAATTTGGTGCAAGGCGAATTGTTGCGCTTTTTACAAGCATTCCCGACAAATGACAGCTATCATAATGCAAATTTAACGCGACGGCATCTTTTCAGCGCATGCTGTTGGGTAAACAGTGAAAAAATTAACAAATTACCAGAGAGTATAGAATGCAAAGAACAGGTATATGGGGAAAAATTATTGGTGCGTTGCTAGGACTCTCTATTGGTAAGCTACCTGGATTGTTGATCGGGCTATTTATTGGTCATCAATTTGATAAAGCTTATGCGCGCCAAATGAATGGCGGCTTTGGTGGATTTGGTGGTAAAAATGCCACTAATGCTGAGCGCCAAGCAGAGTTTTTTAATGCCTGTTTTGCCACCATGGGCCATATGGCAAAAGCCAAAGGTCGTGTGACTGAAAATGAAATTCGAGTGGCGAGTACGATCATGGATCGTATGGGGTTGCAAGGTGAGTCTCGTCGCCAAGCGCAAAATGCGTTTCGTGAGGGTAAAGAAGATACCTTTCCATTAGAAGCAACCCTTAATCGTGTTCGTAGCCGTGCTGGACGGGCAGATTTGTTACAGTTTTTCTTAGAGCTGCAAATCCAAGCGGCATTTGCTGACGGCCAATTACATCCGAAAGAGCGTGAGTTATTGCACGTGATTGCGCGTTATCTTGGTTTCTCAGAAGCACAACTTGAGCAACGTTTACAAATGCAAGAAGCCGCATTCCGTTTTCAACAGGGTGGCTTTCATCAGCAGTATCATCAGCAAGGTGGTGGTTTTCAAGCGCCGCCTACACGCGATCAGTTAGCGGATGCATTTAAAGTATTAGGTGTAAATGATGACGCTTCTGCGCAAGAAGTTAAACGCGCCTACCGTAAACAAATGAATGAACACCATCCTGATAAGTTGGCCGCTAAAGGTTTACCACCAGAAATGATGGAAATCGCTAAGCAAAAAACCCAAGAGTTACAGGCTGCTTATGATTTGATCCGTAAAGAAAAGGGCTTTAAATAGCCTATTAATCGCCACGATGGTTGAATCGTTATATAAAAAAGCGAGCGTAAATGCTCGCTTTTTTGTGGCTAAAAATCGAGGTTAAAGCTGATTTTTATCGGTGCCTAAATGGAAGCTATTAATATTATCAATTAACTGATTGACTAATGTTTGAATGGCAGAGTCGGAACCCCATGCCACATGTGGGGTTAAAATTAAATTGGGTAAATGGCTATGAGCAATTAAAGGATTCGATATTGGAGCTGGTTCTTGAGTAAAGACATCAATTCCCGCACCTGCAATTTGGTTTGTTAGTAATGCGTTAATTAACTCGACTTCATTGATTAAGCCCCCACGGCCGGTATTGATAATAATCGCGCTTGATTTCATTAAAGCAAACTGTGGTTCGGCAATCATATTGGTGGTTGCTGGAGTGAGTGGGCAATGAAGGCTAATGATGTCGGCTTCACGCAACACTTGCTCAAAAGGGTGGTAACCATCTCGGCACTGACTTGCTCCTGCATGCTCGGCAAATAACACCTCCATGCCAATGGCGCGTGCCAGTGTCGCAACAGCCTGACCTAAACTGCCGTTACCAAAAATACCTAGGGTTGAGCCTGCAACATCAGTAATGGAATGAGTGAAAAAACAAAATTGTTGCTGGCGCTGCCATTCCCCGTTAGCGATATCTTGTTGATAACCTGCCAAGTTGCGTTTGAGGGCAAAAATCATCGCAATGACGTGCTCTGGTACTGAGCGGGTAGCATAACCTTGAATATTAGCTACTTTAATATTGTGGCTACGACAGTAATCGAGATCAACATTATTGGTGCCCGTCGCGGCAATGGCGATAAATTTAAGCTGGGGTAATTGTGCCAGTACTTGACTATCAAGGATGACTTTATTGGTGATCGCGATTGTCGCATCTTGAAGTCGTTCAATGACTTGTGCAGGCGTTGTGGTTTCGTATTGCTGCCATTGATGACAAAAATTAGGCCGAGGAAGGCTGATATGCGCCGGAATGGTTCCATGATCAAGAAAAACGATAGTATCCATGGGTAACCTCAATAAACAATGAATGCAGGCTTTACGCTAGCATTCATTATTCAAGATGCCTACCGCTTATGGGTAAATTGTTTGAGTTGGTGCTTGTGGGTAAAACTCACATGGTGCAAAAAGGTGCATCGGCTCATTGCTACCAGGATGGGTAAATGTTAGCTCTGCTGCGTGTAATAATAATCGTGGTGACGCTGCAACGGCTTCATCATTGGCATAGAACTTATCACCTAAAATAGGGTGTCCTAGTGCTTGCATATGTACTCGTAGTTGGTGTGAGCGGCCTGTGATTGGTAACAATCGAACTAAGGTGCTATTTTCGTCGCGACTTAATACCTCATAATGTGTCACTGACGGTTTACCATCATCAAAACACACTTTTTGACGCGGACGGTTAGGCCAATCACAAATCAGAGGTAAATCGACCGTGCCACTATCATGCTCAAGATGTCCCCATACACGGGCGTAATAGACTTTTTTGGTTTCACGTTCACGAAATTGCGCTTTGAAATGACATTCAGCAGCTTTATTGAGTGCTAATACAATTAAACCAGATGTCCCCATGTCTAACCGATGTACGATTTGTGATTGTGGATATTGTTCTAATACACGCGCAAATACACTGTCATGATGCTCAGGTTGACGCCCTGGATTTGATAACAGACCTGCAGGTTTGTTGACGGCAATAATATCGTTATCAACAAAAAGGGTATCTAGCCAAGGATCGGTTGGTGGGTTGTAGTTCAACACAGGCAATGGTTTCATGGTGCGCTCGTTGGTATGAGTAAAAAAATTGGTCAGCATACTAATATGAATGCCTTACAATTGGTATGTATATAGTACTACAGCGGTAAAAAAACCGCCGATGGCATGCTGTAAACACATCATCGGCGGCTAAATTTTAGAGCGGTAACATCAATAATTAGTTGTGACTTACAACAATCAGACGTAATGAATCGAGCTGAATCTGAGCGTTAGCAATGTAGTCTGTTAAATCTAAAATCTGAGATTCAATTAACTCTAACTCGTCATCACGAATATTAGGGTTAACCGCTTTTAGTGCCAGTAAACGTTGATGTTCAGCACGTAATGTTGCTTCCATCTCAGCTTGGGCTTGGCTACGTACAGAGACTAACTCTTTGTCGATTTCACGTTCAGCATGAGCAATAAGAGTATGGATATCTTTTTGTACTGAGTTAACCAACTTACTGCCTAAATGGCGGTTAATTGGGCTTAACTGGCGGTTAAAGCTTTCAAACTCAACATTCGCTGATAGGTTGTTACCTTTACCATCAAGCAGAATACGAATCGGTGTTTTCGGTAAGAAACGACCAATGCCTGATTGTTTTGGCGCTTGGGCATCAACCACATAAATCAGCTCTAATAACAATGTGCCGACTGGCAGTGCTTTATTTTTTAGCAATGAAACAGCCGTTGTACCCACGCCTTCGCTTAATAGTAATTCGATACCACCTTGAATCATTGGGTGTTCCCAACTAATAAAGTGCAGATCTTCGCGTGATAAGGCAGTGTTACGATCAAAGGTGATCGTGCAGCCGTCATACGGTAAACCTGGGTAGCTCGCGACCATCATGTGCTCTGAAGGTGTGACAACAATGGCGTTCTCACCTTTATCGTCTTGGTTAAGACCGATAGTATCAAATAAGCCCAGCGCGAAAGAAACTAAGTTAGTATCGCCGTCTTTACTACTGATTTGCTCAACTAATTGTTGCGCTGCTTCACCACCATTAGAGTGAATTTCAAGAAGGCGATCGCGACCTTGCTCTAATTTTGCTTTAAGTTGGTTATGTAGTGCTGCACTTTGAGTGATCACCGCTTCCAATGCATCATTGTCTTGCTTATCGCTGGCAAGTAGCGTGATTAAGTCCTCACATACCGCCTCATAAACCGGACGGCCTGTTGGACAGGTTTCTTCAAAGGCGTTTAAACCTTCATTAAACCAGCGAGCCAGTAATGCTTGTGAAGTACCTTCAAGGTGCGGCACATGAATTTCAATATCACGTTGCTGACCAATACGATCCAAACGACCAATACGTTGTTCTAGTAAGTCTGGGTTACTTGGTAAATCAAACATTACCAGTTGATTTGCAAATTGGAAGTTACGTCCTTCAGAGCCAATTTCTGAACAGATTAATACCTGAGCGCCACTTTCTTCTTGCGCAAAATATGCCGCTGCTTTGTCGCGCTCAATGATTGACATTCCTTCATGGAACACCGTTGCACGAATACCTTCACGTTCACGTAATGCTTGCTCTAACGTTAATGCTGTTTGCGCACGAGAACATATCACCAACACTTTTTCATTACGATTGGCTTTTAGCATATCTAACAGCCAGTTAATTCGAGGATCAAAGTTCCACCATGTGGCAGATTCCCCTTCAAATTCTTGATAGATATCTTCAGGGTAAAGCAGTTTAATCGCTTTTTCGTTAATGCTTAATTTACCCGACATCATGGCAGCAACACGCATCGCGGTGCTGTACTGATTTGGCATTGGCAATGGGTACATATTAAGGTGACGCTTAGGGAATCCTTTGATAGCAGAGCGAGTATTACGGAACAATACGCGACCGGTGCCGTGGCGATCCATTAGATTACGGATCAACTCATGGCGTGCTTCAAGTGCCTCAGCGTCATCTGCTGTGGTAGCATTTTCAATTGCAGTGATCATCGGCTCAACATCTTGACCTGTCAGTAAGTCGATGAGTGTTTGCTTGGCGTTGCTATCAAGTGCTTCACCTGCCAGTAATTTCGATACAGCATCGGCAACAGGTTCGTATTGACGTTCTTCTTCAACAAACGCTTCATAATCGTAAAAACGATCAGGATCTAATAAACGTAGGCGAGCAAAGTGGCTTTCACGGCCTAATTGTTCCGGCGTCGCTGTTAGTAATAATACCCCTGGAGTTTTTTCTGCAATAGCTTCAACTACTTGATATTGACGACTCGGACGCTCTTCGCTCCATTCTAGGTGATGAGCTTCATCGACAATTAATAAATCCCAATCAGCATCAAGGGCTTGCTCAAAGCGACGGCGACTTTTACGCAGAAAATCCAATGAACATAATACAAACTGTGCGGTATCAAAAGGGTTGGCAGCATCGGCTAACGATTCAACACAACGCTCTTCATCAAAAATAGAAAAATGCAGATTAAAGCGGCGCATCATTTCTACTAGCCATTGGTGCTGCAGAGTTTCTGGTACCAAAATTAGAATACGTTCAGCACGACCAGACAGCACTTGCTGGTGGATAATCATGCCTGCTTCAATGGTTTTACCTAAACCTACTTCATCAGCCAGTAATACACGTGGTGCGTAACGACGACCGACTTCATGAGCGATATAAAGCTGGTGTGGAATTAAACCTGCACGCATGCCACACAGGCCACGTAATGGGCTTTTTAATTGCTCATATTGATTTTTTAGGGCACGGTAACGTAGTGCAAAACGATCCATGCGATCGATTTGACCTGCAAAAAGCTTATCTTGTGGTTTATTGAATCGAATTTGATGGCTTAAAAAGATCTCTCGTAACGCAACATCACTTTCTTGGGTATCGGTACGGGTACCGATATAAGTAATAATTCCTTTATCTTCTTCGATCGCTGTTACTTTTAACGACCAGCCTTCATGGCTTTCAATCACATCGCCAACATTAAACATTACACGGGTAACGGGTGCATCATGGCGAGCGTATAAACGGTTTTCATCTGATGCTGGAAACATCAAGCTAACAGTGCGTGGCTCAATAGCAACGACTGTGCCCAAACCTAAATCACTTTCTGTATCACTGATCCAACGTTGACCCAAAGCAAATGGCATAGTGCTAAAAACCTTCTAATTATTTGATATAAAGGAAAATGTTATAATTCGCGTTGTCTGTTTATCGTCTATAATAAAACTAAAGGCATAGATGGATAATACGCCAACCGCATAACTCAAAAATGGGGGGAGTTATGTTACTGCATGATGTGATTAAGGTCACGGTGAAAGTGTCTAAAAGAGGCGTGAGTCTCATTGTCATTTTAGTTTCATTTATCTTGGCCTTAATAGTTATAGCGTTACTATTTAACTCAATCACTGATTTTGAAGTAAGCTAAAAGAGGGTAGTAAGTTGCTTGCTATCCACCCTACCAAGGAGGTGCTTATGGACAACGCCGAACGGAAACTATTTGTATTAGATACAAATATTCTGCTTCATGAACCTCTCGCTATCTTCTCTTTCCAAGAGCACGACGTGGTGATCCCCATGACGGTTTTGGAAGAGCTAGATCGTATCAAAGACAGTAAACGTGATGTTTCTCGTGATGCTAGGGTCGCTATTCGTGCCCTTGAAAATATTTTTCACGATGCCACCCCTGAGCAAATCTCAGCGGGTATTACCTTTAACGATAAAATTGCTCACAATGGTACTATTGCTATTTTTGCTGACTATGAAGTTAAGCAAACAGTACATGCGTTTAGTGATAAAGCTGGCGATAATCGAATTCTTAATAGCGTGCTTTTTTTACAACAAAAACATGCTCCAAGAAGCGTAGTCTTAGTCACTAAAGATATCAATATGCGCCTACGAGCAAAAGGCGCTGGAGTATTGAATGTCGATGACTATCGCTCAGATCAATTAATTGATGATGTCGCTTTACTCAGTAAGGGATTTCATCGTTATAGTGGTGATTTTTGGAGTAATGTTGCGGAGTGTCATTCTGAAAATCGAGGTAGTTCAACCTTACATACTCTGCCTAAAGCGTTATTTGAAAGTCCTTATGTGAATCAATATTTACTGGATGATAGTCAAGAGTTTGCCGCGCGCATAAAAAATATTGAGGGTGAAGAGGTCACCATTAAAGATATTAGTTATGAGCGCTTAATGCACCGTCAGGCGTGGGGAGTGCATCCTAAAAATATTTACCAGGGTATGGCATTGGATGCGATGCTGGATCCTAACATTGATTTGGTGATCTTAACGGGGCCAGCAGGTTGTGGTAAAACCATTTTAGCCATGGCAGCAGCACTAGAACAAGTGATAGAAAAAGGCATGTATGACAAGATAATTGTCACTCGAAATACGCCTGAAATTGCTGAATCTATCGGTTTTTTACCGGGGACCGAAGAAGAGAAAATGCTGCCGTGGTTAGCTGCCGTTACTGATACCATGGAAGCGTTACATAAACATGATGTCTGTACTGATGGCTCAATGAAATACATTTTTGATAAAGCCAATATTCAATTTAAATCGATAAACTTTATGCGTGGGCGTTCCATTCAAAATGCGTTTGTATTACTGGATGAGTGCCAGAATTTAACCGCTTCTCAAATTAAAACCATTATTACCCGTTGTGGTGAAGGCACTAAGTTGGTGTGCTCGGGTAATTTGGCGCAAATTGATTCTAATTATTTATCTCCTGTGACATCAGGCTTAACCTATATTGTTGAACGGTTTAAACATTTTGATGGTAGTGCCAATATTTATCTTAATGGTGTGGTACGAAGCCGTTTAGCCGAGTTTGCAGAAGAAAACCTTTAAGCTAATCATTGTGTTATTGATTAGCAGCTTGAAAAAATAAAGCGGGCTCAACGCATTGATGTGTTGAGCCCGCAGTCATTTATCTGGTTTCTTTAATCCGTCGTTAATCCAAGATAGCGGCGTAACTCTGGGTGTTGTGGATGATTGAGAAGGGCGTTGGTGTTCCCCTGAGCTTTAATTTCACCGTCATCAACAAAGATACACTTATTGGCTATTTTGTTAGCATCAGCAGGACTATGAGTGATCATTAATACGGTAATTGCTTGCTGTTGCGCTAATTGTTGTACCAATTTGAGCATGTCGTTACGCAGGGCAGGATCAAGTGCCGAGAAGGGCTCATCAAGCAGTAATAGTGGTCGTTGACGAATAAGACAACGCGCAAGGGCGACCCGTTGTCGCTGACCTCCGGATAGGTTTTCGGGTAAGCGGGTTAAATAGGATTCTAGCCCGACTTTGGCTGCGGCGTCGTGTACTTGCTGTTGCTGCTGAGGGGTAAGTTTCAGACGCGGATCAACCCCGAGGGCAATATTTTCATAGACGCTAAGGTGAGGAAATAAATTGTGCTCTTGAAACAACATCGATAATGGTCGCTGAGCAGGATCCAATCCAATAATTGACTGCTGGTGGATACGAATATCACCACTATTGGGTTGTAGAAAACCAGCTATAAGTGCTAATAGCGTACTTTTCCCTGCGCCACTTGGCCCAATAAGTGCGGCAATATCTCCTTGCTGAAGGCTAAAGTTAAAGCTTAACGTCATTGGCTGTTCATGTTGGCGTTGCGGCTGATAGGTGTAACTGAGTTGGTTGACATTAAGCATGGTGTTTACCTTTAGTGCGTCGAGGTTGAACGCAGTATTCAATCGCGCTAAATAAGCCCAAACTGAGCAACAATAGTAATAATGCTGCCACCGCAGCACCATCCATTCGGTAACTGCCCATTAATTGAAATAAATACAGTGGTAGGGTTTGAAAATCTTGACTGCCAAATAAAGCGATCGCGCCGAGATCGCCTAATGACAGCACTAAACTTATAGCCAGTGATTGTGCGATTGGTTTACGCAAGGCTCGCCATTCGACTAACCGTAACCGCGACCAGCCGCTCATGTTTAAACTTCGGCATAACGTGTTGTATTGCTGAGCAATGTGTAGCATCGGTTGGCTCAGCGTTTTGATCACATAAGGCAGCGCCATTAACGCATTAACCCCCACTACGACCCAAAAAGCAGCGCCATAGGCATCGGTATATTGGCGTAATAGTAAGAAGATACCAGTGCTTAACACTAACCCTGGAGTGACTAATATAATGGTACCGATCATCTCGATACTATCGGCACCCATTGTTTGTTTATTCAAACGTAACTGACGGCTAGCCAATAGGATCATCACGCCAAATATAAACGCTAACCCAGATGCTACTACAGCTATTTGCAGTGAATTAGCCACTGCATGCCATAATGCTGGCTGTTGTAATAACTGCGGTAACTGGCGATTAAGTCCTGCTACAAATACCGCAATAATCGGTGGGATCACCAGTAATATCGCAGCGGTGATCCAACTCCAATCCCAACATTTTGCACGCCAGTTATCTTGATAGTTGACCACATTGTTACCGACAGAAGCGCTAAAAGTCGCTAGTGGTTTTGCAAAGCGGTGACTAAGTAGTACTAATCCACCACAAAGTAGCATTTGCCACAGTGCTAAAATAGCCCCTGTTGCAAGATCAAAGTCGTAGCGAATAGCTTGATAAATCGCCAGTTCAATAGTGGTTGATTTCGGGCCACCACCGAGCGACATGATCACTGCAAAACTGGTAAAACACAGCATAAAAATCAGCCCAGCAACATGAGGTAATTGTTGGCGTAACCGCGGCCAAGCAACTAACTTAAATTTATGCCAGCCGCGAATGCCTAAATGGGCCGCCAACTGATGTTGTTCATGGGGGATTGATTCTAGACTTTGAAGTAAAAACCGTACTGCTAACGGCAAATTAAGGAATACATGCGCCAGTAAAATGCCGCTTAAACCATAAATGTTTAGTCGTGGTAATCCCAGCAGACTTAACCCATGGCTAATAATGCCACTTTTACCGTAGATAGCTAATAGACCAAACACCGCCACTAATACTGGCATCACGAGCGTCATTGCAAACAAACGTAATAGCAGTTGTTTACCAATAAAATGGCGTCGTGATAGCGCGTAAGCTATCGCAATTGCAGGTACGATACTGAGTAGCGTCGACAGCAAGGCTTGATAAAAACTAAATCGAGTCACATGACGTAGATAAGGATCGTGCCACAAGCTACTTAGTTGCCATTGTCCGGCATGGAGTATTAGGCTGGTGATCGCAGCGATCACCAATAATAGAATAAGCCCAGCACTGAATAGTCCGGGCAATAGTTGAGTTACAGGTTTATTCACAGCGGTATGCCATTATTGGGTCAGCGCTTGCTGCCACTCTCGAATCCATGCTTTACGATTTTGAGCCACTTCATCGGCACTAAATTCTAAGGCTTTATCAGGCGTGGTTAATTGTTTAAAAGCGGCAGGTAGTGGCTGTTTAGTAACAGGATACATCCAGTTGTGAGTCGCGATTTGAGATTGAAAAGCGTCACTAACAATAAACTGCATAAATTGATCGGCAAGTTTAGGGTGGGGACTATTTTTCATTTTAGCGGCCACTTCCACTTGCATGTAATGGCCTTCTTTGAAATTAGCCGCTTTATACTGGGTTTTGTGCTCTTCGATGATGTGATAGGCCGGTGACGTGGTGTATGACAATACCATATCAGCTTCACCATCAAGGAACATGCTGTAAGCTTCTGACCAGCCTTTAGTGACCGTTACCGTATGTTTGGCGAGTTGTTGCCATGCGGCAGCGGCTTTATCACCATATACCGATTTCATCCATAGCATCAGCCCTTGCCCTGGGGTAGAAGTGCGAGGATCTTGGTAGATAACACTGATATTTTGATCGTTAACCAGCGCTTTTAAACTGGTGGGTGGGTGGGGTAATTTGGTGCTGTTATAAACAAATGCAAAATAGCCGTAATCATAGGGAATAAAGGTATCATCATGCCAGCCTTTAGGTAGGGTTAATTTACTTAGATCAACATGTTGTTTTGCCAGTAGTCCCGTTTGTTTGGCTTCAGTCATCAGGTTGTTATCAAGCCCCAATAGAATATCTGCTTGGCTACGGCTACCTTCTAAACGGACTCGATTAAGAATCGAGACGCCATCTTCTAAAGAGACAAAATTTACTTTGCAACCATTGCATTGGGCTTCAAAGGCTTTTTTGATAATAGGCCCTGGACCCCACTCAGATGAAAATGAGCTGTAGGTATAAACATTAAGGGTGTTATCAGCCGCCAAGACATTATTTGATAATAACGCTATCGATATTAACGGTAAAAGTGTGTAACTGATTTTCACTATGCGCTCCTGATGTCAGCATCCTGCGAACAAAATAAAAAGAGAGAGCGGCACAGGGTTGAGAGGATAAATATCAGCTGTAATAGCAGATGGGCAGTGGTAGATACCAGTGCGTTTCTCAATTCCTACGCCAGCATTACCTGGTTCAGGTTCAATGGGTTCTGCTATATCAATCAAGATAATAACAACAATCTCAGCCTAGCGGCTCCCCAATGAGAACGCGAGTATTGTACCTGTAATGGCAATTAAGTTATAGCTTCCTATTTAACAACCAGTTGTAATCATATTTAAGGTTATTGGCATTGATTTTATTATGGATGCGGTAATGATTTATATGCTGTAATAATGCTTGTTGGTTACCAAAATCGCTACTATACCAGTCATAAATAGACGATAGAGTTGTTTGTTTTGAATTGATTTTTACTCCTTTATCACTATTGATAAAGCGGCTGGCCGCAGCATCAAGTTGGCTATTTAAGTGCTGGCTGTCAAACACGTGTGGCAGTAAATCCGGGCAGCCTAAACTGGCACAATTAACCGCATAATGGATACGAGGATCACGCCAAATAGGGCGCAATATTCGATGTTCAATATCGTTAAGGCTAAGAGTTTTATTATTGATAGTTACAATGGCTTGATCCCACGGCCCAAAACTGAAAAAGCCCCCCAGTTTAGTGATTGAAGTTAGAGGGTAATTATCAATAATCAATTGTACAGTTAGGGCATTATACAGATTAACCCAGTAAGCAAATTGCACGTTGCGATTATATTGGCGCGGATCAAGTTTTGCTAAGTGATTAATATAATTCTGTAATAGTTGTTTATCAGCAGGAGTAACCGCATCATAACGAAACAGTGTTTGTTGAGGTTGTACGACTAAATATTTATCCAATAATTGTTGCCATTGGTGGTGATCAATCTGACGTTGATCTGTGGCGAGTTGATCTTGCCAGTAAGGTAATAGATCGGCCTTTGGTGCTGCGAAAAGATTCGCTGACCATAATATCAATAACAAACTTAAGAGTACGCGCATAAATATTCCACTGATAAAAGAAGATGACCATTAAGACCGCCATAAAATGGTATTTATTACACTGTACAGTATGACATGCTAAACAAACGCCTGCTGATGAGCAGGCGTTGTTATTCGTCGAGCGAGCTATGCAAGATAAGCGGGAATATTGGCTTCGTAATCGGCAATTTTTGCTTGGTGTTGTAGGGTTAAGCCAATGTTATCAAGCCCGTTTAATAGGCAGTGGCGTCGAAATTCATCAATTTCAAAGGAGTAGTGATGGCCATTAGCGCTGACAGTCATAGCTTCAAGATCAACCGTGATCGTTGCGCCAACAGTCGTTTCAACAAATTCAAATAATTGATCAATTTGTTGATCGGTCAGGCGAACAGGAATCATTTGGTTATTGATTGAATTACCATAAAAAATATCAGCAAAGCTAGGTGCAATCATGACTTGAATGCCGTAATCAGCCAATGCCCATGGTGCATGTTCGCGCGATGATCCACAGCCAAAGTTTTCACGTGCCAGTAAAATGGTTGCGCCTTGGTAGCGCGAAGCATTCATTATGAAATCGGGATTAGGCTGTTTACCAGCATCGTCTAAAAAACGCCAATCATGAAATAAATGCTGCCCAAAACCTGTACGCGTCACTTTTTGTAAAAATTGTTTTGGAATAATGGCATCGGTATCAATATTGGCAGTATTTAACGGCACCACCAATCCGGTATGTTGAGTAAAACCTGTCATGTTCAAATCCTTTTGTTACGCCGATACGGGATCAAGTTGGTGAATAGCGATAAAGTGACCAGCGCAGGCTGCCGCAGCTGCCATCGCGGGGCTAACTAAATGAGTACGACCATCACGACCCTGACGGCCTTCAAAATTACGGTTACTGGTAGAAGCACAGCGTTCACCTGGGCCTAAGCGATCGTTATTCATTGCTAAACACATTGAACATCCAGGTAAGCGCCATTCAAAACCCGCATCAATAAAGATTTTATCTAACCCTTCTTGCTCTGCTTGTGCTTTGACCTGTTCTGAGCCTGGAACGACTAAAGCTTGAACGTTAGCTGCTACTTTACGGCCTTTAGCAATCGCTGCTGCTGCGCGCATATCCTCAATACGTGAGTTAGTGCAAGAACCGATAAAGACTTTATCGACAGAGTAATCAGACAGTGATTTTTGAGCTTCTAATCCCATATAAGCTAATGCTTTTTTTGCAGATGCTTGTTCTACTGGATCAGTGAAACTTTCAGGTGCTGGAATAGGCTCATCTACCGCAATCACTTGACCAGGATTAGTACCCCATGTGACTTGTGGTTTTATATCCTTAGCATCCAGTGTCACTACCGCATCAAACTCAGCCTCAGGATCGGATTTCAAGGATGTCCAGTATGTTACCGCAGCGTCAAAATCAGCACCTTTGGGAGCAAATTTACGATCTTTAATATAATCAAAGGTGGTTTGATCCGGTGCAATTAAGCCAGCTTTAGCACCAAGTTCAATGGCCATGTTACAAACGGTCATTCGACCTTCCATAGACAAATCGGTGATTGCTTCGCCACAGAACTCAACCACATAACCGGTTCCGCCAGCTGCGGTGGTTTTACCGATAATGGCCAGTACAATATCTTTAGCGGTAATGCCTTCCGCTACTTTGCCGTTAACTTCAATCTTCATGGTTTTAGCACGAGATTGTTTTAGAGTTTGAGTGGCTAATACGTGTTCCACTTCAGAGGTACCAATACCGAAAGCTAAGGCGCCAAAAGCACCGTGAGTGGCGGTATGTGAGTCACCACAAACAATGGTCATACCGGGTAAGGTAATACCAAGTTCAGGCCCCATTACATGGACAATACCCTGATATTTATGGTTTAGGTCATATAATGTAACCCCAAAATCAGCACAGTTCTTGGCAAGTGTTTCCATTTGGATTCGTGCCATTTCACCTGATGCGTTGATGTCTTTGGTTTGAGTAGAAACATTGTGATCCATAGTGGCAAAGGTTTTAGCGACTTGGCGAACATGACGACCTTTTTCGCGTAAACCATCAAATGCTTGCGGTGAGGTAACTTCATGCACTAAATGACGATCAATGTACAAAATTGGGTTTTCACCCGCTGCTGCAACAACGACATGAGCATCATAAACTTTTTGATATAGTGTTTTAGCAGTCGTTGACGATGTGTTATTCGACATAATGATGCTCCTTATGCTTGCTGAATATAGGCTGCGATTTTGTCACCCATTTCGCTGGTGGTTAGGGCGGCACCTGTGCCTGCTAAGTCTGCTGTCAGCTCTCCCGCTTCTAGTGCTTGAGCAACAGCTCTTTCTATGGCGCGTGCTGCTTCTTCTTCACCAAGGCTATAACGTAGCATTAAGGCTGCTGATAGAATCTGTGCAATTGGATTGGCAATATTTTTACCTGCAATATCAGGTGCTGAGCCGCCAGCAGGCTCATACATACCAAATTTTTGTTGATTTAAACTTGCAGATGGCAACATGCCCATTGAGCCTGTGATCATGGCGCATTCGTCAGAAATAATATCGCCAAAAATATTTGAACATAGCATCACATCAAACTGCGATGGATCTTTGATTAGCTGCATGGTGGCGTTATCAATGTACATGTGAGTTAAGCTGACATCGGGATAATCAGCGGCAACTTCTTCAACCACTTCTCGCCATAAAATTGAGCTTTGTAGAACGTTAGCTTTATCAATTGAGCATACTTTTTTACGGCGTAATCGTGCCGATTCAAACGCAATTTTTGCAATCCGCTCAATTTCATAACGATGATAAATTTCAGTATCAAATGCTTTTTCTTGCGCCCCTTCACCTTCACGGCCTTTGGGTTGACCAAAGTAAATACCGCCAGTGAGTTCGCGTACGACTGCAATATCAAAACCCCGCTCAGAAATATCAGCGCGCAGTGGTGAGAAACGCTCTAACCCACGGTGAATTTGTGCCGGACGTAGATTGCAAAATAATTGAAAGTGCTTGCGCAGCGGTAATAGAGCGCCACGTTCAGGTTGATCGTTAGGGGCTAGATGTTCCCATTTAGGGCCACCGACAGAGCCAAATAACACCGCATCTGCAGCTTCACAGCCCTTTAGAGTAATTAGCGGTAGCGGACAACCATGATTATCAATTGCAATACCGCCAACATCGAACTGGTGACAATGAAGTGTAATATCGAATTTTTGTTGTATAGCAGCTAATACTTTATGTGCTTGCTGCATGACTTCTGGGCCAATACCGTCACCGGGTAGTACTGCTATATTATATGAACCTGCCATGGTAGATGCTCTCCGTAATGTACCAAAAATAAAATTGAATTTTTTAACCCGTTATTGGCTATGTTGTTGTTTGATGGTCGCGATTTGCTCTGCACGATGAATACTATTGATAACATGGATCAGAGCTTGACCTGATGCCTCAACAATATCAGTGGCTAAACCTGTGCCGTGATATTTGCGACCTTTATAATTAGCAATGATATCTGCTTGGCCTAAGCCATCTTCACCTTCGCCTTTGGCGGTAAGATCAAATTTATCTAATACGATTTCATAACCGGTTAGACGATAGATACATTGATAAAGTGCATCGACTGGCCCGTTGCCCACAGCGGCTTCACACTTTTCTTCGCTACCACATTGCAGCTTAATACTGGTGGTGGCCATCACGCTGCCAGATTGCACGCTTAAATAGTTTATTTTGAAAAAGTCATCTTCATCGCGCAGGTTAGCAAAATGCATTAATGCTTCTAGATCGTAGTCAAATACTTGGCCTTTACGATCAGCGAGTTTTAAGAAGTCAGCGTAAAGTTTATCCAGTTCATAGTCGTGTTCGGTGTAGCCTAATGTATCCATATGACTTTTAACGGCGGCTCGGCCAGAACGACTGGTCAGATTTAATGCCTGATTTTTAAGGCCGATAGAGGTTGGGGTCATGATCTCGTAGGTGTTTTTATTTTTCAGCATGCCATCTTGGTGAATACCTGAAGAGTGACTAAAGGCATTGCCGCCAACAATCGCTTTATTAGCTTGAATTGGCATATTGCATAGCTGACTGACCATTTTGCTGGTGCGATGAATTTCGTCATGTTTGATATTGGTATGGACGCCCAAAAGGGATTGGCGAGTTTTAATGATCATTGCGATTTCTTCGAGGGCGCAGTTACCAGCACGTTCACCAAGACCATTTATCGTACCTTCTACTTGACGAGCACCAGCTTGAATTGCTGCCATTGAGTTAGCCACCGACATGCCAAGATCATCATGGCAGTGAACAGAGATGACAGCTTTATCAATATTAGGTACTCGTTCAAATAGTTGGCTAATAATGCCACCAAATTCACTTGGCAGGGTATAGCCAACAGTGTCTGGAATATTAATGGTATTAGCACCGGCATCAATAGCGGCTTCTACCATGCGACACAGATTATCAATCGGTGTCCGGCCTGCATCCTCACAGGAAAATTCGACATCATCAGTATATTTACGCGCCCGTTTAACAGCTGCAACTCCCATTTCAATCACATCATCATAGCTACGGCGTAGCTTATCTTGTACATGCACGGTGGAGGTTGAAATAAAGGTGTGAATGCGAAATGCTTCAGCGGCTTTTAATGATTCAGCTGCAACATCAATATCTTTTGCAACGGCACGAGAAAGGGCACAGATACGACTATGTTTAATGTGCTTTGCGATAGTCTGTACTGATTCAAAATCACCGGGAGATGAGACCGGAAAACCGGCTTCGATGACATCGACACCTAAACGTTCAAGCGCATAGGCTATTTGCAATTTTTCTTTAACGGTTAAACTGGCTGATAATGCTTGCTCGCCATCACGCAAGGTTGTATCAAAAATAATGACCTGATCTTTCATAATGACATCCTTTTAAATATAAGCCGATATAAGGCTGAGTTCCGCATTCACTTGCGCTGGTCAAAATATGAAAAAACCCGCGCTTATTTGCGCGGGTTTTGAAATCTTTGGTGGTGTTTCCCACTCGATAGCAACCCGCGTGATTATGTCACGATAAGGAGGAGTGCTAAGAGGATAGAGAAACGTGTTTTCATTTTATTAAAGACTTCAGTTAATTTGGTTAACAAATGAATATCAAATAGACGGGCTATAGGTCAACCAAAAGTTGTGTTTTTTTTGTACTTTACATGTGGAATTGCGCCATCAAAAGCGAGCAATATAGTGCTAAGTGAGCTTAAGTGTAGGTGCTTACTAACTACAAGAAGAGAAGTTAATGGTTAATATTGATAAGAATATTAATTATATATTTTATCAATAATATAATAATTGGTAATTGCTACTAATTGTTATATTTATATATCAATAATCATTGACTTTAAATATATACAAAAACTAAATATATAATAAGTCTATAGTATTTTCGTTGTGAATTTTAGATTGAAAATAAATGATAATTCTTGAAATAAAAACGCTATTTTATCTTATTTTATTAACGATTGTTTTATTTATATTAAATTTAAAATGATTATTTTGTTGTTTAAGTTGTTGATATTTTTGTTTTTATTTTCCTGAATTATAATTAAATAAGTGGCTGTTCATATTATCTTATTTTCTATTATTAGTTTCATCAATCTATATAGTTGATACTTGGTGCATCCCAATATGGCATTCAAAGCAGACACTGTAGATAATTAAAATAACGTCTAAGTGAGTATGGCATTGCGATGCACTAATAATAATTAAATTTTAGAGGTATACCATGAGCCGAACGACTACTTCAGTTTCTGCCGTTGATAATTACAGTATGGAATCAACGTTACGCAGTGTTGATCTTAATTTATTAACCGTTTTTGATGCTGTTATGCAGGAACAAAATATTACTCGTGCAGCGCAAAATTTAGGTATGTCACAACCGGCAGTAAGTAATGCAGTTGCACGTTTAAAAGTGATGTTTAACGATGAATTATTTATTCGTCATGGTCGTGGTATTCAACCGACACAACGCGCTAAACAATTGTTTGGTCCATTGCGTCAGGCACTACAGTTAGTAAAAAATGAATTGCCATGTTCTATCTTTACGCCATTAACATCAAACCGCACTTTTAAACTTGCCATTTGTAGTCCTTCCGATATGCGTTTTGCGCCAACAGTATTATCGACGATGCGTGAGCAAGCACCAAATATTCAGCTTCAACTAGAAGCTGAATTAGACGCAGAATTACCACAAAAAATGCGTTATCAAGAAGTGGATTTTGTGATTGATTACGCACGATTTGATGAAGATGGCTTTTGTAGTACTGAGCTATTTTGTGATGAGTTAGTGGCAATTGTCGCGAACAATCACCCACGTATTGGTGATAGCATCTCTGCTGATGAGTTTAATACTGAAATGCATGCAGTTCTAAAATCAGTATCAGATGTTAAAATGTTCGCTGATGACATTTATAATCACAGCGCAGTAAACTGTCAGGATGCATATCAAGGTGCAAGTCTAAACGACATTATGTTTGTAGTTAGCCAATCTGAGTTGATTGCTGTTGCTCCACGTTGGTTAGCTGAAGCGTCAGCTGATAACTTACAACTTAAAGTGCTGCCATTACCATTTGCTAACGCTAAGATCACTGGCTACCTAAGCTGGCATGAATCTACACAGAAAGATAAAGGTAATATTTGGATGCGTGATCAACTAATGGCTATTTGTGGTGATCTGACCAGCTAATAATTGATATAGCGCTACTATGAAAGCCAGCTTAAATGCTGGCTTTTTTATTGGTTGAATAAAATCATACCAGCTAATGTCACAGTATTTTGATTGGCATGACTTAAAGCTGATATTTCTACGCTAATTATTTAGTACGATTTTTGGTTATCAGGCCATGTTATTTATAGATTCTTACACTTTTACTGTTTAGTTAAAAAGTTATTGAAGACAATAAGTAAGCAGGTATACAGTGATATGGATCATTAGAACCTATAATTTAATATGCATTATAGTTGGCTTTTTAAAGACTGAATTGTAGACTGCACCTCTCAAAATAAGCTTACAAGTGTAAGCTAAAAAAATAGAGTACTTATGGCACAACATGATTTCCATATTGTTCACCGTATTCGTCAGCAAATTGCGCGCTTAGGCGACAGTCCTGCTTTACGTCATCAAGTTAATGGTGAGTGGCAAGATATTAGCTGGAATAATTTTGGTGAAAAAATTCAACAATTAGCATTAGCATTGTTAAATCAAGGGTTAGCAGTACAAGATAAAGTGGGTATCTTTGCTAATAATATGCCACGTTGGACTGTTGCTGATTTTGCCTCACTGTATAACCGTTGTGTTACGGTTCCTATTTATCCAACTAATACCGCTCAACAAACGGCTTATATTCTGCAAGATTCGAATGTTAAAGTACTGTTTGTTGGCGAACAAGCACAGCTAAATACTGCTGTTGCGATTGCTGACCAATGTCCAAATTTAGAACGCATTGTCGCACTAACTGATGATGTGGAATTACCTCAGCACCCGCTAGTTTGTCACTATGCCGATTTTTTAAAGACTGCAAGTGCAGAGCATCAGCCTGAACTCGATATGCGTCTTGATAATCTCGTTATGGATGATTTATTAACCCTGATTTATACCTCAGGTACTACCGGTACGCCAAAAGGGGTGATGTTAGATTACGCCAACGTTGCCTCACAAATTATTGCGCATGATGAGCGTTTAGCACTTGATGAAGGTGATACTTCATTGTGCTTTTTGCCGTTATCGCATGTGTTTGAACGTGCTTGGACATTCTATGTATTACACCGTGGTGTGATTAACTGCTACCTTTCTGATACCAATAAGCTTAAAGAAGCGTTGGTGGACGTTAAGCCTAACTATATGTCTGCTGTGCCACGGGTATACGAGAAAATATATTCTGGCGTTCATGAAAAAGTGTCACGAGCACCGTTTCAACGTAAGGTTATTTTTACTTGGGCTGTGAACATGGGAGCAAGAATGTCACTTGCTCGCCAGCAAGGTCGTGAACCATCATGGTTATTAAAAAAGAGTTATAACCTTGCCGATAAAATGGTGCTGTCTAAACTGCGCGCGGTACTGGGTGGTAACATCAAGTGTATGCCATGTGGTGGTGCTAAGTTAGATGCAGGCATCGGCCGTTTTTTCCATGCAATAGGCATTAACGTAAAGTTAGGCTATGGCATGACAGAAACCACTGCGACGGTGTCTTGTTGGGATGATCGTTGTTATAACCCTGATTCTATTGGTATGCCAATGCCAGGTGCTGAAGTAAAAATTGGTAAAGATAATGAAATTTTAGTACGCGGTCCGATGGTGATGCGTGGCTATTACAATATGCCAGAAGAGACAGCAAACAACTTTACTGATGATGGGTTTCTTAAAACGGGTGATGCGGGTTATATCGATGAGCAAGGTAACTTGTTTATTACCGATCGTATCAAAGAGTTGATGAAGACCTCGGGCGGTAAATATATTGCGCCACAAGTGATTGAGGGCGCGATTGGTAAAGATCATTTAATTGAACAGATTGCGGTTATTGCTGATACTCGTAAGTTTGTCTCTGCATTAATTGTACCGTGCTTTGAAACCCTAGAGGAGCATGCGCGTGAACTTAACATTAAATATCAAGATCGAATGGAGTTGGTTAAACATAGCCAAATTGTTGAGTTAATTGAAAAACGCGTTATTGAACTTCAAAAAGATTTAGCCCGTTTTGAGCAAGTGAAAAAATTCACCTTATTACCAAAATCGTTTTCAATGGATAAAGGTGAACTGACACCAACTCAAAAATTACGTCGTAAAGTGATTCAAGATCGTTACCATAAAGAGATTGAACATATGTACGAAGAAAGCCACAAAAAAGCTCAACAAAAAGACGACTAAGTTTTTTTTGCTTACATTTAAAAAAGAAGCCTATTTGGCTTCTTTTTTTATGGCTATTACATAGTGATAACCTCTAATTTATTAGTTGGTAATAGTGGTTACTAGTAGCTTGTCAGGTAATGTTTATATAAAGCATTAGTAATTGCACCCGTGACAGATAAAAACGGTAAATTCCAATTTTGATCTAGTAATGAATGCTGCAAAAGCGTTAAGGTTGTTGCAGTTATTCGTAGTTGTTATTGCAACTGTGATAAACATAGCATGCTTAGCCATGTATATTATTAGGCTAAAAATAAGCCCTAACTATGTTTCATCGATCTGGAGACAAAATATGGAAATGTTGTCTGGCGCAGATATGATCGTTCGATCAATGATCGATCAAGGCGTTAAGCATATCTTCGGTTATCCCGGAGGTTCAGTGCTTGATATTTATGATGCACTGCATGAAAAAAGTGATATTGAACATGTGCTAGTACGTCATGAGCAAGCTGCGGTACATATGGCTGATGGCTATGCACGAGCAACAGGTGATGTTGGTGTCGTGCTAGTCACTTCAGGCCCTGGTGCAACTAATGCGATTACGGGCATTGCGACGGCGTATATGGACTCAATTCCATTAGTGGTATTGTCTGGCCAAGTGATGAGTAATCTGATTGGTAATGATGCTTTTCAAGAGTGTGATATGGTTGGTATTTCACGACCTGTGGTTAAGCACAGCTTTTTGGTAACAAAACCTGAAGATATTCCCACTATTATCAAAAAAGCGTTCTATATTGCTGCAAGTGGCCGCCCAGGTCCTGTTGTGGTCGATATTCCTAAAGATATGCTCAATCCGGCACAAACTTATCCGTATCAGTATCCTGAGTCGATTGCTTTACGTTCATATAATCCGACCACTCAAGGCCATAAAGGTCAGATTAAACGTGGTGTTAAAGCATTATTAGCCGCCAAACAACCCGTGCTCTACGTTGGTGGTGGTGCAATTATGTCAAGTTGCAGTGAGCAACTAATAACCTTAGCTGAAAGCTTAAATATTCCAGTGGTTAATACCCTTATGGGACTTGGTGCTTTTCCTGGTACACATCAGAATTGTTTAGGCATGCTCGGTATGCATGGCACCTATGAAGCTAATATGGCAATGCATAATGCAGATCTGATTTTTGGTATTGGGGTTCGGTTTGATGATCGAACAACCAATAATATTGAAAAATACTGTCCAAATGCCACCATTATGCATATCGATATTGATCCATCATCAATATCAAAAACAGTCGCAGTAGATATTCCGATTGTTGGTTCGGCAGAGACAGTACTTACCAGTATGCTTAAGCTGATCAGTGAACAAGACAGCATAGATCATCAACAATTATTGCAGCCGTGGTGGCAACAAATCGCAACCTGGCGTCAGCGTCAGTGTTTACAGTATGACACCACCAGTGAGCGTATTAAGCCGCAACAGGTGATTGAATCTCTGTATCGCCTTACTGGCGGGGATGCCTATGTCAGCTCTGATGTTGGACAGCATCAAATGTTTGCCGCTTTGTATTATCCGTTTGATAAGCCGCGTCGTTGGATTAACTCAGGTGGACTTGGCACTATGGGGTTTGGCTTACCCGCTGCGATGGGAGTGAAGTTTGCACTGCCTGAGGCTGAAGTGGTGTGTGTAACGGGGGACGGCAGTATTCAAATGAATATTCAAGAGCTTTCAACCGCATTGCAATACGATATTCCTGTGAAAATTATTAACCTCAATAACCGTTTTCTTGGCATGGTAAAGCAATGGCAAGATATGATTTATCAAGGTCGCCATTCTCAATCGTACATGGACTCGGTACCAGACTTTGCCGCTATTGCAGAAGCCTATGGACATGTTGGTGTAAGGATCTCTGATCCCAAATTGCTGGATCAGCAATTAGAGCAAGCATTAGCCTTAAAAGATAAGTTGGTATTTATTGATATTAGTGTTGATGAAACGGAGCATGTATATCCAATGCTTATTCGTGGTGGTGCCATGAGTGATATGTGGTTAAGCAAGACGGAGCGAACTTAATGCGTAGAATTATTTCGGTATTACTTGAAAATCAGCCAGGTGCGCTTTCTCGAGTGGTAGGGTTGTTTTCTCAACGTGGTTATAATATTGAGTCATTAACTGTTGCCCCTACAGATGATGCTACATTATCACGGTTAAATATTACCACTCATGTTAAAGATGAAGCGGCTTACGAACAAATAGAGAAACAACTGCATAAGTTAATTGATATTTTGAAAGTCAGTAATATCACTGAATCGGATCATATTGAGCGTGAGTTAATGCTCGTAAAAGTTAAAGCCAGTGGTTTTGCTCGTGCAGAAGTGAAACGTACAGCTGATATATTCCGTGGTTTAATTGTTGATGTGACCAGTCAGATTTATACCATTCAAGTGACGGGTACCAGCGAAAAACTCGATGCTTTTTTAGCCGCAGTTAGTGAGGCGACAGACATTATTGAAGTTGCGCGTAGTGGGGTTGTCGGTCTTGCTCGTGGTGAGCGGGCGCTAAAAATATAGTGGCAATCGTATACAAGAAAACCCATGGCATTAATGTGTCATGGGTTTTTTTATTTCATTATTAGCGTAAAACTAGAGGTAAGGACTAACAGAGCTAACAGCATTTTTAGAGTGGTTATTTAGAATCGTTTGGGCAAGCTCAATATCACGATCCAATACCGCTTTCATTAATGCTTCATGTTCACCTTCATCATTGTAACGACTATCACTATCGCGTAATTTGCTTAGCCAAATGTGGCGATAACGTTTAATTTGTTCATAGATATCAACATAAAGATCAAGTAACACAGGTGAGTTGCTGCCAGATAAAATAGCAATATGAAAATCGCCATGGCGTTGTTCCCACTCAGAAAGATCAGCGTCATCAGAGGTTGGGTTAAGGCGGCTTAACTTATGGTAACTGGTAAGGATGTTGAGCTCCCAAGCTTCATTACCTTGTAAAATCGCTTTTCTTAACAACTCATGCGATATCAATTGATGAGCATTGAAAAGATCCGTCAATTCTTCAACAGATACCGGTGCTACCCAGCAGCCTTTTTGCGGCGCAAACTTGACGTACTTTTTCCATGATAATTGGACAAGAGCTTCACGGATAGGTGAAGCGCCAACTTGATAATGTTCTTTTAAATCGGCAACAACAAGTTTTTGTCCGGGAGTCAATTTTCCAAGCAAAATATCTTGTCGTATGACCTCCATAATTTTATTTGTTTGCGTAGGACTGGACACAGTTTCCCTCTTTGTTGTTATTGTTATTCGACACAATACACATATAACATTGTCAATGTTATGTGTGCGAGTACCTATTGATGAGAAGTATAACTGGCTTTGTTTATCGCTTAAACATTAAAGAGAGGGATAAACAAGGATTAGAATAGATTGACAGCAGAAATGTAATGATTATCAGCTATATATTTATAAAATAATATAAAAGCAAGGTTTTGTTATCGGTGGTTTTATAAATTAAGAAGGGGTTGTCAATATTGAAAGTGACTAAGATTAAAAACAGCGTAATTTTTCCAAATAAAAAGGGAGCCAAAGCTCCCTTTTTTATCGCTGTTTACGGACGATTATAGAACGTGAACAGATGCAGTATTCGTTGTACCTGAAGCAACAAGCGCACCAGAAACCATTACTACGATATCGCCTTTAGCGCCAAGACCAGTTTCTAACGCTAGCTCTTTACCACGAAGGTAGAATGCGTCAGTGCTTTCGATTGCATCAACAACAACAGGTGTAACACCTTTAGAAAGACATAGCTGTGCTGCTGTCTTAGTATTTGTTGTTACAGCAAGAATACGTGCTGTTGGGAAGTATTTACGGATTGAACGAGCAGATTTACCAGCTTCAGTTGCAACGATGATTAGTGGTGCACCTAGCTTCTCAGCAGTATCAACAGCACCTTTACATACCGCTTCAGTGATACGTAGACGTGGGCTATCTAGACGTGAGCCTAGCTCTGCTTTAAGAACCTTGTCGGTACGAGCACAGATTTGCGCCATGATAGTTACAGCTTCAATTGGGTATTTACCCTTAGCTGATTCACCAGAAAGCATTACTGCATCAGTACCATCCATGATTGCGTTAGCAACATCACCCGCTTCTGCGCGTGTTGGACGTGGGTTCTTGATCATTGAATCAAGCATTTGAGTTGCAGTGATAACAACTTTACGAGCGCGGTTACACTTCTCGATCATCATCTTTTGAGCAAAGATAACTTCTTCAACTGGAATTTCAACACCAAGGTCACCACGAGCAACCATGATACCGTCAGATGCTTCAAGAATAGCGTCAAAGTTATCAACACCTTCTTGGTTTTCGATCTTAGAGATGATTTGAATGTTAGCGCCGCCGTTTGCTTCTAATAGCGCACGAATTTCTAGTACGTCTTCAGCCTTACGGATGAAAGATGCAGCAACGAAATCAACACCTTGCTCACAACCAAACTTAAGGTCAGCTTTATCTTTTTCAGCAAGTGCTGGAAGTTTTACTGAAACACCAGGAAGGTTAACACCTTTGTTTTCACCTAGGTCACCGCTGTTAAGTACTTTACACTTAACTTCAGTTTCTGTTGTTTCCAACACTTCCATTTCAATTAGACCGTCGTCTACAAGGATAATGTTGCCTTTTACTAGGTCTTTAGCAAAACCAGGGTAAGTCACAGCCACACGGTGTTGGTTACCGACTACAGATGTATCTGTTGTGAAAGTGAAATCTTGACCAGCTACTAGAGTGAAGTCATTACCGCCTTCTAGCTTGATAGTACGAATTTCAGGGCCTTTAGTATCTAGCAAGATTGCTAGTTCTTTGCCTGTATTAGCCATAACTTCACGTAAGTTAGTGATACGCTGACCGTGCTCTTCAAAGTCACCGTGCGAGAAGTTAAGACGCATTACATTCATACCAGCGTTAGCTAGTTTAGTAAGCATTTCTACAGATTCAGTTTTCGGTCCAATCGTACATACGATCTTGGTCTTTTTCATTGAGGATACTCTCCGGACGAACTTGCTACCCAAGGGAAAATTAACATTAACCATTATCAAATAATCAACTTATTTTGTTATCTGATAGTGAATAATGAATAAATAAAAAACTCTTTAAATATTACTTTAAAAAAGCGTTAATGCGCTTTTGTAAAGTTCATATACATGCTGGAAAATGCCACTTAGTACGCCACTATTATGAGTTAATGAGCAGAAAAATGCTTATTAAACATTGATTGTAGCCTCAATATTCAAGCGCAGGATTATAGCAGATATTCCACCATTTAGCACCCTGAGATATAGCTGTTCATTGTCGATGGTACGTGTGACATAAAAATGATGATTATGTGGAAAAATAAAAACAAAGCTTTGCTATTTATCAAGTGTCGGTGTGTTAATGATATTTTTTGTACTGGCACGACAGTAAAATATGCCGTATTGATGATGTTACAGTCATTGAAAACCAAAAAAGGCTGAAGTAAAAATACTTCAGCCTTTTGAAATTTGGTGGCCCCTCCCAGACTTGAACTGGGGACCAAGCGATTATGAGTCGCCTGCTCTAACCACTGAGCTAAGGGGCCATATGCGGCAAATTATAGGGGATGGTGAAACACTTGTCTAGCGATTAACACTAAAAAATTGTTTGCTTTTTCGGCAGTTAGAAAAAATGAATCGGTATCTCAAATTTTTAATGTTGTTATTGCATATAATAAAAAAGCGAGCTCAAGGCTCGCTTTTTTGATGACATTATCGCGTCTACTTATTCGTCAAGGAAACTACGAAGTACATCAGAACGGCTAGGGTGACGTAATTTACGTAACGCTTTCGCTTCGATCTGACGGATACGCTCACGAGTAACATCAAACTGCTTACCTACTTCTTCTAGCGTATGGTCGGTATTCATATCGATACCAAAACGCATACGAAGTACTTTAGCTTCACGTGGCGTTAGGCCAGCAAGTACATCGTTAGTTGCAGCACGCAAGTTTGTTGCTGTGGCTGCATCCATAGGCAGTTGCAGTGTTGTATCTTCAATGAAATCACCTAGGTGTGAATCTTCATCATCACCGATAGGGGTTTCCATTGAGATAGGCTCTTTAGCAATTTTCAATACCTTGCGGATTTTGTCTTCCGGCATTTGCATGCGTTCAGCCAACTCTTCAGGTAACGGTTCGCGACCCATCTCTTGAAGCATCTGACGTGAGATACGATTCAATTTGTTGATGGTTTCAATCATGTGTACTGGAATACGAATAGTACGTGCTTGGTCAGCGATTGAACGTGTTATTGCCTGACGGATCCACCATGTTGCGTAAGTTGAGAATTTGTAACCACGACGGTATTCAAATTTATCAACCGCTTTCATTAGACCGATATTACCTTCTTGAATAAGGTCCAAGAATTGTAGGCCACGGTTGGTGTACTTTTTGGCAATAGAGATAACTAAACGCAAGTTTGCTTCAACCATCTCTTTTTTTGCACGGCGTGCTTTCGCTTCACCGATTGACATACGACGGCTAATGTCTTTGATACGCTCAATAGACAGACCGGTTTCTTGCTCAAGTATGCGTAGCTTTAACGTCGAACGACGAAGATCTTCTTCATAATTCTTTAGACGTTCAGCGTAAGGCTTGCCTGAGTTAAGTGCAGTGTCAATCCAATCACTGTTTGATTCATTGCCAGCAAATAGGCTAATGAATGTTTTCTTTGGCATTTTGCTGTTATCAACACACATACGCATGATAAGACGCTCGTTAGTGCGTACTTTATCCATAGAATCACGTAGTGAGCTAACTAGACGGTCAAATTGCTTTGGAATCAGACGGAATTGCTTGAAGATCTCTGATAACTCTTCAACGGCAACTTCAGTAGTAGCGTGTTGACGACCATGTTCACTAATAGCGAATGCCATTTTTTCATAGGACTGACGTAGTTCTAGGAACTTTTCACGTGCTAGTTCAGGGTCAATGCTGCCGTCGTCGTCTTCTTCGTCAGTCTCATCGTTATCGTCATCATCGTCATCTTCAAGATCTTTATCTTCATCTTCAAGATCAGTTTCACTTAATTCTGAACCAATGTGCGTTGCTGTTGGTGCTGCGGTCGCTTCTTCGTTTGGATCAACAAAGCCTGAAATGATATCAGTAAGACGAAGTTCATCAGCTTCAACTTTGTCAAACTGCTCAAGTAAATGAGCAATTGCTGAAGGGTATTCAGCAACAGAACATTGAACTTGGTTAATACCATCTTCAATGCGTTTTGCGATATCAATTTCGCCTTCGCGAGTAAGTAGTTCAACTGTGCCCATTTCACGCATGTACATACGTACTGGGTCAGTTGTGCGACCGATCTCGCTTTCTACGCTTGATAATGCTTGCGCCGCTGCTTCAATGGCGTCTTCGTCGGCATTATCTTCAGTCATCATGAGTTCATCGGCATCAGGGGCAGTTTCAACTACCTTAATGCCCATGTCATTAATCATTTGAATAATGTCTTCAACCTGATCAGAATCAACGATATCTTCTGGTAGGTGGTCATTTACTTCGGCGTAGGTCAGATAGCCTTGTTCCTTGCCTTTAGCAACAAGTAACTTTAGCTGTGACTGCGGATTTTGCTCCATAGACGGTATCCAACTTCGGGTCTGAGTGATAATTTAGTATGCAGAGTTGCAAACCAGTCATTATAACAAATTTCTTAATTGTTGACTACTTATTAGACAGGGCGATTCAGCGTTAATAGCTGTAACTCCTGCTTTTCTTCGACTGATAAGCCGACAGTTCTTGATTTAGTCTGCAACTGTTCAATTTGTTGATTAACACATTGGATAATTATTTTATCCATTGCGTCTAAAAATACATCGAGGCTGTTGTCTTCATCATTTGACAACGGTAACTCCCACGCGGCAAGCCGAGCCATCATGGCTTCATTCTTGGTGCCACGCCAATATTCTAAAAGCTGTCCTGTGCTAATATTGGGGTTGTTTCGGCATTTATCAACTATCGATAGCAATAAATTTAAGCCAGCAAGCTCAATACCAGTAAATGCATCCATATCAAATTCAAGTTGTTGCACAAAGTGTGGATGCTGAATCAGTAAGGCAATAACTTCTCGCATCGGAGTACGTTTAATTTGTACTTGGCCGACAGGTTTTGTGACTTGACCATGTTTTGATAGTAATTGCTGTAATTGGGCTTCATCGGGTAAACCGAGCTTTTTACCGAGTAGCTCTCGCAAGTATAGTCGTAGAGTGCCACCTGGTACTTTATCAATTAAAGGAACCGCTAAGGTGGTTAACTTGGCTTTGCCTTCACGGCTACTGGTATCAATTTGAACCATTAGACTGTTAAATAAAAAGTCAGATAACGTTGTAGCGTTATCAATGCGTTGTTCAAATTGGGTTTTTCCTTCAGCGCGAATACACGAATCAGGATCTTCGCCATCTGGCAAAAACATAAATTTTAATTGACGGCCATCGGTGAGGAAAGGCAATGCTTGCTCCATCGCTCGCCATGCAGCCTCGCGTCCAGCACGGTCACCATCATAACAACACACCACGGTACTGGTTTGGCGGAATAAACTTTGAATATGATCACCCGTCGTGGCCGTACCTAGAGATGCGACAGCGTAATCGACACCAAATTGGGCCAAAGCAACCACATCCATATAACCTTCCACCACCATGATTTTTTCAGGCTCACGATGGGTCTGCAAGACTTCATATAAACCGTAAAGCTCACGACCTTTATGGAAAATATCCGTCTCCGGTGAGTTAAGATATTTAGGTGTCCCATCACCTAATACTCGGCCACCAAAACCAATGACACGTCCACGGCGATCATGGATCGGAAACATCACTCTACCACGAAAGCGATCATAACGACGGCCTTGGTCGTTTTCGATCAGCATTCCAGTATTAACAAGTGCCTTTTGCGATTCATTATCACGCCCAAAGCGGGTACGAACCATATCCCATTGATCGGGAATGAAACCGATATTAAATTTCTTTACAACATCGCCAGATAAGCCTCGACCTTTAAGGTAATCAACGGCAATTTGTGCTTCAGGTGTACGTAATTGAGATTGATAAAATTGTGAAACTTGGCTCATCAACTCATAGTAATTACGTTTATCTGCCGCTTTAGGTCCTCGTGGCGCTGTACCGTCATTTTCACGTGGAACTTCTAGCCCTAATTGGGAGGCAAGTTCCTCTATGGCATCAACAAACTCTAACCGATCATACTCCATTACGAAGTCAAGTACATTGCCGTGAACACCACACCCAAAACAATGATAGAACTGTTTTTCTTGGCTTACCGAAAAAGATGGTGTTTTTTCATTATGAAATGGGCAACAAGCACCAAAGTTCTTGCCTTGTTTTTTGAGTTTTACACGCGCGTCAATAACATCGACAATGTCATGTCGAGAGATTAAATCATCGATAAATGAACGCGGTATTTTTCCTGCCATAACAAAGTAAACAACCTAGAGTAAGTCAATAAAGAGTGTAACGGTAGCCCGTTAAAATGGGATTATCAGATACAAACAAGCCGCGCATTCCAAAAGAATAGCACGGCTTGTTGCAGAATAAGAGGAGTGATTAACCTAGCTTGATTTTCACCAGCTTGCTAACAATCCCCATATCGGCACGACCCTGAATTTGCGGTTTCAGTACGCCCATAACCTTACCCATATCTTGCATGCTAACAGCACCTGTTGCAGCAATAGCTTCATCCATCAAAGCAGAGATTTCATCTTCACTTAATGGTTGAGGCATAAATTCTGCAAGAACACTGATTTCAGCATGTTCAACATCAGCAAGATCTTGACGACCTGCAGCTTCATATTGAGCTACAGAGTCACGACGTTGTTTCACCATTTTGGTCAACACTACTAACACGTCGTCTTCGGAAAGAGTGATCTTTTCGTCAACTTCGCGTTGTTTTATTGCAGCAAGCACCAAACGGATGGCACCAAGGCGAGGTTTATCTTTCGCCTTCATCGCCGCTATTTGTTCGCTTTTTAGGCGTTCAATAAGAGTCATTACGCGATCCTTCTGTTTATAATCTAACGATTAGTACAGACGAACGCGACGCGCGTTTTCGCGAGCCAATTTCTTCAGGTGACGCTTAACTGCCGCTGCTTTAGCACGCTTACGTACAGTAGTTGGCTTTTCGAAGTGCTCACGACGACGAACTTCAGAAAGGATACCTGCTTTTTCGCAAGAGCGCTTGAAACGACGTAGTGCTACGTCAAACGGTTCGTTTTCACGTACTTTGATTACTGGCATGTAATACTCACCTCAGAGTGATTCGGTTTATTACTGACGTCAAAGTGTCAGTCGATTAAAATGGTGCGAAATTCTAATCTGATTTGGGGGTATTTGTAAAGCATTCTGCGCCTATGAACTGGTTAATTTGTGTTAACAGCGGTAACATGGCACTCAATTCCCCCCTTACAAACCTACATGAATTATCGGTTGTTATTGAAACTATACTGATTTTTCATATTGGGTCACCGAATAGTATAGAGGCTGTTATGCGTATATTGGGCATTGAGACCTCCTGTGATGAAACAGGTATCGCAATTTTTGATGATGAAAAAGGCTTATTGGCACATGAACTTTACAGTCAAGTAAAGTTACATGCTGATTATGGCGGTGTGGTGCCTGAGTTAGCATCACGTGATCATGTTAAAAAAACCATTCCATTGATTACAGCGACACTAGCAGCTGCGGGCTTAACGCCAGACGATCTTGATGGTGTTGCTTACACGGCCGGTCCTGGTCTGGTTGGCGCATTATTGGTTGGTGCGACCATTGGTCGTAGTCTTGCGTACGCTTGGGATTTACCGGCTGTGGCTGTCCATCATATGGAAGGCCATTTATTGGCTCCAATGTTGGAAGATAATGCCCCTGAGTTTCCATTTGTAGCACTGCTAGTCTCTGGTGGACACACCATGATGGTGGATGTTCGTGGTATTGGTGATTATCAGATCCTGGGTGAGTCTGTTGATGATGCGGCAGGTGAAGCGTTTGATAAGACGGCTAAAATGATGGGATTAGACTACCCAGGAGGCCCGTTATTGTCCAAAATGGCTGAGCAAGGAACGCCGGGAAGATTTAAGTTCCCACGTCCGATGACTGACCGTCCAGGGCTAGATTTCAGTTTTTCTGGTTTAAAAACCTTTGCGGCGAATACGATTCGTGACAATGATGATGATCCACAAACACGTGCAGATATTGCTTATGCATTTCAAGATGCGGTGGTGGATACATTAGCCATTAAATGTAAGCGAGCGTTGAAACAAACAGGCTATAAGCGGTTGGTGATTGCTGGTGGTGTAAGTGCCAATAAATCGTTACGTCAGCAACTTGAAACCTTAATGAAAGGCATGCGTGGTGAAGTGTTTTATCCGCGCACAGAGTTTTGTACCGACAATGGTGCAATGATTGCTTATGCAGGCATGCAGCGTCTGAAAAATAATGAATTAATGGATCTCGGGGTTAAGGTTTATCCACGTTGGCCAATTGATCAATTGAAACCTATTGCTTAATAGCAGTTATATGTTAGTTAAAATAAAAAGCGAGAGTGAATACTCTCGCTTTTTTTATGCATTTTTATTGCTTTTCGTTACTTTTTCGGGCAAATTTCTGCCATATCTTGGTTTCGTCACCATCAAGTAAACGGCGAATATTATCTTGGTGTCGAAAGATAATTAAGCAGGAAAGCATTGCTACTGGCATGGTGTATTCAGGCTTAACCATCCATGTCATCAGTGGCGCAGCGAGGGCTGTGATCAGCGATGCGAGTGATGAGTAGCCTGTAAGTGTTAACGCTAATACCCAGATACTTATTAAACTGCCGCTAAGATCCCAGCCGATAGGTGCTAGGGCACCAAGTGCAGTTGCAACGCCTTTACCGCCTTGAAAATGAAAGAAAATCGGGTAGATGTGACCTAGGCAAGCTGCAATACCTATAATACCGAGTAGAAAAGGATTTAAGCCAAAAAAGTAGCTTAACCATACTGGAATCATACCTTTAAGGATATCAGCAACAAGAACTAATGTTGCTGCAAATTTTCCACCAAGGCGAAGTACATTGGTTGCACCTGGGTTACGTGAACCATGAGTTCGAGGATCTGGAAAATGGTACAGTTTTGAAATTAACACTGCACTGGAAATTGATCCTAATAAATAGGCAGCAATGATCATCAGTAACGCTAATGGTGTCATGCAATATCCTGATTATATAAATGTTAAATTGTGCTACGTGTTGACGTTAAATGTTAGTTAGATCTTATATTTATCAATATTAATACGGATAAATATCAGGGTGTTTATGGCTGTGATATAGTCGCTGTCATGGTCAATATTAACTGTATTGTTGACCTGTTAGCATTTATAAACGCTAACAATACAGCCTGATAATACGCGTTTTTGTGTGTATTAGGTATCCGACCTCTAACAAAATTAGCGATTAAATATGGACACGGTATTTATAGAACAACTTGAAGTTATCGCCACTATTGGAGTGTATGACTGGGAACAACAAATCAAGCAAAAATTGGTGTTGGATTTGGAGATGGCTCACGATAATCGTCCGGCAGCAGTCAATGATGACGTCAATTTAGCCTTAGATTATTCAACGGTAAGCTCTGCTGTGACTGACTATATCACTCAAGGACGTTTCTTACTGGTTGAACGAGTTGCTGAAGATATTGCTAACTTAATCATGACTCAGTTTGCGGTACCTTGGATTAAAGTGAGAGTGACTAAACCTGGTGCTATTGCTAATGCGCGTGGGGTTGGCGTTCAAATTGAGCGGGGGATGAAGTAGTGGTCACCGCTTATATCAGCATTGGTAGCAATGTTGAGCGTGAACATTATTTACCTGCAGGAGTCGCAGCGGTTGCGAAATTGGCAACGGCATGGCGAATGTCACGTATATTTGAAGCTGAACCTGTAGGTTTTGAGGGTGATAATTTTTTTAATAGTGTCATTGAAATAAAAACATCATTATCACTGGTTACTCTGCAACAATCATTAAAAGCGATTGAACGCCAGCTTGGACGACCTGATAACGCGGCAAAAAATCAAAGTCGTACGATTGATCTTGATATTTTACTTTATGGTGACGTGATCAATGAAGCATCACCGACGTTACCGCGTTCTGATCTGTATAAATTTGCATTTGTACTGTGGCCAATGAGTGAGCTGTGCCCTGAGTTAGTTATTCCTGGGCAACCACAAACAATTGCAGAATTATGGCAAAATTTTTCACCTCAACAGTCATTATGGCCTGTTGAATAATACTGAGTAAATTATTACTTGGCTGGCATGTTAAAATATCAATTAAGGATCATCAATGAGTCACTTTGAAGCAATAATGCTTGCCCTGCTACAGGGATTAACAGAGTTTTTACCTGTATCAAGTTCAGCCCACCTGATTCTACCGTCAGAAATATTGGGGTGGCCCGATCAGGGACTTGCATTTGATGTTGCGGTTCACGTAGGTACGTTATTAGCGGTAATGATTTATTTCCGTAAAGAAGTCGTTACATTACTGGGCGCATGGCTAGCTTCAATTTTTAAACGTCAGCATAATGCTGAATCAAAATTGGCATGGATGATTGTTATTGCAACGATTCCAGCCTGTGTATTTGGTTTGTTGATGAAAGATTTCATTGAAATGTATTTACGTTCAGCATGGGTAATTGCTTGTACGACAATCATTTTTGGTTTGCTGCTATGGTGGGTCGATAAGCACGCTAAGCAAACTGACAATGAATATCAAACCACATGGAAAAGTGCGCTATTGATTGGTTTGGCGCAAGCTGCAGCTATTATTCCCGGCACATCGCGCTCAGGTGCGACCATGACTGCTGCGTTGTATTTAGGTTTTACTCGTGAAGCAGCTGCACGATTTTCATTCTTGATGTCGATTCCAATTATCCTGCTTGCTGGCGGTTACTTAGGCCTTAAATTAGTTACAGGTACCGAGCCGATTGATATCAGTAACCTTAGTATTGGTATCGCGGTATCATTTATTAGTGCATATGCTTGTATTCATGTATTTTTAAAGCTTGTAACGCGTTTAGGAATGACACCGTTTGTTATTTACCGCTTAATTTTAGGTGTGGGTTTATTCCTGTTTCTATGGGCTAAGTAATAACTAACTTATGTTTCATAAAAGCCGACATTACGTCGGCTTTTTTATAGCTTAAGCTGAGGTTCGATGTTGTTTCAGATACTCGTCAACGGCAGTAATGCGTGATTGGGATAATTGATGCTTAATATCAGCCCCAGTAAACCCAGCTGCAATGATTGGTTTGACAGAGACAGCTTGAGCAATATTAAATACCGCAATGAGAATGTCTGCTTGTGGGTAGAGTGTATCTTCTAAACCTTGACGGCCTCGAGCATCAGCTCGGCAACAGATGGCCAGCTGTGCAATACGTTCTGGTTTTCGCCAACCATCTATTTGATCAAAAATAGTGATAAAAGTGCTGGCTCGCATTTCTTGTGCATGGTGTATTTTGGTGTGTTGTGCACATACAAGTAGTGCCAGATCTCGGTATTCATTGGGTATTTTTATGCGTTGGCAAAGCTTTTTAATCGGTTTAATGCCATCACGACAATGGGTTTTATGATGAGGTAAGTCATTTTTAGGTGATAATGCTTTTCCAAGATCGTGCACTTGAGCGGCAAAGCGGATGATGGTGTTGTCACTTAATTGTGCCGCTTGTTTAGCAACGAGTAGTGTATGAATGCCACAATCAATTTCTGGATGCCACTTTTCAGGTTGTGGTATGCCAAATAGCGCATCAATTTCAGGCATGACAACCGCTAACGCACCACATTGACGTAATACACTTAAAAATACTTGTGGATCATCACTTGATAGTGACTTTTGCCACTCTTTCCATACTCGTTCAGGCGTCAGAGTTGCAAGCTCACCACTGATGACGATTTCTTGCATCAATGCCATAGTTTCTGCAGCAACAGTAAAGCCAAGGTGAGCAAAACGTGCCGCAAAGCGTGCAACCCGTAATACCCGTAAGGGATCTTCACTAAATGCTGGTGAGATATGGCGTAAGATCTTATGGTCTAAATCATGTTTGCCATGGTAAGGATCAATCAGTTGTCCATGTTGATCTTGAGCAATAGCGTTGATGGTTAAATCACGTCGTAATAGATCTTGTTCAAGGGTAACATCGGCAGCCGCATAGCAAGTAAAGCCAGTATAACCATGACCTGATTTTCGTTCTGTACGTGCAAGGGCATATTCTTGCTTGGTTCGAGGGTGGAGAAATACTGGAAAATCAGTGCCGATTTGTTCATAACCTAAATCAAGCATGGCTGCAGGGGTTGTGCCGACAACGACCCAGTCTTGATCTGTGATGGGTAAACCCAATAAGGTGTCGCGCACAGCACCACCGACAAGATAAGTTTGCAATGAAGACTCCTTAATACCACGCTGAGGTTAATAGTTGTAGTTCACAATAAAAATCATCATTATCACATCATGACAATGTTAATCGGTATTATTTTGTTAACCAAGATACACTGATTTATTTCGCATCATGATAGCAAAGATTAATCCGTAATGAGAGTTGGTCGCTATTATGCAGCTTATATGACTGCTGATGTTGTTAGCGTACCTATCAATAGTGCTGACAATGTATTCATAAATAACGTAAGTATCAGAGTATATATATGTACCAAGATTTTTTTGGCATAACGGAAGCCCCATTTTCAATTGTGCCAAGCGCCCGTTTTCTCTATCTCAGTGAGCGTCATCGAGAGGCCTTGACCCATATGTTATCAGGCCTTACTGATGGTGGTGGCTTTGGGTTATTAACCGGTGAAGTTGGCACCGGAAAAACCACCGTATTGCGAGCAATGATTTCGCGATTACCTCAGCAGGCGCAAGTGGCTGTTATTTTAAATCCAGCACTGTCATCACATGATTTGTTAGCGACTATTTGTGATGAATTCGGTTTGAATTATATTGATGGTGCGAGTTTTAAGCAGCTAACTGATGTTATTTATCAGCATCTTATTGCTAATCATGCGGCGGGTAAGCAAACACTATTGTTAGTCGATGAAGCACAACATTTAATGCCTGATGTGCTAGAGCAATTACGATTATTGACTAATTTAGAAACCGATAGCCGCAAGTTATTAAAAGTGGTTTTAATTGGTCAACCAGAACTACAGCAATTATTACAGCAAGAGCGTTTACGTCAATTAGCTCAGCGGATTACGTCTCGCTATCACTTGTTACCATTGACTGAAACTGAAGTCAGTGAGTATATCCATTACCGTCTAAGTGCTGTTGATTGTCTCTATCCTGTGTTTGATGCCAATGTCATTAGCTATATTGCTAAGCAGACGCAAGGTGTACCAAGGCTAATCAACTTGGTATGTGATAAATCAATGCAGCTTGGGTGTCAGAGCGGTGTGCATAGCGTGACAAAAGCGATGGCTATTCAGGCTTGTGAAGATATTTTTAGTTGGCAAGTACCGGCAACAGCCACAGCGAAAACGACGCCAGCATGGCTACCCTGGACAGTTGCCGCAACATTATGTGGTGTTATGGCTGCGGCTGTATGGTATTACTGGCCTCAGCATAATGTACCGCCACAACCTCACGTTGCTACTACACTTACGCCTGCTTCTACTTTGGCAACTGCACCAGCATCGATTGCAATGCCTGCTACTGTAAGTGCGGAATCACGCTTAATTACAATGATTAAAGATAGCCGTCAGCAACGTAATGCGATGCAGAGTTTGTATCAGTTATGGGGGTTTGATACGGCGTTAAATCAAGCAACATGTGCAACTAGCTCTCGCATCGCATTGACGTGTTTTTCTGGCACTACAACTTTAGCGCGGTTAGGCTTAATTAATCGGCCGGTGATCGTGACCTTAAAAGATGGGCAGCAACAGCCATTTTATGCGGTGGTATATGCCATTACTCATGAGCGAGTTGAATTACTATTGGATCATCAACGTATTGCAGTGACCCCAGCATGGTTTGAAGCACGCTGGAGTGGTCAATTTAGTTTGCTATGGCGGCCACCACTAGGGGATAAAACCACGATCCGTTTTGGTCAGAGTGGTCCACGAGTGGCATGGTTAAACCAGCAGTTGAATAGCTTCTTAGGTGAAAGTGGACCTAAGGTGAGTTATTTTGATCAAACAGTATTAGATAAATTACGCCGTTTTCAGCGCGCACAAGATATTGCCGCCGATGGTATTGCTGGACCAATGACACTCATGATCCTTGATTCAGCTCTTAATCTTCCAGGTCCTACGTTACAACCGGAGCAAGCATAATGTCTCAGTTATTAACGGCATTAAAGCAATCTGATACGAAGAATACTCAGCAATCTAGTAACGGAAACAGTGATGCTGAGGCCATGAAAATCGTCCATCCAATGCGAACGGTAAAAGCCCAACAGTCTCGCTCTAAATGGGTACTCCCGATCTTGATTGCATTGTTGCCCGCAGCGTCAATTGTGGCTTATAAGTTGTATCAACAAGCCTCAGTAGCACCTCAAGTGGTGTTAAATAATCAACCAGTAGCAGAAAAAGCGCCATCAGCGTCGATTAATACGGTATTACAGCCGCCACAAAAACCACAATCAGCACCGGCGACAACAGCGGGTGATGTGATTTTTATGCCGTATCCTGAGATGGTTACCGAACCTTTACCTATCAATGATAGTTTGTATTCGGCAGCACCCGCTTATGTATCGCATACTGATGCTAACACGTTAGATGATAGCGACAGCCAATACGGCGATCTTGGTCCTACTTATGATGATGTCGTCACTAAGCCAGTTAAACGAGCCTCAAAAGCAGTACCGGCGTCTCATGACCCTTATAAGCTAGATAATCTCGACTTATCTGATTTATCCCCAGATTTAGCAGCCAAGCTTAAATCGGCGATAGTGGCTACCGATGGTGAACAATATCAAGATAGTGATGTTGATCGAAGTTCTGCTGAACGTAATGCTTCAGTAGGCGAAGTGGCGTCCGCAATCCCTGCTGTTGCTAATAACCAAGTCACGCCAATTGGGTTGTTACCTGCAGCAGTACAGCGACAGTTACCTAAAATGAATTTTAATCAACATATTTACTCTTCTACTCCTGCCAAACGATGGGTAAAAGTTAATGGTCATGAGCGTCATCAAGGTGATATGGTTGCAAAAGGGGTTAAGTTAGTCAAAATTGAATCAAGGGATGTGATTTTGGCATTTGATGGTTATCAATTTAGTATGCCAGCGTTATCTGAATGGTAATGGTGGTCATGGATTAACACCATTAAAAAAGGCAGCTAATGATGAGCTGCCTTTTGTTTTTATGTGGGGATTATCAATATCGAGGATTATGCCCAACCATTGGTGCGTTTGCGACGACGTGGTGTAATATGCGGTAATATCAATCCTAATAACAACCCTGCGCCAGCGACTAGACCACCATAAGTAAACCACCTCATTAGCAGATCATCTTTTTGAGTATCAATTCTTGCGCGTAAAGTGCGAACTTCATCTTGAGCTGTGGTCAGTTCAGTTTGTAATTGATGATTACGGGTTTCAAATTGGCTAATTTGGTTGGTGCGCTGAACTAACGTTTTATTGAGTTCACTATTTTGGGCATTATTGCTAGTCAGTGCGTCAGCAAGTTGCGCTTTTACTGTTGCTAGTTCTGTTTCTAAAGCGGGTAAACGCTCTTTTAGCGCAACATCAGTAGAAATAAACTTAGATTCAACCCAGCCACTACGGCCACGATCATCAGTAATACGACTGTAATTTTTATTGGTTTCTAGTACTGTTACGGGGGTGCCTGCATTAACACTGCCGATAATACGGTATTGGGTACCAGGACCTTTTAATAGGTAAGTAAATAAATTATCAGAAATATACTGTGCTTGTTCAGCATTAGCGATCGGGCTAATCAGCGTAAAACAGAACAAAAACAAACTTATGAGGTGCTTCACTATCGAATCCTTGATGAACCTGAAATAGTTAGAGTTCGAGGATAGTAAGAGCTTTATAGGAAGGGGGCAAGAAAAGAGAGAGGGCGAGACCTCTCTCTTTGAACTCTGCCACTATTTAGCCAAATAATGCTTGCATAATGTAGAAGAAAATGACAGCAAGTAATGCACCTGCTGGTAACGTCACAATCCACGATGCAACGATGTTGCGAACAACACCTAGGTTAAGAGCAGCAATACCGCGAGCGAAACCTACACCCAATACCGCACCAACAAGTGTTTGTGTGGTTGAGATAGGTAAACCTGTGCCTGATGCCAGTACAACAGTCGATGCTGTTGCTAACTGAGCAGCAAAGCCACGGCTCGGTGTTAACTCTGTGATGCCTGTACCTACGGTAGCCATTACTTTATGACCAAGAGTAGCTAGACCGATGACGATACCAATACCACCTAGTGGAAGAATCCACCATGCGATTTGGCTTTGCGCTGCAATTTGGCCTGAGCTTTCAATGGTTGACACAACCGCTGATAGTGGACCAATCGCATTTGCTACGTCGTTTGAACCATGAGCAAATGCCATCGCACACGCTGTAACAACCATCAATACGCTAAATACACTTTCCACACCAGCATAACCATTGCTATCAACAAGGCTATCATCAGCATATTTACGCTGAATGTAGAAGTAACCTACAATCATGATAACTAAAGAGACACCAAGGGATACGATCCAAGCTTCACCGGTAGATAAATGCAAACCAATGTGTTTTAAGCCTTTCTTAATTGTTACCAATGCAATGACCATCGCTGTGATAAACATGTAGACAGGAACAAAACGTTTTGCATTTTTCATTGGGTTATCAGTATCAAAGATTAATCTTTGAGCACTGATGAAAATCAGATACGCAAATATACCGGCAATAAGCGGTGTAATTAACCAGCTACCCACAATACCTTGAATTGAATGCCAATCCACTGCATTGGTACCAACTGACACACAGGCAAAACCGATGATAGCACCGATAATAGAGTGTGTAGTTGAAACGGGCCAGCCCATAAAAGAAGCGACAAGTAGCCATGTACCAGCAGCAAGAAGCGCTGACATCATGCCAAAAACGAGGGTTTCAGGGTGGGTTGCATATAGAGAAGTTTCGATAACACCCTGTCGGATAGTATCGGTAACTTCACCACCTGCAAGATAAGCACCTGCGAATTCAAAAATCATCGCAATGATGATTGCTTGTTTTACTGTAAGTGCTTTTGAACCAACTGAAGTACCCATGGCATTGGCAACATCATTTGCACCAATACCAATCGCCATCAAAAGACCAAAAAAAGCTGCCACTCCGATTAATAGAGTGCCGTAGTTAGCCAGGATTTCCATTGTAAAACCTTGTTTTGTTTAATTCTCGTTATTAAGAACGCGAAAGCATAATTTCTAAACGTGAGCCGACACGCTGTGCTTGATCAGCAATGGCGCCTACCCACTCGAGAATTTTGTACAGGAACATGACATCCACCGGGCTGTGTTGGTCTTCGATGGACATTAATTGTTGACGTAAGACAACCTGCATAGCATCGGTATCATCTTCGATAACATCTAGCTGATTAATCATTTCAGCAACAAGCGTCACTTCTCTGCCTTTGAAACCAGTTTCGAGTAATTCATCCAGTTCATTGATTACACGGCGAGCTTGATCAGCTGCGTCTAAACAACGTTGAATGTATGCCACGAAGTCTGGGTACATGATAGCAGGAACTTGTAGCTTACGTCCTAAGACTCGACCAGCGATATCTTTGGAGAGGTTAGCGAGTTTATCCTGCTGGGTTAACAGTCCTAACATATCAGTACGATCTACTGGCATGAAAAGACCACGAGGAAGCTTCAGACGGATCTCACGCTTAAGCACATCCGCATCTTTTTCAAGTTGCGAGATTTGTTCGCGTAAAATAGCCGCCTTTTCCCAATCTCCAGCATTACATGCCTCAAAGAAAGGGATAAGCAGGTCACAACATTCAGTTACGCGAATAACATGACGTTGTAATGGTTTGATTGGGGATTTTGCAAAGAGCCCCATAATTGTATTTACTGGCATAGCCGATCAACCTAAAGAGCGCCCGAATAAGGCTAAATCTTGAGCGATGGTCATTGAATCGCGCATGTTAACGTATTAAAGAGTATAGTGGAACCAGTTTTGATCAAGGTTTTATTGATATTTCTCACTTGCCCTTCGGTGAAGAAGCAAATATCCTTGGTTTGCCACCGTTTATAGGTATAACTATGGAAACCGAGATAGAACTGAAGTTTTTTGTCTTACCAGAATTTTCGACTCAGCTATTGGATAAAATTTCCGCAGCTAAAATTCTGCAACAGAGCCATCGTGAGTTAGGTAATGTTTACTTTGACACTCCCGACCAATTATTGCGCCAATATGATATTGGTTTGCGCATTCGTCGTTTTGATGATGTGTTTGTTCAAACATTGAAAACGGCAGGTCGCGTTGTGGCTGGATTACATCAACGTCCAGAATACAATGTTGAAGTAAACAGCACTGAACCAAGTTTAGCACTCCACCCAATGGATGCTTGGCCCCATGGTTTTGATGTTGCTGCAGTACAACAAAACATTAAGCCATTATTTAGTACCGATTTTACTCGTCAGCAATGGTTGGTTGCTATGGCTGATGGGAGTCAAATTGAATTAGCCTTTGATCATGGTGAAGTGAGTGTTGATGATAAGCGCGCACCTATTTGTGAAGTTGAACTAGAGCTAAAATCGGGTCAAACAGATGCATTATTTACGTTAGCACGAGAATTATGTGCTGATGGTGGAATGCGACTAGGTAATCTTAGCAAGGCTGCTCGTGGCTACCGACTTGCTGCTGGTTATCAAGGTGATCCTATTAAGCCATTAGTCTTTGTTGAGACAACGCCGCAAGATTCCGTTGAAGAAACATTTATTCATACCCTTGAGCATGCGCTTGAACATTGGCTATACCATGAACAAATTTATGTGGAGCGCCAAGATCCACAGGCATTAGTTCAAATCTCACAAGCATTAAGTTTATTACGACAAACTTTTGCCACTTTTGGCGGCATTATTCCTCGTCGTGCTAGTGCCTTGTTACGTCAAGAACTGCAATGGTTAGAAGGTGAACTTGATTGGTTAGAAGAAGCCAATAGTATTCAAGAGCTAGTTGATGATAAAGCCTATGTACTGCGTAAACTAAATGTACGTAAAGAGCTACAACAACAATTAGAGCTTCGCTATGTTCAATTGCCTGATAGCGAAATGATGATCCAGTTGATGCGTTCAGCACGCTATTGTGGTTTATTACTTGATTTAAGTCGTTGGATTTTAAGCCGAGGTTGGCAACCTTTTCTTGATGATAAATCTCGCACTAAATTAGCGGCGCCAGTAAAAGCATTTGCGGATAATATGCTAACCCGCTCATGGTCTGAGTTACTAGATGTCTTTCCTGCAGAGCGTCAACTTAGCCGTATTGATTATCTTGATCAAAAACCACGCTTAGTGCGTAATTTGATGAGTGGTATTGCTTTTGCTGGGTTGTATGATGAAGAGCGTCGAGCCTCTTTTAGAATGCCATGGCTAGATTTATTACAAGGCTTAGAAGACTTACGCGAGTTAGAGCCAATTCGACAGTTATTGCCGTTATTTGAAGGTGATGATTTAGCTCAAGTGGAAAAATGGCTGCAACGACAAGAAGAATCACTGCTGCATGCAATGAGTCAGACCCGTCAGATCAGCATTGAGTTAACGCCTTATTGGCCATAATGTCATCTCGATAACCCAGTCTCTTATAATAATAACGCCTCGCTTAATGTGAGGCGTTGTTGTTTCTAGCGTGACAATAATTTCATCATAACAACAGCCATTTGTGGTAAAGATCATGTTTTGAGCGCTCAGTTGTGCTTGGTGCTAAATATTTACTCGTTGATGTCGATAAGGTATGCAGACCATCATGATCTGGTGATGATACTACTGGCTTGCAAATAACACGATCACGCTCAGTGCGAGGGGGTTAAACGTTTGCAATAGGGAGATACAAATGGCAACGCTAATGTTTAAACCATGGGAAAAATGGCTAACAAATCTTAAATTAACCCCAAAACTGATCATGTTAATGGTCGTTAGTACATTATTGTTAATCGGTAAGCAGTTGTGGGATGCCGAGTTATTTTATCAATCTGTTGTCGTCAACCAACAAGCCAAAGTTCAGCAATTAGCGCAGTCTAACGCACAAACGTTAGCGGCATCGATAGCTAACCAACCGTTAGACTCAACGTCACTTGAGCAGCTTTTAACTGCATCAGACTCAAGTAGTAGTGTGTATTTCATTAATTATAAAAATAACATAGAAAAATCTGAATTTAATCAGGTGGTTAATTTAAATCAGCCATTATCAAATGGTCAAACATTGATTAGTCTTCTTAATAGTCACTCCAGTCAGCAGGCCTTTTCGCTACCAGATAACCAAGGCTATGGTTATATTGTTAAATTAGCGAGTGCTAATTTAGCCGTGATTAGTTATCAATCAAACACCGTAGCGTTACATCATTATCAACAATATCTTGTGCAAATTGTATGGCAAACGGGATTGATGATAGTGATTTTTATGGTGGTTTTATTGCTGGCTTCACAGGTTATGTTACGCCAGATTGGTTGTTTAAAACAAAGTATTCAAGCATTAGCTCACAACGACTTATCCCAATCATTACAGATGGAGTGTCGCGATGAGTTTGGTGAATTAAGTCGTGAATTAGAACAAGCCCGTTGCCAGTTAACGGCGGTATTTGTGGCTCAGCGTCAAGCTGCAACTTCGCTATCACAAGCGGCTGAAATGATGTCACTAACCATGGATCAAACCAAAGAGTCTGCGCAAGAAGAGTTTGCTGAAATTGATCAATTAGCATCGGCAATGGCAGAAATGACATCAACAGTACAAACGGTTGCAGGCCATGCACGAGATGCATCAAATGCGACGCTTGATACTTCAGAGCAAGCGGCAACAGGGCAGCAGTTTGTTGGTCGAACTATGGTGACGATTAATCAATTATCTGATGATATTACCCAATCGGCAGCGGCAGTTAATCAGGTTGAAACTCGTGTCGATAAAATAAGCTCTGTTATTGTCACCATTCAAAGTATTTCGGAACAAACTAATTTATTAGCACTTAATGCAGCTATTGAAGCGGCTCGAGCTGGAGATGCAGGGCGTGGATTTGCGGTTGTCGCTGATGAGGTGCGCAACTTAGCCCAACGAACCCAAACTGCAACCGTTGAAATTCAAGATATGATCGCCCAATTACAACAAAGTGCTCAGCAGGCAGTGGCCTTAATGGAACGCAGTGTTGTTGAAGCTGCTGAAGGGGTTGAACTGGTTACCAATGCTGGTGGTGAATTAAATAAAATCGTTGAGCAAATTCAACAGATTAACGATATGAATTTTCAAATTGCCGCGGCTGCTGAACAGCAAAGTACTGTCGCAGATGAGATGAATATCAATTTAACCAATGTACGAGAGCTTGCTAATGGCTCGGTGGGAGTGGTGACAGAGCTTGCCTTTACTGCTGTTGATATGCATCAACAAGCCAACGATCTCGAAACTAAAATAGCGACTTTTAAGGTATAAATCCCCTCACTTAGCCCTCTAGAATAAATTTATAACGCCCGTCAGTTGATGGGCGTTTTTGTATGCTAAATTAGAACTCTTTATCGAGTTACTTGTTCAAGGACAGCACATGGCGATCGAAAAATCATATCCAACTATTCATCATTGTAGCGATTTAGTCGCTGCAGCAGATTTAGCGTGGGAGAAACTTACCCAGCAACAGCCACAACAATTGGCATTGTGGCAAGATGAAGCCCAACATGAATTATACGCGATGTTGGGTTTGAGTGATTTTATTAGTGCTTCTTTACAACAAGATCCTCAATTACTTGAATGGTTGTTTGAGCACTATCTGGATTGTGGAACGATTGATTACCGTGAGTTATTAGCCCAACAACTTGATCAAGTCACCGATGAAGCCAGTTTGATGCGCAGTTTACGTCATTTTAGACGTCGTTATATGACCTTGATTGCGTGGCAAGATTTTAGCCATCGAGTGGAACTAGAGCAAAGTTTAGCGAGCCTATCACAGTTGGCCGAAGCATTAATAATGGAAGCTTATCATTGGCTTTATCAGCAATGTTGCACTGAGTGGGGGACGCCAGTTAATGATCAAGGTGAACCCCAGCCAATGTTAATTTTAGGCATGGGTAAGTTAGGTGGTGGTGAGCTTAACTTCTCATCAGATATTGATCTTATTTTTACCTATCCAGAAAATGGTGAAACCGTCGGTGGTCGCCGTAGCCTCGCTAATGCCCAGTTTTTTACACGTCTAGGGCAGCGGTTGATTAAGGCGCTTGATCAAATCACTTATGACGGTTTTTGCTACCGAGTTGATATGCGCTTGCGTCCTTTTGGTGATAGCGGTCCATTAGTGATGAGCTATGCGGCATTAGAAGACTATTACCAAGAACAAGGCCGTGATTGGGAACGCTATGCGATGATCAAAGCACGAGTAATGGGTAAAGAAAGCTTTAGCCAATATCAAGGCTTACGCCAAATGTTACGTCCGTTTGTGTTTCGACGTTATATTGATTTTAGTGCTATTCAGTCGTTGCGGCGTATGAAGGCGATGATTGGCAGTGAAGTCCGCCGACGTGGACTGACCAATAATATTAAATTGGGCGCTGGTGGTATTCGAGAAGTCGAATTTATTGCCCAGTCTTTTCAATTAATTCGTGGCGGTCGCGAACCAAGTCTACGTGGGCGAGGGTTATTACCGACGTTAGCAGCAATTAAAGCGTTAGCGTTGTTACCTGATACTGATGTTGATGCGTTAACCAGCGGCTATTGTCATTTACGGCGGTTAGAAAATTTATTACAGGCCATTGACGATAAACAGACTCAAACGCTGCCAGATAAGCCGCTCGATCAAGCACGATTAGCATGTGCAATGGCCCAGCCTGATTGGGCATCATTAATGGCCATTACAACTCAGCACATGACCGCCATTCACGCTATTTTTGACGATATTATTGGTCATGACGATCAAGATAGCCAGCAAGAGGTTGCGACGCAATATCATGAAATGTGGGCAATGGTGACTAATGAAGATGTGTTATTAACTATTTTGGCAGAAATTGAAGCTCCAGAACAACAGCAGCAAGCGCAAAATTTAATCTCGTTTAAGCATGAATTGTTTAAGCGTACTTTAGGCCCACGAGGGCGTGAAGCGTTAGCAACACTAATGCCTGAAATTTTAGCGCAAGTGGTATTACGTGACGACGCAGTTAAGCTACTGCCCCGCTTGACCAAACTCATTATTCGAATTGCTACTCGTACCACTTATCTGGAGTTATTAACTGAGCATCCTGTCGCACTTAAACAATTGATTCGATTATGTGCGGCGAGTCCAATGGTCGCTGATCAATTAGCGTTATATCCATTATTATTAGATGAGCTGTTAGATCCTCAACATTTGTATCAACCGACAGAGCTCACCAGTTACCAAGATGAATTGCGTGAATACCTTGCTCGCATTCCAGAAGAGGATATGGAGCAACAGATGGAAGCTATTCGGCAGTTTAAACAGACTCAATTATTGCGTATAGCAGCTGCTGATATCGCTGGTGTGTTGCCATTAATGAAAGTAAGTGATCACTTAACTTATCTTGCTGAAGCGATAATTGCCGCGGTTGTCAATCAGGCATGGTTACAAACGGCAGCTAAATACGGTGAGCCAAGCCATTTACTTGAGCGACAAAGTAAAGGTTTTGCGGTGATTGGTTACGGCAAAGTGGGCGGTTGGGAATTGGGGTATGGTTCTGATCTTGATTTAGTGTTTGTCCATGATTGTCCTGATAATGTTTATACCACTGGTAATAAAGAGATCGATGGACGACAGTTTTATTTACGTTTAGCACAGCGGATCATTCATCTGTTTTCTACCCGTACCGCTTCTGGTGTTTTATATGATGTTGATATGCGATTACGGCCATCTGGCGCATCAGGATTATTAGTTACAACAGTCAGTGCTTTTGGTGAATATCAACAACAACAAGCATGGACATGGGAACATCAAGCCTTAGTTCGTGCACGAATGGTGTATGGGGATGCACAGTTACAAGCGGCTTTTAGCGATGTTCGTCAGCAAGTATTAACGCTTAAGCGTGATTCGGTGCAGCTCGCGAATGATGTCATTACCATGCGCGATAAAATGCGCGTCCATTTAGGCAAGAAAAAAGCGAGTATGTTTGGATTGAAACAAGACCAAGGTGGCATTACGGATATTGAGTTTTTAGCACAATATTTAGTGTTAGCTTATGCTCATCAACAACCAGCTTTAACGCGTTGGTCTGATAACATTCGAATCTTTGATTCACTGGCTGTAACCGACGTTATTGATAGCACTACTGCAACACAATTACAGCAAGCCTATTGTGATATGCGTAATGCCATTCATCGGTTGAGCTTATTAGGATTACCGGCTTATGTTGAACAACAGCAATTTACAGATGAACGCCATACTGTGACGCAAGTGTGGCAGCAATGGTTAGCGCCACATAAGGTTTAGTGACTATCGTGATGCCTCTTGATTTTAGTTTATGTTAGTATTTAAAGGTTGCCATATTCTCGGAGAAAGAAATGAAACTGACGCTGCCTGATTATAACCATGCAGAGGTATTGATTGTTGGCGATGTAATGTTAGATCGCTACTGGACTGGACCGACTGAGCGAATTTCACCTGAAGCGCCAGTGCCCGTGGTTAAGGTTGATCAGATTGAAGAGCGCCCGGGCGGCGCGGCAAACGTGGCAATGAATATTGCAGCGTTAGGTGGCCATGCTAAGTTAATCGGCTTAACTGGAGTCGATGAGCCCGCACGTGCGTTAACCGAAAAACTATCATCACTGAATGTGAGTAGTGATTTTGTTGCGCTAGCTGAGTATCCAACGATCACTAAATTACGAGTGATGAGCCGTGGTCAGCAGTTGATTCGATTAGATTTTGAAGAAGGTTTTCAAAATGTTGACCCAGCGTTAATACTTGAACGTATGCAGCCTGCATTGGCTAATGCGAAAGCTGTGATCTTATCGGATTACGCTAAAGGAGCTTTGGAGCATGTGCAGTCGATGATTCAATTGGCGCGTGCTGCTAACTTACCAGTTTTGATTGATCCTAAAGGGACTGACTTTGAACGTTACCGAGGTGCAACGTTACTAACGCCTAATTTATCTGAATTTAAAGCTGTAGTTGGTAGTGTAAATTCAGAGCAAGAGTTGGTTGAAAAAGGCATGGCGCTTATTGAACGATATGACTTTGATGCGCTGTTAGTAACACGTTCAGAACATGGTATGACTCTGCTTGAAAAAGACTGTGAACCGCTACATATGCCAACGTTGGCGCAAGAAGTTTATGATGTAACGGGGGCTGGCGATACGGTTATTTCTGTATTAGCAGCGTCGCTATCAGCTGGTAAATCGTTGTCTGATTCTTGTAAGTTAGCGAATGCCGCAGCGGGAGTGGTGGTGGCGAAGCTTGGTACCTCAACTTTATCAACCATTGAGTTGACCGAAGCGATTCACGGTAGTCAAGATAGTGGCTTTGGCGTAATCTCTGAACCTATGCTGGTTGAAGCTGTAAAAGCTGCGCGTGCGCGAGGGGAAACTGTCGTTATGACCAATGGTTGTTTTGATATTCTTCACGCTGGCCATGTTGCTTATTTAACGCAAGCGGCAAAGTTAGGTGATCGACTTATTGTTGCTGTTAACTCAGATGATTCAGTTAAAGGTTTAAAAGGCCCTGGCCGACCGGTTAATCCAGAAGATCGCCGTATGGCGGTATTAGCAGGTTTAGGTGCTGTCGACTGGGTAGTTCCGTTTACTGAAGAGACACCGCAACGCTTGATTAGTGAAGTGTTACCGAGCATTTTGGTGAAAGGTGGTGATTACACTCCTGAGCAAATTGCGGGAGGCACAGAGGTGATTGCTGCTGGTGGTCAAGTATTAGTACTTAATTTTGAAGATGGGTGTTCAACCTCGAAAATTATTGAAGCTATTCGTGGCGGACGTGGTTAATCTCAGGATTATTTACAATAAAAAAGCGCCGTTAGGCGCTTTTTTTATATCGATATAATTTGGCTTACTTCGTTTGAATTAAGCCAGCATTAATATCTAATAGATCTTGCTCACTTAGCGTGCCGACAGCTTGTTTCAACTGTAGGCGCGCTAGAATGTAGTCGTAACGCGCATTAGCTAATTCGCTGTTAGCTGAATAGAGACTACGGGTTGAATCTAGGACGTCAACAATAGTACGAGTACCAACATCAAAACCAGCTTCGGTAGCTTCCAATGCAGACTTGGCTGAAACGACTGATTGCTTATAAGCATTAATCGAACCAATTGTGGCATTAATGTTGTTGTAGTAGTTACGGACATCTTTAACTACTGTGCGGTATTGCGCTTCAAGATCTTCACTTGCTGATACATATTTATATTGAGCTTGTTTTACTTGTGAAGACGTATTACCACCGCTGTAAACCGGTAAGTCAAGTTTAATACCAGCAGTTAGATTACCTTGATCAGGTCTTGCTTGAGGGTTTGCACTGGTGTCATCATATTGATAGCCCGACTCAAACGATAGCGTTGGTAAGTGACCTGAGTCTGCAAGTGAAATGTTATCACGTGCGATGTCTTGACCAATACGTGATGCTAATAAGGTTAAGTTTTCAGTTTCAGCATCTTTAACAAGCTTGTCAGCTACTTGTTGTGGCTTACTTGCAGAGAAGCTGGCGGTATTTAACGGATCGAGTGATGAATATGCATGACCTGTAATTTCACGTAATTCTTCATAGCTATTAGCGAGGGTGTTTTTCTTTACAATGATAGATGCAAGTACGGTATCGTATTGTGCTTGAGCATCGTATACATCTGTAATTGCTGATAGACCCACTTCAAAGCGCTGTTTCATTTGTTCTAATTGACGGCCAACCGCGGCTTTTTCTGCTTCACCAAATTTTAAGTCATCTTGGGCTTTTAACACATTAAAATACGCTGATGAAACGCGTAGAATCAGACCTTGTTGTGCAACGGCATAGGCAGCATCACTCTGGCGAGCTTGTTTTTCTGAGATATCAAGACCAACCCAACTGGCACGGTTGTACAATGATTGGCTTAATGTAACGCCACCGGTAAAACCATTATCTTTAGCAGCTTTTGAATCAAGGTAGTAAGTATTATAGCCAGCAGAAAGATTAATTTGTGGCAACAGGGTACTACGTGAAGAATTGATTGCTTCAAAAGCTGCATCTTTATCGGCCGCGGCTTTTAGAAGTGTTGGATCATTTTGCTTGGCTTGCTGATAAATCTGAGCGAGATCGTCAGCCGATGCTGATTGACTGATAGAGCCAATTGCAAGGCTAATAATGATTGGAAGCAATTTTTTCATGGATGCCTTTCCTGGTCTTGCTGACAAAAATGGGAATGAATATAGAGTACAAGCGCTATTTTACCTTAAGCAGGCTTGCTTGAAACTGATCATTACGTAGTTTTACTTAATGATTGTATTTTAGCATTCAACTATAGGCTCATTGTAATCGATTTAATAAACAGCGTGTCAAAAAGATCCATGATATTTGATTGTTTAAACGCTAAAAGTGGAATATTACACTGTTAGTATAAATTTGAAGACTATAACGTGATTTTAATACAATCTGATTGAAATGGATTATTTTTTAATAGTCATATTAGGCTAAAAAGGATATCAGTATATGAAGAAAGCAACAGTGTGTTCATCTTCACAACCACAATTTAATCGTCAAGATATTGAAGTCTTATCAACTCAAACAGTATATGACGGTTTTTTTAAAATGGTGAAATATCGTTTACGGCATAAGCTTTTTGCTGGTGGTTGGAGTGGTGAGTTTGAACGTGAATTGTTTGAACGTGGTCATGCCGCAGCAGTATTACCTTATGATTCAAAGCGGGATAAAGTAGTATTAATTGAACAGTTTAGAGTCGGTGCCATGGCCGCAGATTGCCAGCCGTGGCAGTTAGAAATTATTGCAGGTATGCTCGATCATGAGGAGGAGTCACCAGAGCAAGTTGTGCGTCGAGAGGCGACAGAAGAATCAGGATTAGTATTAGGAAAAACTGAAAAAATATCCCGTTATTTATCCAGTTCAGGTGGTTGCTCAGAAGTGCTTGATATTTTTGTTAGTGATGTTGATAGTCGCTTAGCACAAGGGATCCATGGTGTCGCCAGTGAATCTGAAGATATTCGTGTTCATGTTGTATCACGAAATCAGGCTTATCAATGGCTAGAATCTGGTAAAATTGAAAATGCAGCCACAATTATCGCATTACAATGGTTGCAGCTACATTATCAACGTTTGCAACAGCCATAAAATAAATTATTGTATAATCTATAGGGGAATGATTTGAATAAAAGGTATACTGTTGATTTGACAAGCCTAATGCGCTTGTATGAAACTAATTATGCTAAACTCCTACCGTTATTGCCTCGCAGTGATGAGGTTGGAGATACGCAAGTATATCTCGTGTGTGATGATGCATACCAGTTAACAATTATTGAATCAACCCGTTATACCACTGTGATAACATTAGCTTTGGTTGATATGGATAAGATCGTTGACTATTTAGCGCCATTATTAACAGTACGGTTATATCATGATGCTAAGGTCGCAGAAGTGTGTGCTGCACAGCAGATTTCACGTCTCAAACCAATATATGATTATCCTAACTTGCGTATGCATCAAAAAAATGAGAAACATCAAGTCAACCTTTTCTTAGGTGACTGGTTGAAGCATTGTTTACGCCACGGGCTTAGTAAACAATCCGTTTGTTAATTGAACTTAATTGCTCAGAATAGACAAGGTTTTTGACGTTTTGCAAACCTATTCGCTGCCACAGAGTAACCCCGATAGTGTGGTTCTTTTGCAGATCACCGACACTCACTTGTTTGCCAATGGCTCCGGCTCTTTGCTTGGTGTGGCAACCAAAGACAGTTTTCATGCCGTGCTTAATGGGGTAGACATGGCTGCGCGTCATTTTGATGCCATTGTTGCCACCGGTGATATATCTCAAGATCATACCCCTTATTCCTATCAGCGCTTTGCTGATGGTATTTCACGCTGGTCACAACCGTGTTTTTGGTTACCTGGCAATCATGATTTTCAGCCAACAATGCAATCTATTTTACCGAGTGAGCAAATTAAGCCACACCAACAGGTATTAGTCGGCGAGCATTGGCAAATGATTTTACTAGATAGCCAAGTTCAGGGCGTTCCACACGGTGAAGTTAGCGCCACTCAGCTAGCATTATTAGAGACCGCTTTAGCACGTTACCCTGATCGGTATGCATTAATCTTATTGCACCATCATCCGCTAGAGGCGGGGAGTGCGTGGTTAGATCAGCATCAACTTCATAATAATCATCAATTATGGAATGTGATCGATAAGTACCCACAAGTTAAAGCTGTGCTATGTGGTCATATTCATCAAAATTTAGATCGCATCTATCATGGTGTGCGTGTGCTGGCAACACCATCAACTTGTATTCAGTTTATGCCTGATTCTGATGACTTTGCGTTAGATGATAATAATCCTGGTTGGCGTTATTTAGAACTAACCCGTGATGGAAAAATTATAACCAGTGTGCATCGTGTTGATGGCGATCAATTTAAACCGAAACTTGATGCTGAAGGTTACTGATGCCATCGCTATTGATTTATTTACACGGTTTCAATAGTTCACCATCATCATTGAAAGCGCAGCAAATGATGGCTTATTGTCGTGAACATCGACCTGATATTAAGCTGATAGCTCCGCAATTACCTAGCTATCCGGCGCAAGCTAGCCAATATTTAGCCCAATTGGTTGAGCAATATAATGATCGCTATACGATTGGCATCGTTGGTAGTTCGTTAGGGGGATATTTAAGCGCATGGCTCAGTGAGCGTTATCAGCTACCAGCAGTATTAGTTAATCCTGCGGTTAAGCCTTATCAATTGCTTGTGAATTACTTAGGACCACAACAAAATCCGTATAGCGGTGAAAAGTATGTGTTGGCATCGCAACACATTGATGAGCTAAAAGCGCTTGAAGTGATAAATATTCGTTATCCTCAACAACTATGGGTACTATTGCAACAAGGCGATGAGGTGCTTGATTATCGTCAAGCAGCATCAAAGTATGCACACTGTAGGCTAACAATTGAAGCTGATGGTGATCATAGTTTTTGCCGATTTGAACGTTTTCCCGCCACCATTCTTCAATTCTTAGGGTTATAACCGGACTTATCTGTTCATTGAGTAACGAGATAGGCTACCCTATAAATCAAGTTATGTGCATTAGCATAAAATCGATACCTAGTTTATGTCTCTTTTTAGTCATACTGAAAAGAGACCCGACTCACTGAATGTGAGTTTTCCGCTGACTCTCGCTTGACAACACTGCGAGGGTTACTGACTATTGTTTGCAAAATTTTCTCGTAAATTTCCGTGATATGACAGATCAAAGCTATAACGCCGGAGCCATTGAGGTTCTAAATGGCCTTGAGCCAGTACGCCGCCGTCCGGGTATGTATACCGATACGGTAAGACCTAACCACCTAGGTCAAGAAGTTATCGATAACAGTGTCGATGAAGCCTTGGCTGGACATGCTCGTAAAGTCGAAGTCATTCTTCATGCCGACCAATCATTAGAAGTGATTGATGATGGCCGTGGTATGCCGGTCGATATTCATCCAGAAGAAGGTGTTTCTGGGGTTGAGCTTATTCTATGTAAATTACATGCCGGAGGTAAATTCTCGGGTAAAAACTATCAATTTTCAGGTGGTTTACACGGGGTAGGTATTTCAGTTGTAAACGCCCTTTCTAATCGGGTTGAGGTCACGGTTAAACGTGATGGTCAAGTCTATCAAATTGCCTTTGAAAATGGCGATAAAGTCTCAGAATTAGAAGTTATTGGCACTTGTGGTCGTCGTGCAAAAGGTACCAGAGTACATTTTTGGCCGAACCCTAAATACTTTGATAGTGCTAAGTTTTCTGTTACGCGCCTGAAAAGTAATTTAAAAGCCAAAGCTGTATTGTGTCCTGGCTTAGAAATTATTTTTACCAACAAAATCAATAATGAAACAATACGTTGGTGCTACGAAGATGGTTTGAAAGACTATTTAGCCGAAGGTGTTAAAGGTTATACGTTATTACCAGAGGAGCCATTTACTGGTGTCTTTAGTGGCGCTACTGAAGCGGCTGATTGGGCGTTATTATGGTTGCCAGAAGGCGGTGAACTGATCACTGAAAGTTACGTTAACCTGATTCCAACTGCACAAGGTGGTACTCACGTTAACGGTTTGCGCCAAGGTTTACTTGATGCGATGCGTGAGTTCTGTGAATTCCGTAATTTATTACCACGAGGCGTAAAACTAACAGCTGATGATATTTGGGATCGCTGTGCTTACGTGTTATCGGTAAAAATGCAGGATCCACAATTTGCCGGTCAAACGAAAGAGCGTTTATCGTCACGTCAATGTGCAGCATTTGTTGCTGGCGTAGTAAAAGATGCCTTTAGCTTATGGCTTAATGAACGTCCACAACTAGCAGAGTTATTGGCTGAAGTTTGTATTGCTAATGCCCATCGTCGTATGCGTGCTAGTAAGAAAGTGGTGCGTAAGAAAATTGCTTCAGGCCCTGCTTTGCCGGGTAAATTAGCGGATTGTTCACAACAAGACTTAAACCGCACTGAATTGTTTTTGGTCGAAGGTGACTCAGCGGGTGGTTCTGCTAAACAAGCCCGTGATCGAATGTACCAAGCGATCATGCCATTACGCGGTAAGATATTAAATACTTGGGAAGTTTCCTCTGATCAGGTGTTGGCATCAGAAGAAGTTCACAATATTTCTATTGCATTGGGTATTGATCCAGACAGCGGTGATTTAAGCGGCCTACGTTACGGTAAAATCTGTGTTCTTGCCGATGCGGACTCCGACGGTTTACACATTGCGACCTTATTGTGTGCTTTATTTATGAAGCACTTTGAAGCGTTAGTGCGTGCTGGGCATGTGTTTATTGCAATGCCGCCACTTTACCGTATTGATTTAGGTAAAGAGGTATTTTATGCGCTTGATGAAGCGGAAAAAAATGCCATTCTTGAGCGCCTAAGTGGTAAGCGAGGCAAGGTGAACGTGCAGCGCTTTAAAGGACTGGGTGAAATGAACCCATTGCAATTACGTGAAACTACGATGGATCCTAATACTCGTCGTTTGGTGCAACTGACTATTGATGATGATAGTGAAACCAATGAGATGATGGATATGCTGCTTGGCAAAAAACGCGCAGAAGATCGTCGCCATTGGCTACAAAGTAAAGGCGATATGGCGGAAGTGTAATTCCCCTCCACGTATATTATTTTTTAAATCGGCAAACATTATGTTTGCCGAATCGCATTATTTAAGACGGATTATCTCACGATGACTGATGTCTCTATGGATGGCGTTGAACAGCTTCCACTTAGAAAGTTTACTGAAGACGCTTATTTAAATTACTCCATGTATGTGATCATGGATCGTGCCTTGCCTTTTATTGGTGACGGCTTAAAACCAGTACAACGTCGTATTATTTATGCGATGTCTGAATTAGGTTTGAACGCAACAGCAAAATATAAAAAATCGGCACGTACGGTTGGTGACGTATTAGGTAAATTCCATCCACACGGTGACTCAGCGTGTTATGAAGCGATGGTGCTGATGGCACAACCTTTCTCCTACCGTTATCCTTTAGTCGACGGTCAAGGTAACTGGGGTGCGCCAGATGATCCTAAATCTTTTGCAGCTATGCGTTATACAGAATCACGTTTATCACGTTTTTCCGAAGTATTACTCTCAGAGATAAATCAAGGCACAGCAGATTGGGTACCAAACTTTGACGGTACTATGCTTGAGCCTAAAATGTTACCTGCACGACTGCCGCATATTTTACTGAATGGTATTACCGGTATCGCTGTTGGTATGGCAACGGATATTCCACCGCACAATGTGCGTGAAGTTGCCAATGCTGCTGTGCACATGATTGAGAACCCAAGCGCTGATCTTGATCAATTGATGGAGTTTGTTCAAGGTCCAGATTACCCAACCGAAGCTGAGATCATCACTTCAAAATCAGATTTAAAGAAGATGTATGCCACTGGCCGTGGTAGCGTAAAAATGCGCGCAATTTGGCATAAAGAGAATGGTGATATTGTTATTACTGCACTGCCTCATCAAGCATCGGGTGCTAAATTATTGGAGCAAATTGCAGCGCAAATGCGGGCTAAAAAGCTGCCAATGGTGGAAGATTTACGTGATGAATCTGATCATGAAAATCCGACTCGAATTGTGATTGTGCCACGCACTAATCGTATTGATTGCGATCAGTTGATGAATCATTTATTTGCATCAACAGATTTAGAAAAAAGTTTTCGCGCTAACATTAACATGCTTGGTCTAGATGGTCGTCCACAAGTAAAAGGCTTGGTGACAATTATCAAAGAATGGCTTGAGTATCGTCGTGGTACCGTACGTCGTCGTTTGCAATATCGTCTTGATAAAGTTATCGCTCGATTACATATTTTAGAAGGTTTATTGGCGGCTTACCTTAATATTGATGAAGTGATTGAGATCATTCGTAGTGAAGATGATCCAAAAGCTGAATTAATGTCACGCTTTGATTTAAGTGCAACTCAAGCCGATGCTATTTTAGAAATAAAACTACGTCAGTTAGCTAAGCTTGAAGAAATTAAGATCCGTGGTGAATTAGATGAGTTAGCTAAAGAGCGTGATCAACTTGAAAAGCTGCTCGGTTCTGAGCGCCGTTTAAATACTTTGATCAAAAAAGAAATTATCGCAGATGCTGAAAAGTATGGTGATGATCGTCGTTCACCATTGGTTGAGCGAGCAGAAGCTAAAGCAATGACGGAACGTGACTTACTACCAAGTGAAGCGATTACCGTAGTGCTGTCAGACAAAGGCTGGATCCGTCATGCTAAAGGGCATGACGTTGATCCTGTGACATTAAATTATAAGTCAGGTGATAATTACCTTGCCCATGCTCGCGGTAAGAGCAATCAACCAGCTATATTCTTAGGCTCTGATGGACGCAGCTATGCACTTGAATCACATAGCTTGCCATCGGCACGTAGCCAAGGTGAACCGATCACTGGTCGTTTAAACCTAACCCCTGGCACGAATATGCGCCAAGTTATGATGGCTGAAGATGATCAGTTATGGCTTATGGCATCGGATGCTGGTTATGGCTTTATCTGTAAGAGCAGTGATATGGTATCTAAAAATAAGAGCGGTAAAGCCTTATTAACTGTACCTGAAAATGCATTGGTTTTACCGCCTCAACCAATTACAGATCTTAATAATGATCAAATTATGGCGATCACCAATGAAGGTCGAATGTTGTTATTCCCGATAAAAGACTTACCACAACTAGGTAAGGGAAAGGGCAATAAGATCATCAATATTCCATCTGCACGCTCAAAAGCTCGCGAAGAATTCTTATCTTATTTGGTCGTTCTAACTGCGGATAGCCATGTTACTTTGTATGCAGGTAAACGTAAGTTAAGCTTAAAACCAACGGATCTTGAAAACTTCCGTGGTGAGCGAGGTCGCCGAGGATCGATGTTACCACGTGGATTACAGCGTGTGACTGAGATTGATATTGACTCACCGCAAACACTCACTGATGGGCAAGTTATCGAGAATTAATACTCGTTATATAGACAACAGAACCCTCATTTATTGGGGGTTTTAAATGATTTATTTGCGTGAGTTGTGTTGCTGTTGGGTAACTGTTAACCCACATAAGAGGTGTAATTTTCCTTGCTGTGGGTATACTAGCGCACACTTGTTCGCTGAGGAATGTTTGAATGATTTATATTTTACGCCTGATTGCGATCGCAATTTTTGCCATCGTAACCTTTGTCTTTGGCTGTGGTTATTGTTTATTAAGTCCACGTAATCCTAAACATGTGTATACTTTTGGACGTCTGTTTAGCAAGATGTCACGTGTGTTAGGGATTAAGCTTGAAATTCGTTACGCTGACGGTGCTGAGCAAGTAGGCTCTGCTGTTTATATTGCTAACCATCAAAATACTTATGATTTATTTACTGTTTCTGGTGCAATTATGCAACGTACCGTGACGGTTGGTAAAAAAAGTTTAGTCTGGATCCCATTATTTGGGCAGTTATACTGGATCACTGGTAATATTCTTATTGATCGTGCAAATCGCAGTAAAGCAGTAGGTACTATTGGTCAAGTAGTTGAAAAAATCAAAAAAAACAAAGTGTCTGTATGGATGTTTCCTGAAGGTACTCGCTCACGTGGCCGTGGTTTACTACCGTTTAAAACCGGTGCATTTCATGCTGCGATTGGTGCTCAAGTACCGATTGTACCGATTGTGTGTAGTTCAACCGATAAAGTAAGACTTAACCGCTGGAACAATGGTGTGGTGATTGTTGAACTAATGAAGCCAATCAGCACTGTAGGGTTAGAAAAAGAAGATGTGCGTAAATTATTAACCCAAAGCCGTGACATAATGGCCGCTAAACTAGAACAATTGAATAAAGAAGCCGCAGAGCGCAATAAACATTAATTTTAGTTATTTAATGTTTAATTAATATAATAAAAAGATATATTATAACGGTTATTAACAAGGATATGTTTTCTGAACATGTCCTTGTTTTGTTTTATTGTTAGTGAATAACAATAAACATTATTTAGTGATAGAAGTAGAAGATAATCATGACTGAAGAATATGTAGTGTTAGTAGATGAGCAAGGCCACGAACTTGGTTTACAAGAAAAAATGCAAGCTCACCGTGATGGTGCACTGCATTTGGCTTTTTCAGTATTACTTTACCGTGATACGGCTTCTGGACGTGAATATTTATTACATCAACGGGCATTAGAAAAATATCACAGTGGTGGTTTATGGACTAATACTTGTTGTTCTCATCCTCGCCAAGGGGAAACAATGAGTCAGGCTGGTGTACGTCGCTTACAAGAAGAAATGGGTATTACTTTAACAACCAGCTTAACGGATGTTGGTGATTTCTGTTATTTCGCTAATTTAGATCATCAGTTGATCGAACATGAATTAGATCATGTGCTAATTGCTAATGGCGAAGGGTTGGTGTTTACACCTAATCCGGCTGAAGTTATGGCATATCGTTGGTGGTCTACGGCGGAATTAGCATTGCAATTACAGCAGGCACCACAGTTGTTTACGGCATGGTTTGCACAAGTGTTAGACCTTGCAGAGCAAACATATCGTTAGTTATTGCGGTAAACAGCGATCACTAATTTCAGTCTCGTGATCGCTATTTCAGCATTATTTGCGTACAGCAATCGCTTCAATTTCAATTTTCACATCTTTAGGTAGACGCGCAACCTCAACACAAGAACGAGCAGGATAAGGCGCATTATGTTCATCAAAGAATGCACCATAGACTTCATTTACCGCACCAAAATCATTCAGATCTTTCACAAATACCGTCATCTTAACGATATCAGCAACACTTAAGCCTGATGCTTCTACAACCGCTTTAACGTTATCTAATGATTGACGTGTTTGAGCTGCAATATCTTCTGCAACGTCACCTGTTAGTGGGTTTACTGGAATCTGACCTGATGTCATTACCATGTTACCAAGATCAACACCTTGTACATAAGGACCGATCGCTGCAGGCGCTTGCTCTGTATGAAGAATTTTTGTCATGAGTTATCCTATTTATGATCATTAAAAGGCGTAATAATTACCTTTAACCATGGATTGATATGGGGGCAATAAACCTATATTCAACTAATAATGATCGTTATCAATGGCTACTGTAGTCCTAAACGTTGTTTTACAACCAACAGGCATTGGTTAATGCGTGTAATGTCTTTGGGCGCAACCATAACGGTATCATTACCGCCAATGGTGCCTAATATATCCACATGAGGTTGCATATCGATTAATCTTGCTACTAATTGTGCACCTCCTGGATGGGTTTTTATCACTACAACTAACTGGTTGTGACTAACAAATTCAATTTGTGATGCAATCGAAGCATTAATTTTAATGGGTTCATTTTCAGCAGTTAGACAATAAATTTTTTTACCAGCAGCATTAGGCACCTTAGCAACACCAAGCCTTAATAGTAGCCGTGATACCGTTGATTGACTGATATCATGAAAACCTAATTGAATTAACTGTTCTCGAATATCATCTTGTGTTGTAAAACTTTGCTGTTGTAATAAGCGTTTACATGCTGATGTCATATTATCATTACAATAATTATGATCGATTGCTGGGGCTTGGGTATCCATGCTTGGTCACTCCTTGGCAATGTATGGATCAATAATACATTGGACAATACAGGTTATTGGTGTCGCTATTATGAGGCTGTAGTTGGTGCTATTAATGTGTGTAGTTGCATACTAATGGTAGCAATTATAATGTAGCGGAGATATGACCATTATCACCAAATAACAAACGTTATAGGTAATTATTGTAGTGAATGATAGTAATGTGATGCTAGTTTGCGTTATAGATTACTTTTTCCTAAAAAATACCCAGTAATGATAATGACGTGTTTGAGTGAGTTGTCATCACTAATTACTGGGTAAGATATAGTCTGTTTTAGCTATTAGATTCAGTCACGATTTGGCGTGAGAATACTTTTTCGCAGTACTTACATTTTAATTGAATATCAGCTTTTTTAGTCAATACCTTAAAGCCACTATTAACCGGTTCACCATGTGAAATACAGTTGCTATTTGGGCATTTAAAAATGGTGCTGATAAATTCAGGTAGTGATAAGTTAAGTTTCTTTACTACCGCATAATTTTCAATTTGATTGACTGTAGCCTGTGGCGCGTAAAGCGCTAATTGGTTGGCCTGATCTTCGCTAACAAACACATTTTCAATCTTGATTAGATCTTTAGCACCTAATGCTGATGAGGGTAAATTAAGACCAATAGTCACGCGTTCGTTAGTGCCGTCAATATTAAATAATTTCAGGATTTTAATACCAACATTTGCAGGAATATGATCGATAACGGTGCCGTTTTTAATTGCTTCAACTTTGAGTTGGGTCTCTTTAACCATGATCGTCATTCCTCTTATAGGGTTTCATTAAGTACAAGTGCAAGTAACGCTTGACGTGCATAGACGCCATTTTCAGCTTGTTGGAAGAAATAAGCATGCTTAGTCTTATCAACATCAACCGTAATTTCATCAACCCGTGGTAGCGGATGTAATACCTTTAAATTGTCACGGGCGTTGTCTAGCATGCTCGCTGTAAGGATATAGGCTGCTTTCATGTGTACATATTCCGACTCATCAAAACGCTCTTTTTGTACACGAGTCATGTAAAGAATATCGAGCTCAGGGATCACATCTTCCATGTTGCTGTGTAAGCTATAGCTAATTCCAGCGTCATCTAATTCTTCGCAAATATAATCAGGCATAGCCAATACTTCTGGTGCGATGAAGAAGAATTTAACATCATTAAACTTTGACAGTGCTTGAGTGAGTGAATGCACTGTACGGCCGTATTTTAAATCACCGACAAAGGCAATATTAATTCCATCTAATCGACCTTGAGTTTCATAGATAGTAAACAGATCCAATAATGTTTGGGTTGGATGTTGATTGGCGCCATCACCACCATTGATAACCGGGACACCATTAGAAAATTCAGAGGCTAACCGAGCAGCACCTTCTTGTGGATGACGCATAACAAATGCATCAACATAAGAGGTAATCACCTGTACCGAATCCGATAATGTCTCGCCTTTATTGGCAAGCGAAGTGTTTCCTGGAGAGTCAAATCCGACCACAGTACCGCCTAGGCGTTGGATAGCCGTTTCAAAAGAAAGACGGGTACGGGTTGAAGGTTCAAAGAAGCAACTGGCAATGACTTTATTTTGCAGTAACGTTGGGTTTGGCTCCGCTTTTAGTCTTGCAGCAGTATCAACAATAAGCTCTAGTTCAGCACGATTAAGCTCGGGGATGGAAATAATATGCTTTTTAAACAGCGAATTAGCCATGGCTTCTTTCCCTATGATGGTGTGATTAAATTGAATTTTTGGTGTTGCTAAATTTTAGGCAAAAAAAAGCCCCCTACTTAAAGGAGGCTTTTTTTTGAAAAATAGTAAAAATAAAATAACCAACCATCATCAAAGGATGATTACAGCAGCTTAATTTTGCGGTGATGGCAGGTTTCATTTTTTATCTCTTGCTGGGCAAATTGCAAGGATTATACCGTCTATTTTTTATGGCGCAAGCGTTTGCGTTAACTATTCAACGGATGGATTTTTATGCAATTATAGCGTTGCTATTGTAATGTTTATTTCTGTTTATATGATTGAAATTAAAGGTTTTTTGTTTGGTGTTAAAAAACATGGTTGAAACAATATGCAACTGCCGCTCAAGTGAGCGGCAGTAGAATTATAGTGGCAGCATTTAAGCCTGAGTGCTTAGTTTCCTAGTGTCGCAACCATTACTGCTTTAATCGTGTGCATGCGGTTTTCTGCCTCATCAAATACAATTGAATGTGATGATTCAATCACTTCATCGGTCACTTCCACCCCTTTTGATAATACTGGATACGCTTGAGCTAATTCTTTACCAACAGCGGTATCTTCACCATGGAAAGCGGGTAAACAGTGCATAAATTTCACATGTGGATTTCCCGTCGCTTTTAACATTGCCATGTTGACTTGATATGGGAGCATTAAATTAATTCGCTCTGCCCATGCTTCTTTAGCTTCACCCATTGATACCCAGACATCAGTGTAAAGGAAGTCACAGCCTTGAACACCCTCTTGAACATCTTCTGTCATGGTAATTTTAGCCCCTGTTTCAGCTGCAATTGCACGGCATTGGGCAACAAGTTCAGCATCTGGCCAAAATGTTTTTGGTGCCACTAGACGAATGTCCATTCCCATTTTCGCAGCACCAACCATTAATGAATTACCCATGTTATTGCGTGCATCACCAAGGTAAGCAAATGACATTTGGTGTAATGCTTTACCACGGCCGTGTTCTTGCATGGTTAGAAAGTCAGCTAGAATCTGCGTAGGGTGGAATTCATCGGTTAAACCATTCCATACTGGCACACCAGCATAGGCACCAAGCTCTTCAACAATGGCCTGTCCAAAGCCACGGTACTCAATACCATCGTACATACGGCCTAATACGCGAGCGGTGTCTTTCATTGATTCTTTATGGCCAATCTGAGAACCAGAAGGGCCTAAATAAGAAACTTGAGCACCTTGGTCAAAAGCAGCGACTTCAAATGCGCATCGAGTACGGGTTGAGGTTTTTTCAAAGATCAACGCAATGTTTTTACCTTTAAGGCGTGGTTGCTCATAACCATTGTATTTTGCTTTTTTTAATTCAGCCGAAAGCTCAAGTAAATGTTGAATCTCACGAGGAGTGAAATCAAGTAATTTTAGGAAGTTACGATTACGAAGATTAAAAGCCATGATGTATCCCTCTTAAGGTTCAGTATCTCTTCGACTGAATCTTGTATGTTATGATTAAGTTACTCGATAATGTTCAATGTTAATATTATGTTTATCTTATTTCTTGTCGTTTGTGAATGGTTATTCTACTTGTCTGCAATAATATTTGTTCCAGCGAGACCTTTGAGGATCTCTAAGCCGTCATGCAGTGCACCGATACCGACCAATTTTCCACCTTGTTTAATAAATTCGCATGAGGCTTCGATCTTGGGACCCATAGAGCCAGCATCAAAACTGTATTGTGATAATGCGCGTGGTGTGGTGTTGGTAATGGCTTTTTGGGTTGCCTTACCCCAATCAAGATAAACAGCGTCTGCATCGGTTAAAATAAGCAGTGCATCAGCATTTAACTGCTTAGCGAGATAAGCGGCTGACATGTCTTTGTCGATTACCGCTTCAACACCGACCAGTTTGTTATTTTCGCGTTTAACCGGAATACCGCCGCCACCAGTACAAATGACTAAGTGATCGCGTTTAATTAAGGTTTCGATGGCATCGCATTCAACAATACCAATCGGTTGTGGGCTCGGCACCACGCGACGGAAATATTGGCCGTCAGCTTTTACAGTCCAGTGAAACTTCTCTGCTAACTCACGCGCTTCAGCCTCTTGATACACAGGGCCAATAGGCTTAGTTGGATCGGCAAAAGCAGGATCTTGTGGATCAACGAGCATTTGAGTGAGCATGCAAGATACATCTTGTTGTGGCAGTAAGTTTTTCAGTTCTTGCATTAAGATGTAACCGATCATACCTTGGGTTTCTGAGCCTAATACGTCTAATGGATAAGGCATGACTTTTTTATATTCCAACCCTTGCAGCGCCAGTAGCCCTACTTGTGGACCGTTGCCATGCACGAGAACCACATTATATTGCTGGGCAATTTCTGCGATGGTTTTAGCTGCTGTGGCAATGTTTTGACGTTGAATACTGGCCTCTAAAGGCTCACCGCGGCGTAATAAGGCGTTACCACCAAGGGCAACAACAACAGTTTGTTTGGTCATAGCTGTGTATCTCCACGTTTATTGGTGGCTGGTCGGTAGGCGCCCCAGCCTTTGTTATTGGGTTAAATACCATCACGCTCAATTGGGCAACTCATGCAGCGAGCACCACCACGGCCACGACCAAGTTCATCACCAGGAATTGGAAGTACTGTGATGCCAGCTTTATCGTACTTTTCATTGGTGTAAGTGTTGCGTTCATAACCAATAACGACACCAGGACTTACCGTTAATACGTTGTTAGCATCGTTCCATTGCTCACGTTCAGCTTCAAAGTTATCGCCACCGGTGGTAATTAAATTAAGCTGATCAACGCCTAAAGCTTTTTCGATAGCATGGACAAAATAGTTTTCTTGTTTGGCTTTAACACTGCCATAAGCATCACCAGTGAGACTCCAGCATTGAACGTCTTTACGGATCACTTCTGGATAAACAGAAAAGGTATCTTCACGCATGTGGGTCATCACTGTATCGAGGTGCATGCATGAGCGGTGTTTTGGTAATTCCATCGCGATGACTTGCTTGGCTTGACCGTGTTTAAATAGGCTGGCAGCTAATGCTTCAACACCTTGTGGTGTAGTACGCTCTGACATACCGATTAATACGCTGCCTTTTCCTATAACTAAAACATCACCGCCTTCAATGGTAGATTTGTCATAAGCATTTTGATCATCGCCAAAATACTTAATGAAATCTTGGCCAGCAAAGGTTGGATGCCAGCGGTAAATAGCGCGTAAATGGTTAGTTTCACGCTGACGTGCTTCTTTAGCCATTGGGTTAATAGACACACCGCCATACACCCAGCATGAGGTATCACGAGTAAAAAGATGATTTGGTAATGGCTTGATAATAAAATCACAAGGCGAATGCATCTTTTGCATAATAGAAGAAGATTGCAGTGGTAATTCAGCGTAACTTAACCCACCTAATAAAATTGATGCTAGTTCAGCATGAGGTAAATCAGCTAAGAAGCAGCGAATATCATTAGCAAAGGTATCACCAAAACGGTAATTTGAGATTTGAGTTGATAACAGCCAATCTTTAGCTTCTGGAATAGCTAACGTTTCGCTTAACATGGTTTGCAATAATAAAACCTCAACACCTTGTTGGCGTAAAGTATTAGCAAAGACATCATGTTCTTTACCTGCTTTCTCAACAGATAAAACATCATCAAATAATAAATCTTGGCAATTAGAAGGTGTAAGATTATTTAAAGCACGCTCTGGACGATGAATGAGTACGCGGCGTAGTTGACCTATTTCAGAACCCACATAAAAGTTACTCATGATAGTATCTCTCTATATATGCCTGTCAGTGATTGGCTATGTTTAAAGTTACGAAGCGTTAAATAAGTATTACGTGTTGTTGATGTTATTGATTCTACGTGGTTGGTTTTATTTATATAAGACCGTTATCACACTTTAATTATTAATTACTTAGCTGGTTTGAGATGGTTATTTACCAAAAAAGAGTATAAGTAAATAAAGATGGTTACCGATTTATTATGTGTTTATGCTGTTTTTTTAAAGGTAAGTTTGTTTTCAAGTTGTTGTTTTTGTTGTTCATTTTATTTTAATATAAAATGTTATGCACTTAATTTGATAAATTAAGTATTAATAGCTGAGAATATTATTCAATGAATATGCGTAGATATATTAAATAACCCCTACTTTTATATTTTAAATAATGCTTCTATGTGTTTTTTGTGATGAGGATTTATTATTTTATTTAATGATGTGGTGTTATTTTTTTATTTTAAATATGTTGTCTGAGAGAAATAGAGAAATAGAGAAATAGAGAAATAGAGAAATAGAGAAATAGAGAAATAGAGAAATAGAGAAATAGAGAAGAGAATATATTGGCTGTAAGGCTAACGGTGTAAATAATTAACTATTGCTGTAAGTGAAGCGTAATAACAAGCTGATTATAGTTATCAGCATAATAAAAAACCGCCCGTAGGCGGTTTTTTATTAATGAGGAAATTTTACAGGGTAAATGAGTAAGCTAGACTAATATTACGCCAATACTTAAAACTATCATCGTAAATACAATAATAATACCCAGTAATGGTGCGACCCATTTTAACCATCTTACATACGGAACACGGGCAATAGCCAGTCCTCCCATAACCACAGCTGAGGTCGGTGTAACTAGATTAACCACGCCTGATGCTGATTGATAAGCGGTGACAACCAGATCGCGGCCTACACCTGAAAAATCAGCTAATGGTGCCATGATTGGCATGGTTAATACTGCTAAACCTGAGGTCGATGGCACTAAAAATGACAGTAATATCTCTAAAATATACATCACATTAATAAACACCACCGCAGATAACCCAGTAACGATATGTTCGGCTGAGTTTAAAATGGTGTCAGTGATCATACCGCGATCCATGATCACCACAATGCCGCGAGCGATACCGATAATCAATGCCACGCCAAGTAGATCGCGCGCACCATCAATAAAGCTAGTAGAAAAATCCTCCTCGCTCATGCGTGATACCAAGCCAATCAAAATAGAGGCGCCGAGGAACATTGCTGATATTTGTGGCATCCACCAACCCGCGATGGCAACGCCATAAATCATCACCGCAAAAGAGAGACCAAAAATAGCCAAAATAACTTTACGGGTAGTAGTGAACTCAAGCATTTGATCTGATTGATTACTTAAGAAGTGGGCTTTATTTTGTTCATATTGGTCATACACAATTGATTTAGTTTGATCTTCTCGCACCATTTTTGCGTAGCGCATAACATAACCGACACAGATTAACCAACCGATAGTGAGGATAATAACCCGTAACATAATGCCATCAGTAAAAGGGATCCCAGCAGCATTAGACGCAATAACAGTAGCAAAAGGATTGATGGTTGAGCCGAGGGTGCCGATGCCTGCTCCCAATAATACTGTCGCAGCAGCAACCAAAGGATCAAACCGTGCAGCCATCATCACAGGAACTAGCAGGGTATAAAAAGGTAATGACTCCTCAGCCATGCCATAAATAGTACCGCCAGCGGCAAACAGCCCCATTAAAATTGGGATCATTAATTCTTCTTTACCATGTAAGCGGGCAGTGACACGCTCTATACCTGCATCAATTGCCCCGGTTTTAGTTACTAGTCCTAAAAAGCCACCAATAATTAAAATAAACAATGACACATCAATCGCTGCGGCCTCATAAGATTGATGGTTATAGAATCCATCAATAGGGGCCAGTAGTACATCTATAACGCCCTGAGGGTTACTTTCTACCGCTTTATAAGTACCTGTAATTGGCACTTCTTTACCCAATTCTGCATTCATTTGACGATCATATTGCCCAGCAGGTACCACCCATGTCAGGGCGGCAACAAACGCAATTAGAGTAAATAAAATGGTGTAAGCCGATGGGAATTTTAATTGAGCAAAAAAGCTTTTCTTTTGTGGTTTAATTTCGGTGTGTGTCGTCATGGTTATCTCCTGCACCATTGGTTAGTGATAACCATAAGGTGTGTTTGTCTGCATGAGTGGTAATAATCACTTATGAATAAATAAGGGAACAAACAATAAACGTAACTTATTAAACGGGTGTTGCTGAGTGTGTAAGTCGCTAATAAAAAGCCTCATTTTTGTGGTGGCGTTATGATTCTAAAGCGGAATATAGTTACTAACTCAACCATTGTTCACAGTTTTTTTGTATCAAAATTAGTGCATCACAGTATGAATTTTAGGTGAGGGATATTCGCGTAAAAAAAATGGGTGGCTATGCGAATGATGATTATACGACAGGAGGATAAGAGCTTATGTTGCCGCTATTGTAGAGTTATCAATAAAATCCACATGGAATATTATGCATACCAATGACTATTTGGAGGCTTAACCTTAATTGATTAATGGTTGATTAAGATCAATTTAGGTCTGGTATATACGTAACATATGGTAATTGAGTGCAAACCATGCGATATTTGCCAGCAAATTTATTCCATAGGTGGAGTGATACCATGTCTTACGCAGAATTGATTGCAGAGCAAAAAGAAGAAACGCGCGAAATTATTGCCGCATTACTTGAAGATGGCAGTGAGCCTGATGCGCTTTACACTATTGAGCACCATTTCTCTGCAGACACCTTTGAAGAGCTAGAAGCGGCTGCAGTTGAAGCATTTAAACTTGGTTTTAATGTTTTAGAAGCAGAAGAGCTGGAGCTTGATCCTGAAGATGGCGGCGGCAAAGTTGTATGTTTTGATGCCGTAATGGAATCCGCTCTAAACGCAGAGTTAATTGATGAGCAAGCAGAAAAGCTAATTAAATTGGCTGAAAAGCACAACATCGATTACGACGGTTGGGGTACTTACTTCGAATCTGACGAAGATGATGAAGAAGAGAATGAAGACGAAGAATAAATCGTCATAATATCACTCTGTTCTTAAAAGCCGGCATTTTGCTGGCTTTTTCTACTTTTTGGCGGTGATATCAAGTTTTGATATCAATAACATGATAGAAATTTACTCGTGATCACTGTCTGTAATCACAACGCGTGTAAATCTTTCCAATTATCCTCATACATTTAAATCATACTGAATAATTCAGTATTGGAGTGATTGATGACAATCTCACTTAATGGCCAGTGGTTGCTTGCGTGTGTCCAACGTTCAGCAATTCAAGACCTTCATATTAATTTGCCGGGTGATGTTCACTCTGCATTATATGCAGCTGGAGAGATCCCTGATCCTTATTGGGCAACCAATGAAAAAAAAGTTCAGTGGGTTGGTGAGTGCGACTGGATTGTCAGCCGCCACTTTGAATTAACAGCCGAACAGCTAACCTGCAACGCCATGGATTTGGTGTTGGAACAGCTTGATACCGTTGCTGAAATACGTATTAATGGCCACACTGTTGCCGATTTTAATAATATGTTCATGCGCCATAAAGTGGATGTATTAAGTTGTCTGCAAGTTGGGACCAACCGGATTGAAATAGTATTACATCGTGCTGATTTAGCGGCTAAAAATCGAGCTGATAAATTACCATTTCCGTTACCTTGGGCCGAGGGCAATAACCAAATTCCATTTATGAATACGCTGCGTAAACCGCAATTTCATAGTGGTTGGGATTGGAGTATTTGCCTGTCGGTATTGGGGGTTTATGGTGATATTGTGCTGCAGCCGATTGAGCATGTTCGTATTAGTCATTTAGCCACCAAACAGAAATGGCACCAGCAAGAGTGTGAATTAGCGGTTACATTGCATTATGAGGTTGTGTCTGAAAAAGGGCTGGCTAATGCTGATGTTACTTTTGATGGCCAAACATTCCACCTGACGCTTGATCGCGAATCGACTAAAGCTTGTGTTATTTTTCGTATTGATAACCCTCGTCATTGGTGGCCTGCGGGTTACGGTAAACAGCAATTATATAAGTTAGCTTTAGAAGCTGATGGCGTTGCCATTACCAAGCAAATTGGCTTACGTAAATTAGAACTTATCACCGAAGATGATGAGCATGGCCAAAGCATGGTGGTGATGGTCAATGATGTGCCTATTTCTGCTCGTGGTGCTAATTGGATTCCACTCGATGCCATGCCTGCGCGTATGACAGAACAGCGTTATCGTCGTTTACTTACCGATGCTGCGGCTGCCAATATGAACATGTTACGCGTGTGGGGCGGTGGCATGTATGAAAAAGATATCTTTTATAACCTGTGTGATGAATTAGGGTTACTTGTTTGGCAAGATCTGATGTTTGCCAATGCATTGTATCCATCAACGCCAGATTTTATTGCTGAAGTTGAGCAAGAGGTTGAGTTTCAGGTTCGGCGTCTAAAAGATCACCCAAGTTTAGTGTTGTGGTGTGGGGATAATGAAGTGTTGGGTGCGATTGATCGTGATCCAGCATCGCGTCAGCACCGAGAAAAGCACTTGATTAACTATGATCGTCTTAACCGTACTCTTGCTGAAGTGGTTGAGCGTGAAGATCCTTCTCGACGTTTTTGGGCGAGCTCACCGTGCAATGGCGAATTAGATATTATCGACACTTGGCACCATGATCCGCAACGAGGCGATATGCATTGTTGGGATGTGTGGGACAGTGGTAAAGAATTTGATGCTTATTTGCAAGTGACGCCACGTTTTTGTTCTGAATTTGGTTTTCAATCTTGGCCATCATTACCAACCATTAAAAGTTGTTTGCCGGAACAAGATTGGAATATTAGCTCACCAAGCTTTGAAAACCATCAGAAAAATAGCAATGGTAACTCGATCATTACCGAGATGTTTACTCGCTATTTCCGGTTTCCAAATGGGTTTGTCAATATGTTGTATTTATCGCAAGTGCAACAAGCATTAGCGGTCAAAACAGCCGCTGAATATTGGCGTACACAAAAACCGCTTAATCGTGGCATGCTATTTTGGCAGTTAAATGATTGTTGGCCCGTGAGTTCGTGGTCATCAATAGAGTACAGTGGTCGTTGGAAGCAATTGCATTACCATGCACGTCGCTTTTTTGCTCCACAAATGGCGACGTTTACTCGTGATCAACACGGGTTGAAGTTACATTTAGTCAATGATGGCCGTAAAAACACCGAGCTAAAAGGCGAAGTGGTGTGGCAAAGTTGGGAAGGGGAAATCCTTTATCGTGAACCGATTAATCAATATGTAGAAGCAGACTCAACCAAAGTGGTATGGGAGTGGCTCAATGAAGATTTAGACGGCCATGAACAAGATGGTTTTTTCCATGTTCATTTGCATAGTGGTCAGCAATTGATTGAGAACACTTGGTTCCCAGCACGCCCTAAGTACTGTGAGTTAGCGTGCCCTGATTTACGCTTTGAAGTCGCTGAACACAATAATGACATTGTGGTGATGCTAAGTAGCAGTAAGCCTGCTTTCTTTGTGCATTTAGAGTTTGAGGGCGAGGGAAGATTTGAAGATTCAAGTTTTACCCTAGTACCTGAGCACCAACGCCAAGTTAAATATATTGGCTCGGCTAGCTATGATGAAGTGGTACAGGGCCTGCGGGTTTATCACTTAAAGCAAAGCTACTAATACATTATATTGCTAAATAAGCCTGCTGAGAGAGTCTCTGAGCAGGCTTTTACGTTTTAATGATGTAAACACACCATCATTGACATGAGCTGCTGAGAAGAATGTTGATGGCGTTGTTTTTTTTGCCATACTCGCTCATGAAAGTAGTAAGCTAGCGTATTGATTGTTGGCTCGATCATCGCCATTGCCCCCCCAATCACTAAATCCCCCGTTAATAAATACACCACACTAAATGCGACACTAAAATGCAGTACCGCAAAGCTGATTGTTTTTCGGCTTGGCGAGCTATATTGGGTCTGAACAAGCTTTTTGGTTTGCCATACTTTTTCATGGAAATAAAAAGCAACGGTATTAACCATAGGTTCGATTAAAGCAATCAGGCCGCCAATTAAAAGATTGCCCGTTAATAAGAATGCCAAGCTAAAAGCAACGCTAAAATGGATGATGGCAAAACTGAGGGTTTTCTTCATAAGGGTAATCTCATTAATTTGATGTAATGAGTATTACAAAAATAGATTGATAGGTAAATTTGGTACTTTATATTCCACCAATAGGTAGAAGCTATTATTTGTAGGTATGTTTAGATGAGGAGATTAAAAGTGGTAATGCAAAGAGCAATAAAAAACCGACGCCAAAGCGTCGGTTTTTATTGTTAGATCGTAGTTAATACTTATAGCGCAGCAATCGTTGCTTTCTGCTCTGTTAGTTTAACCAATGTCTCTTCATAACCTGCTAGCTTTTCACGCTCTTTAGTGATCACGATTTCAGGTGCTTTAGCAACGAAGCCTTCGTTACTTAGCTTGCCAGAAGTGCGTTTGATTTCGCCTTCCATTTTCGCGATTTCTTTGTCTAAGCGTGCCAGTTCAGCATCTTTATCGATTAAACCTGCCATTGGGATCATCAATTCAGATTTACCCACAAGTGCTGTTGCACAAGCTGGTGTTGTTTCACCGTCAGCCAATACTTTCACTTCTTCTAGTTTTGCTAGAGATTTCAGTACGGTCAGGTTTGCTTCAACGCGTGCAGTATCAGCAGCATCTGCTACTTTTAGCATGACTGATAATGGCTTACTTGGTGCGATATCGTATTCTGCACGTAGGTTACGAATACTAGTGATAAACGCTTTAACAAACTCAATGTCAGTGATCGCTGCTTGATCAAATTGCGCTTCATCAAACTGAGGTAATGCCTGAGTCATGATGGTTTCACCTTCAACACCGTCAACAAGTGGCTTAACGCTCTGCCAGATAGATTCAGTGATGTAAGGAAGAACAGGATGCGCAAGACGTAATGTCTTCTCTAGCACTGTGATTAGAGTATGACGCGTTGCACGTTGCTGTGCTTCTGTACCTTTCCATAGAACAGGTTTAGTTAGCTCTAGGTACCAGTCACAGAATTGGTTCCAGATGAACTCGTAAAGTACACCAGCAGCCATATCTAAACGGAAGTTATCAATGTGAGTATTGAACTCTTTTGCCGCTAGCTGGAATTGTGATTCAATCCACTTGTCTGCTAGTGAGTAGTCAAGCTCGCTACCTGCTGCGAAACCGCAATCTTGATCTTCTGTGTTCATTAGTACGTAACGACTTGCGTTCCATAGCTTATTACAGAAGTTACGGTAACCTTCAAGACGTTTCATGTCCCAGTTGATGTCACGGCCAGTAGAAGCCATAGCAGCAAGAGTGAAACGTAGCGCATCAGTACCGTAAGGTTCGATACCGTTTTCAAATGTTTTACGGGTTGCTTTTTCAATCTTCGCTGCAAGTTGAGGTTGCATCATGTTGCCGCAACGCTTCTCAACTAGAGACTCAAGATCAATACCGTCGATCATGTCGATAGGGTCGATTACGTTACCCTTAGACTTAGACATCTTATCGCCGTTTTCATCACGGATAAGACCGGTTACGTAAACAGTTTTAAACGGTACTTGTGCTTTTCCGTCTTCATCTTTACAGAAGTGCATGGTCATCATGATCATACGTGCAACCCAGAAGAAGATGATATCAAAGCCTGTTACCAACACATCAGATGGGTGGAAGGTTTGAAGATCTGCGGTGTTTTCTGGCCAGCCTTGCGTACCAAATGTCCATAGTGCTGAAGAGAACCATGTATCAAGTACATCATCGTCTTGGCGTAATACCACAACTGGTGCTAGGTTATGCTTTTCACGTACTTCAGCTTCGTTACGACCAACGTAAACATTACCGTCGTTATCGTACCAAGCTGGAATGCGGTGACCCCACCATAGCTGACGTGAAATACACCAATCTTGAATGTCACGCATCCAAGCGAAGTACATGTTTTCGTACTGCTTAGGGACGAATTGAATATCACCGTTTTCAACAGCTTCAACAGCAGGTTTTGCTAGCGGTGCAGCGCGTACGTACCATTGGTCAGTTAGCATTGGTTCAATAACCACGCCACCACGGTCACCGTAAGGGATGGTGAGATCGTGATCTTTGATTTCTTCTAGTAAGCCTAGTTCATCAAATTCAGCAACAATCGCTTTACGGGCAGCAAAACGTTCCATGCCATGGTATTTCTCTGGTAGCGCTGTGCTGTATGCGTCACTTGGCTCGCCATTAGTTGTGAATACTTCAGCAGCATCACGAATATCAGCATTGAACGTTAGGATATTGATCATAGGCAGGCTATGACGTTTACCTACTTCGTAGTCATTGAAATCGTGTGCTGGTGTGATCTTCACACAACCAGTACCTTTTTCCATATCGGCGTGCTCATCACCTACGATAGGGATACGACGGCCAACGATAGGAAGAATGATTTCTTTACCGATCAGATCTTTGTAACGTGGATCTTCAGGGTTAACAGCAACACCGGTATCGCCGAGCATCGTTTCTGGACGTGTTGTTGCAACGACGATGTAGTCTTTACCTTCCGCTGTTTGTACGCCATCAGCTAATGGGTAACGGAAGTGCCACATGTGGCCTTTTTTATCTTTGTTTTCAACTTCTAGATCAGAGATCGCTGTGTGTAGCTTAGGATCCCAGTTAACCAGACGCTTACCACGGTAAAGTAGATCTTCTTGGTATAGGCGAACGAAAACTTCTTGAACAGCATTTGATAGACCATCATCCATCGTGAAGCGCTCACGATCCCAGTCTACAGATGCGCCAAGGCGACGAAGCTGTTTGGTGATAGTGCCGCCAGATTCGTTTTTCCATTCCCAGATCTTATCGATGAAAGCATCACGACCGTAGTCATGTTTCGTTTTGCCTTCTTCAGCAGCGATCTTACGCTCCACAACCATTTGGGTAGCAATACCTGCGTGGTCAGTACCAACCTGCCATAGGGTGTTTTTACCTTTCATACGCTCACAACGAATCAAGGTATCCATAATGGTATCTTGGAACGCGTGGCCCATGTGTAGGCTACCTGTGACGTTTGGTGGCGGGATCATAATGCTGTAAGCATCTTTAGATGTATCACCATGAGGCTTAAAGTAGCCAGCCTCTTCCCAGCGCTGATATAGCGCTTGTTCAATTGATTGTGGGTTGTATGTCTTTTCCATAGCGCTCTTAGAAGGATTCTATGTGGAATTAAGGCGTCTCAGTAACAGCATTGGCAGTCGTAATTTGAATGCCAGCAAGGCGATAGGCCTTGTAACGTTCACGCGCCTGCTGTTTGAGCGTTTCATCGCAAGGGACAAAGTCTACCACTTGTGCAAAGCTAACCGCAAAATTTGCGACAATTTCGGCTAAATTAATTAATACTGCGCGGTGTCCGCTATAGCGTAAACCAGGCCAACCAATTTCAACCGGCGATCCGCCTCTTGGTCCTTCACCAATTAAATTGTGTGGAACAAAGTTGTCGGGATCTTGTTGCCATAGATATTCATCTATTTGTTCTGCTTGTTGTTTGTTTGCTGCAAGTAAATAAACCCGTAATCCTTGACGGTAACTCATGGCTGCGCAACGACAAGCAAAATGCCACTGAAAATCGCTATCAGCACCATCTTGATTATCATCTAATATATAAAACGTAGCATGAGTCATAAATTAATGTCCTAAAAGAAAAGGGCCAATGGCCCTTTTCTGAGTGTCTTATTCGACAATCTCTTGGCCAGCTCGATTGAGAAGGAATTGGACCAGCAATGGCACTGGGCGTCCAGTTGACCCTTTCGCTGCACCACCTTTCCAAGCGGTACCGGCAATATCAAGGTGAGCCCAATTATACTTCTTAGTAAAGCGTGATAAGAAGCAAGCCGCAGTGATCGTACCTGCACCTGGGGTACCTAGGTTTGCTATATCTGCAAATGGACTTGCAATCTGCTCTTGGTACTCATCGCTCATCGGTAGGCGCCAAGCGCGATCGCCCGATTGCTCTGATGCATTAATTAACTCATGTGCTAATGGATTATGGTTACCCATTAAGCCACTGATATGATGACCAAGAGCCACCACACACGCACCTGTTAATGTTGCAATATCAACTACACATTCAGGTTCAAAACGCTCAACGTAAGTTAATGCATCACATAACACTAAACGGCCTTCAGCATCGGTATTTAATACTTCAACCGTTTGACCTGACATGGTGGTTAAAATATCACCCGGACGGTAAGCACCGCCACCTGGCATATTTTCACACCCTGCCAGAACGCCAACAACATTGATCGGTAGGTTCAGTTTTGCCAGTGCTTTCATGGTACCAAATACAGAAGCGGCACCACACATGTCGTACTTCATTTCATCCATTTGCGCGCCAGGCTTGATAGAAATACCGCCTGAGTCAAATGTTAAGCCTTTACCTACCAATACAATTGGTTTGGTGTCTGGATCTGGGTGACCTTTATATTCAATCACCGACATCATGGCTTCATTTTTAGAACCTTGGCCAACAGCAAGGTATGAGGTCATACCTAAAGTCGCCATTTCTTGTTCACCAATGATTTTGGTCGTTACTGTTTCAAAATCATCGGCTAAACGACGAGCTTGTGAGGCTAAATAAGCTGGATTTGCCACGTTAGGCGGCATATTACCGAGGTCTTTACTGGCTTTAACACCAGAAGAAATAGCAAGACCGTGAGCAATTGCACGCTCGCCTAAAGATAGCTCGCGACGGGTTGGCACATTAAAAACTAATTTGCGTAGTGGACGGCGCGTCTCTGGCTTGTTACTTTTAAACTGGTTAAAAGTGTAAAGGCTATCTTTGGTCGTTTCTACTGCTTGACGTACTTTCCAGTAGGTATCACGACCTTTAACGTGCAGTTCAGTAAGGAAACATACAGCTTCCATTGAACCCGTTTCATTGAGTGTGCTGATGGTTTTTTTGATGATTTGCTTATATTGGCGTTCATCAAGCTCACGCTCTTTACCACAACCAACAAGTAGTACACGTTCTGACAATACGTTTGGAACATGATGTAATAGCAACATCTGTCCTGGTTTTCCTTCAAGATCACCACGACGTAGTAATGAACTAATATAGCCATCACTTATTTTGTCTAACTGTTCCGCGATTGGAGAGAGGCGACGTGGCTCAAATACGCCCACGACAATACACGCACTGCGCTGTTTTTCGGGGCTACCGCTTTTGACACTGAACTCCATGCGTACTCCTAACATCCTATAAAGACAATTAACGCTAAATGTTAGATAATACCACACTTGCTTGCTCTACCGAGATTTCGGTATAGGCTTAAAGCGCGGACTTACATTCAGCCGAAAGATAAAAAAATAACTAATTTAACCAAAAACTATAGTGATTCCATCAAAAAAACAAGTTTTCTATGGGAATATAACGCGTGATTATTGTTAGGTATTTGACGAGAGAAACAGTAAAAAGCCAATTAGCCGTTCTTTTTGTGCTTTTTCTTGTTTTTATTAGCCAAAAATTCATTCGCATTTTAGCACAAGCGACGGATGGTTCGATCCCGAGTGATCTCATTGTGACGTTAATGGGGCTCTCTATTCCAGCAATGGCGTTGCTGATGTTACCACTGAGTTTATATATTGGTATTTTGCTGACCTTTGGCCGCTTATACGCTGAAAGTGAAATTACAGTAATGAGCGCCACCGGTATGGGGAATAAATTTCTTCTTCGTGCCGCTTTAGCGTTGGCCTTGATTACGGGCTCGATCGCAACCGCTAATGCATTGTGGGTTGCACCGTGGGCGCAATATAAAATTGAACAAATTACCGAACAAGCTAAAGCTGATCCGGGCTTAAATATGCTGGTTAAAGGGACGTTCCAGATGACACCCAACGGTTCGGGGGTGGTGTTTGTTAATGATATTACCGATAAAGGGTCTAAGCTGCATAATGTCTTTGTTGCCCAATTAAGAGCGCAAGATACGTTGCAACCGAGTGTTATGGTGGCAAAGCGTGGTTTTGTGACGGAGCAAGCTGATGGTCGTCAAATGTTGGATTTACAGCAAGGTACTCGTTATGAAGGTGTACCGACGCAGCTTAATTATGGCATCACTCACTTTGATGACTATCAAGCGTTAATTGGTCAGCGTAAAGTGAAGCAAGGCGACCGTGATTGGGAAGCAAAAACCACTGCGGAATTATTAAAAGATCCAACTAAAGCGGCGACGGCAGAGCTTCAATGGCGATTATCATTAATTTTATGTATTCCGTTATTGGTGATGATTGTGGTGCCGTTGTCTGCGGTTAATCCTCGTCAAGGGCGGTTTGCAAAATTAGCACCTGCAGTATTGATTTACCTAGCTTATTTCTTAGCAATATCATCAGCAAAATCTGCGATTGAAGATGGTTTTATTCCTGGATGGGTAGGAATGTGGCCGATTAATATTGGTGCGTTATTGATCGCCATTGGGTTAAATAGCTGGGATAGTTTACCGGTTCGACGCCTCAAAGATAAATTACGGAGACGCGGTTAATGTTTAAAATTCTCGACTGGTATATTGGCCGAACTATTATCGCGACATCGGCATTAACCTTGTCAACGTTAGTGGGTTTATCTGCCATCATTAAATATGTTGAGCAGTTACGTAAAGTGGGTCAAGGCAGTTATGACTTACTGAAAGCATTGTATTTTGTGTTGTTATCGATGCCACAAGATATTGTGACATTCTTTCCGATGGCGGTATTGCTCGGCGCATTAATTGGTTTAGGGATGTTAGCGTCAAGCTCTGAGCTGGTGGTAATGCAAGCGGCGGGCTTTTCGAAGTTAGATATTGGATTATCAACCTTAAAAACCGCAGTGCCATTAATGATTATTGTGACCTTATTAGGTCAATGGGGAGCACCACAAGCACAAAAAGCGGCGCGTGAGCTGCGAGCGTTATGGATCAGCGGTGGTAGTATGCTGTCGGTTCAAAGTGGTGTATGGGCTAAAGATGATAATGATTTTATTTATCTTGGTCGTGTGCATGACAAAAATCAAATTGATGTGGTTAATATTTGGCAATTTAATAGCCAAGATAAACTGCTTGATGTGTTATCAGCCAAGACAGCCAGCTATGACGCTCAACAGGGCTGGACGATGCATAATGTGACGGTGACTGATATGACTAATAAGGCTCAGATCAGTAATACCCATTACGAGACTAAAAAATGGCAAACTACGTTAACGCCCGATAAATTAGCGGTAGTAACAGTGAAACCTGAAGAGTTATCGTTATCTGGTTTATATGATTATGTCGGTTATTTAAAGGAATCTAAGCAAGATGCTATGCGTTATGAATTGGCATTTTGGCGTAAAGCATTACAACCCGTTTCCATCGCGGTAATGATGTTATTGGCATTATCATTTGTGTTTGGACCATTGCGCTCTGTGACCATGGGGGCACGAGTATTATCTGGGGTTATTTTTGGCTTTGCTTTCTATATCTCCAACGAAGTATTTGGACCGATGAGTTTAGTATATAACTTACCGCCATTTATCGGTGCACTTGCGCCAAGTTTGGTGTTTTTAGCGATAACTATCTATTTACTCAGACGTAAATTATAGCGATAAAAAAGGAGCCTGATGGCTCCTTTTTTATTGATTGTTGTCTTATCAGCTAGCGGGTCTTATTTGACGTTATCGGTCACAACCATTTCACATTCAGCCATAATATCTTGCATTGAACGACGCTGACGATTAAATGCCAGTAAGTTGCCTAAACCAAAAGCAGAAGTAGCAATACGAATTAATGCTTGAGTGATTTTAATGCGGGAACCATCTTGGTTTTGAAGCTTGAGTTTCCATGCTCGCATGCCTAATGTTTGCCCTGCTTGAGTCCAGAAATAGCTATAAAAACCAATAATAATCATGGCAAGGTAAGCACTATATAACATGCTCGCAGTGGGATCTGACATCAAATAGTCACTGGCATCTTGGTAGTTACCTAATGTAAGAACACCAATATGAAGTAGTGCTGCCACGACTGCCATCGCTAGCGCTCCAGCAACCATTAAAATAGCCACGATGATCAACATATCGTAGAACCAAGCGCCTAAACGACGTAATAAACTTGGGTATTGGTGTGAAGGTGCAATATGCGTTGGCTTGATTTTCTTCATGATGGTTCCAGTATCAATGATGGATGAACAAATCCTTATGATCGGCAGTGTAGCAGTAACTTAAAGGCAATCAATGGACTAAATTGCTACAAAATATATTCATTGCTGTATTAGTGATGGTTTGATTAGCAGCAATACAATCAATCTAGTTTAAAAAAACAACGGTCTGGTATTTATATTATAAAAATTCTAGCTAATTGCTTGCGCATCAAGACGATATACGTATAATAGCCACCATAAGCCCGAGTGGTGAAATTGGTATACACGACGGATTCAAAATCCGTTTCCTTCGGGAGTGACGGTTCAAGTCCGTCCTCGGGCACCAAATTTCAGAAGAAAGCCTCAATCGCAAGATTGGGGCTTTTTTTGTGCCTTATTGTTATTCTAAATTTCTTAAGTTCGCTTTTCACCTTGTCATCAATCAAAGGAAAGCGGGTTTAAGTCCCCCTTTAAAAAAAAGCCTCAACAAAATGTTGAGGCTCAGATCTAATTTGTTGTGCTTAAAACACGGAATAGGGGACGATCACTTGTAGACGAACATCGGTTTCATCTCTACCTACGGTGGTTGAGTTAATTTCGTCACGGGTTAACCACGTGCTATGTAACTGCACTACACTGCCTTTTAATCTGCCTTGCTGTAAGGTATAACCAACAGTACCATTTACTGCTGCCTCACTGCTGTAGCCGACTTTATTGCTGTTCATTCCTGAGCCGTAACCAACGCCCATATAGTAGTTCCAGCCATTACCGGCATTAAAAGACAATCGGTTATACATTGATACTTCACCAGATTGGTTCCAATCAGATAACGCATCCCAAAATTGTGACCAATTACCGTTATTCATGGCGTAGGTATAAATAGTCCGTGGCACAATTTCAGTATCATTATTGCTGTTGGCATAACGCAGTTGAGATAACCAACCCCATTGACCATGATTGATATGTAACGATAGCCCAGTCATATAACCTAAACCGTTATATTTAACCTTGTCGTTAACACCATAAAAATCAGCCGCGAGTTGAGTATTAGGGTTTAGTTGATAACGGGTATAGAATTTATAAGAGGTTGGATTAACGCTACGAGTGGTGTCGCTATAACGGACATCCATTGCTTGACCAATACCGAGATTATAAGAAAAATCTCCCACAGTATTTTCATAACCTAATGAATGTAAATAATTCCACTGCGTATTTGCCCAACCAACATAATCATTTTCACTTAATAACCATGGTGCAGTGTATTTATCTGCCCAGAAGTAGGTTAATTTACCGCTACCAACATGCGCATTAAGTTCTAAACCACGGTAACTACCGGGTACAAATGACCACACATTACCAACAGTGCCATTGCCAGTAGATTGAATTAAACCGACTTTACCGCTAACAATATCTTGGTATTTAAATTTAACCGCAGCCGTATAAAGTTTGAGGTGAGGGCCATTACCAGCGCCCCAGTCTTGGTTATGTGAAAATGAAATTTCATTGGATAAATATTGGCCATTATCATTTTGAATACTGTTGTTATAAACATCTCCGGCTAAATAACCTGCAACATCGACTCCAATAAAATTGTTATAGTAACCGGAATTTAAATCGACAATCGCGTTGTAGGCGGAATAATTAAGCCTGCCATAAGAGTCAAAATCAGCATTATCATTTCGAGATCGTACACGAGTATCACTGATAAATTTAGTCGTGAGTGACGAGCCGTTAATAAAGCTATTATTCGTTGTGGTTTGCGCCATTGCTAAGGGTGATAACGTTAGCGCACTGATGATTGCTAGAGTCAGTAATGATTTTGGGGGCTGTAAGCAATTGTTCATGTGATTTCTCATTATTATTTTTATTGTTAAATCGGTACCCATTAATGGGGGATCTATATTGGCGCTAATAATGGAAGCTGCTGAAAATGAAAGCTATATTGAAGAGCGGAATTTTATGTTGTTGTTTTCTAAGTTGAATATTGTAGTTATTGTGTCATCTGTTTATTGATATCACTGCGCTATGCTTGCGGTTAGTGGAAATCATTGAATATAGAAACCACAGGGTAAGCGCTTTATTTTATGTTGTTGTTTTTTTTAGTGAAAGTTGTGTAATTGTTGTAGAGGGGCTGTGCAGTGGTGCTCTACCTAAGCTGCAGGTTTAGAAATAACCCTCATCACTACTTGTTAAATATTTTAAGCTAGCGATAATGCGATATTATAAGTAGGTATATTGCCAGTTACGGACAAATGTAGGTGTAATGAAGATTCCTCCACGGTTACAACCTTTGGTTGAAGATGGTCTTATTGATGACGTTTTATCTCAACTGATGAGCGGTAAAGAAGCCTCTGTGTATGTTGTTCGCAGTGGTGGCAAAATTTGTTGCGCCAAGGTCTATAAAGAAATCGACCAGCGTAGTTTTAAAAAAGCAGTGACCTACCGTGAAGGGCGTAAGGTACGTAATAGTCGTCGCGCTCGTGCCATGGAAAAAGGTTCTAAATTTGGCCGTGATGAGCAAGAAAAAGTATGGCAACAGGCTGAAGTTGATGCTCTGTCATTATTGTTAAACGCGAATGTACGTGCCCCTATCCCTTATGGTTGTTTTGATGGGGTGTTATTGATGGAGTTAATTACAGATGCCGATGGCGCTGTTGCTCCACGCTTAAATGATATCACGTTAACTAAAGCACAAGCCTTACGTGATCATGGGTTAATGATCACCTATATCAAGCGCATGCTATGCATTGGTCTTATTCATGGTGATTTATCAGAATTTAATGTGCTGGTGGATGGTCAAGGTCCGGTGATTATTGATTTACCCCAAGCTGTAGATGCTTCTGCAAATAATAATGCCAAATGGATGTTTGAGCGCGATGTCAATAACATGGCCAATTATTATGGCCGTTATGCGCCAGAGCTACTAGCAACTCAATATGGCAAAGAAATGTGGGCATTATTTCAAGCCGGCATGTTAACTCCTGAGACTGAATTAACCGGTGTGTATATTGAAACTGAGGTTGATGCTGATATTGATGGTTTAATGGCAGAAATCAATGCTGTTATGGCTGAGGCTGAATTACGGCGAACGCGCTTCATGGATGAAATCCACGAGCAAGAAAGTGAGTAATTGCTATCGTTGTTTAGCTTGATATAGAAAGGTTAAAGATAAAAGCCTCAATAGTTGAGGCTTTTTTTGTGGCTGTTATTTGGCAAATGGGTAGCGGGCAATAATGGTTTTAGCCTGACCGTTACTATTAACCGCAGCGATGCCTATTCCCAATGCATCAAACTTCAGCGGCTGAAATTTTTGGCCATAATTGGTCATAAACTGGGTTAGTTTTTGAGGATCAGATTGCGCTAATAAGGTGATATGGGGGTCAAAATTAGTAAAGACATTGGGACTACCGTAGCGTTGGAATGCGGCAAGTTTTTCAGGGTAGTGACTTACCCAAGCTGGCGCTTTTTGAGCCATGGTACGTAGTGGAGAGACAGTAATAGCTGCGGTATCAGCTAAACGTTGTAGCTCGCGAGTATTACTTATATCAAGCATCAACCAGTCTCCTTTGGTGCGCTCAATATGTTCAAGTGTTAATGGAAATTGATGCCATTGGCTTGCTAGTTGTTGGGCTTGTTGCTTAAGTAATTTGAGATTTGAGGTCGAATATTGTGATAAATAGAGCGTGATATGAGGTAAATAACCTTGACTATAAAGAGATGATAATTGTTGTTGTTTTAGTTGATTGCTAATGGTTGATACTGTTTTATCAACGTTGTGGCTTGGGATTAAAAATAGGTTATAACTGGTTGTTGAGGCAGGGGAAGGGGTTGCCAGTGCGACTTGACTGATGCTAAACAAAGCCAGTGTTAGCATGCATTTTTTAAGCATTTGGGAATTCCTAAAAAAGTAATCGATAAGATATTATATTCCTTTTAAGCATGTTGTTTTGTGGTGGCGCTAACAACATTCAGCGTTAAAGCGTGTTGATTGACTATTCTTTAAGTGATTTTATCAGTGTGGTAGGGAATATTTTTCATGGTTGGCTTTGTCTTATTTTATAGGCGATAACGACGTATTTCATTAATGATGGATATTTTCAACGTAAACGCTAATTAATACCCTAAGTTACTATTAGGTTGTACTGAATATAGTATTGCAGTGGTATCTACCCAATACTATATCCCTACTTTATGTAATGATTTTCTGTGGTTTTAATAACAATAGCTTTAAGAACAGTATTAGTGATGACTTTAGTTGGTAAGGTAATAAAAACTAATGTAATTGTCATACAAAAAGCAATTATTATGACATGTGAGCATATTCAACATGCATTTAATGCACTTAATTAATAGTATTTTTACTTTTAGACTTTGAGTTACTGTTGATTAACTCAAAAGCCTAACAATGAATAGATCTGAACTCTTTACACCAATGAAAATTGGTAGCGTAACAATTAAAAACCGAATTGTAATGGAACCAATGGGTCTAATGGGACTTGCTGGCCGTGAGGGCGAATTTAATCAACGCGCTGCTGATTATTTTGTTGAAAGAGCTAAAGGTGGTGTTGGTCTGATTATTACGGGCTTTACTAAGGTAGAAAATGAAATTGAGCGCATGAAAATGCCGACATTTACCTGTGTAACTCATAACCCCACTGCTTTTGAAAATTCATGTTATGAAATGATTGAGCGCGTGCATTCTTATGGCGCAAAAATCTTCTTACAAGTGTCTGCGGGCCTTGGTCGCGTAGCAAAACCGACCCTGCTTGAAACTCAACCGGTTGCACCAACAGAAGTACCTAACTACTGGCAACCTGATGTGATGTGTCGCGCCTTAACCACAGAAGAAGTGGAACGCATTATTTCTCGTTTTGAGGAAGCGGCAGCGATTGCTAAAAAAGTCGGTTTTGATGGTATCGAACTACACGCTGTGCACGAAGGTTATTTAGCCGATCAATTTACCATGTCAGTGTTTAATAAAGATCGTAGCGACCGTTTTAACGGTGATCTTGAACAACGTGCAACTTTCCCAATTGAAATTCTTAAAGCGATTCGTCGTGGTGCGGGTGAAAACTACCCTGTGACTGTACGTTACAGCATTCGTTCATTCATCAAAGAATTGGGTCAGGGGGGTATTAATATCGCAGCTAAAGAATCTGGACGCGATACTGAGGAAGGACTTGAGTTAGCTAAGATCCTTGAGAAAGCGGGTTATGATGGCTTTAATGCCGATACAGGATCTTATGATGCATGGTATTGGGCACACCCACCACTATACGCGAAAGATGGCCTATACCTTCCATTTGTTAAACAGCTCAAAGATGTTGTTAATGTGCCTATCATTATGGGCGGTAAGATGGGTGATCCTCAACTTGCTCAAGACTCGATTAAAAATGGTTCGATTGATTTTGTTGGTTTAGCACGTCCGTTATTGACTGATCCTGAATGGCCAAATAAGGTCATGAAAAATCGTGAAGAGCAGATTCGTCCATGTATTGGTTGTCATGATGGCTGTCTACAACGTATTTTCAATCACAAGCCAATTTCATGTTCAGTGAACCCTGCTTGTGGTCGTGAAAAAATCTATAACATTGAAAAAGCACTAGAGCCTAAGCGTGTAATTGTTATTGGTGGTGGTATTGCGGGTCTTGAAAGTGCTCGAGTGGCAAAACTTGCTGGCCATGAAGTGAAGCTGTTTGAAAAATCAGATCAAATTGGTGGTCATATTTATGAAGCTGCCGCTCCTGATTTCAAAAAGGCAGATGAGAAACTACTGGATTGGTATCGTGTTGAGCTAGAGCGTCTTGCTGTACCAATGTATTTAAATACTGCTATTGATAAAGACTCAAAAGAGTTAGATGACGCGCAAGCAGTGATTATTGCAACAGGTTCAGTGCCAGTACGTTTACGTAATATTGAAGGTATTGATGAGCCACAGATTTGCAGCGCTGATGATATTTTATTAGCTAAAAAGCCAGTTGGCGATAATGTCGTTATTATTGGTGGTGGTTTAGTGGGCTGTGAAGTTGCACTATGGCTTAAGAATCAAGGTAAGCAAGTAACTGTGGTTGAGTATCTGTCTAAAGTCATGGATGGTGGTGCTGATACCAACTGGGCTAACAAATCAATGTTGCTTGATTTAATGGAAGAAGCGCAAGTTAACATTATGACCAGCAGTAAGTTTGTCGGTTATAAAAATGGCCATGCGCATATCGAAACAGCGAATGGCGTTGAGCAGATTGTGGCTGATAATGTGTGTATTGCGGTTGGTTACTCAAGCGTTAACGATCTTCATGAAGAGATTTTAAGCCGCGGTAAAGATACCTACCTTATTGGTGATGCACGTAAAGTGTCTAATATTATGAATGCGGTTTGGGATGCTTACGAAGTCGCACGTAATATTTAATTAGCACCAATAAACTAAATATTAAGGCACACTCATTTGAGTGTGCTTTTTTTTATTTGTTGTTAGTGAAGATGGCGTCGAGGTTTTAGGAGCGAGATACGAGATGCGAGATGTGAGGAGCGAGATGTGAGGTGCGAGATGTGAGGTGCGAGGTGCGAGATACGAGGTGCGAGGTGCGAGGTGCGAGGTGCGAGATGCGAGATGTGAGATACGAGATGTGAGATGCGAGGTGCGAGATACGAGGTGCGAGATACGAGGTGCGAGATACGAGGTGCGAGATGCGAGATGTGAGGTGCGAGATACGAGATACGAGATACGAGATTAGAGTGTAGTGGTTTCGAGGGACCCGCTCGATACATCCTGACAATTTGAGCCGGGAGCAGATGAATATGATGCTTATTATTTTGAAAATATCGCTCCCCAATAATGAGCAGAGCCACACGCCGCCATATAAATTATAGATGTAGGATATTGGGCTATAAATGCGACCATTTAAGGTTGAGACATGTTTTGATTAGACTTTAATTTTCCATGTTGATTAAACAATGCAACTTGAAAAACGTTTTTAGCGAGATCAATACAAATAGTGCTAGGCTTATTCATGGTGTGGGCTCCTTTTTGGTTGACGCTATAACTGTAGCTGACAATGTCAGTAAGGTGGGGAGTTCATACCACTGAGGAAGAGCTGTTACACAGAATTATTTACAGGATCTAAAAAAGGCATGCTATTACTAGCATGCCCTAATATGACTTATGTCGATCGTATTGATTACTGCTTGATCACTTTCACTTTGTAAACACCATCAACGTTGTAAACACCGTGAATGTCAGTTTCAAAGCCAGGGAAGTGATTACCAATTTCGCATAGCATTTCAAGGAAATCTAATACAGGGCGAGATTGCTCAGTCACCATTTCACCAGGAAGCACAACAGGCACGCCTGGAGGATAAGGAAGGATCATATTGGCACTGATTTCATTGACCATTTCTGATAATGGAATCTCACGAACCTCACCACGTAGTTCTTGTTGCCATGCATCATGTGGTGTCATCTTCATTTCTGGTAACACATCAAATGCTTTGTACATCAGTTCTGGCAATTGGAATTTCACGGTTAAATCGTGAATGCCTTGTGCAAGATCTTGTACACGCATATTAGCGTAGAATTGAGGATCTTCTTGGTATAACGATGGCAAGAATGACTTGATAGTCATGTTACGATCATAGCCACGTTTGAACTCTGTTAATGCACGTAATAGCTGCATTGCTTTTGGTTTGTCAATACCAATTGAGAATAAGAATAATAGGCTGTATGGACCTGTTTTTTCAACCACGATACCATGTTGGTCAAGGAACTTAGCTACAATAGAAGCCGGAATACCTGTTGTAGATAGTTCGCCCTCTTCGTTCATTCCTGGAGTAAGTAGGGTGATCTTAATTGGATCAAGGAACATATGATCTTCATCGATATTCTTAAAACCATGCCATTTATCATTAGGGTTTAGGTTCCAACATTCCGTTGTTTCAATGTTTTCTGGTTGCCAAACATCAAAGAACCAGCCATCACATTCAGAGCGTAGTTTTTTGATTTCTTTACGGAAACGAATTGCGCGGTCGATTGAGTCTTGAATTAAACGACGACCAGCATTGCCATGCATCATCGCTGCAGAAATTTCAGCAGACGCCACAATACCGTATTGTGGTGATGTTGAAGTGTGCATCATGAATGCTTCGTTAAAAGACTCTTCTTCAAGCTCACCTTTAACATGAATCATGGAAGCTTGTGAGAATGCAGCCAGTAATTTATGGGTTGATTGTGTTTCATAGAACACTTTACCCGGCATTGCTTCACCACTCATACCACATTTACCTTCGTAAATAGGGTTAAAGTTAGTGTAAGGCACCCAAGCACTATCAAAGTGGATAAACTTAGTATCCAGTGACTCTTTGATAAATTGGGTGTTGTAGAACAAACCATCGTAAGTTGAGTTAGTGACTACCGCATAACCTGGTTTAGTAGCTCCTGGCGTATTTGCTACTTTTTCTGCAATGACTTCACGGCTAAATTCACTCTTAGGAATACCCCCTAAAATACCGTAAGCGTTACGTGTCGGACGGAAGTAAATTGGCACAACATCGGTCATCATCATCATGTGAGTTAATGATTTATGACAGTTACGGTCAACTAATACTGTGCTGCCAGCAGGGGCTGAGAACATACCAACAATTTTGTTCGCAGTTGAAGTACCGTTAGTCACAATGTAAGAACGATCTGCGTTAAATGTACGTGCAATGTATTCTTCAGCTTCTTTATGAGGACCTGAGTGATCCAACAATGAGCCAAGTTCAGGCATTGAGATTGAAATATCTGCTTTAAAGGTATTTGCGCCGTAGAAATCGTAGAAAATGCTACCTACAGGACTTTTATTAAATGCAGTACCAGACATGTGACCCGGTGTACAGAAGGTATATTTAGCTTCATCTACATAGTTAAATAATGCTTTGGTTAGCGGTGGTAGAATACTGTCTTTGTAATCTTCAGTTGCTTGCTCAATCTTATGCGCAATATCAGAAGCACTACCAAGGCAATATTCAAAGAAGTAAATATTTAAACGAAGATCAGCTAAATTGATATCTAAAGTAGAATGTTCATTAGCAAATGCATATAACGGTAGTTTCTCGTTAATTTGGTTAATTTGCTGGCACAAGTCTAATGAGTAAGTATCCCAGTCAAAAATCACACCACTGATACGTGGATTCATTTCAAGTAGTTTCATTAAATCTTTTTCGTCAACAGGGTATACAACTTTGTAGCCACGTGTTGCTAATGCTTGTTCTAATTCTTGAACTGGGTATTTTTTGAAGAATACACCTAAGTTATTTAAGATTGCTATAGTATTCATTATTGAATATCTCCAGGGTGAACAAAGGCGCACCACTCCAATTTGGGAGGTGTAATGTGCGCCTTGATAATATTATTAGGGAGTAAACTTAGTGAGATTGAGCCACTTTATTCGCTTGTTCTTGTTGTTCCAGTTGTAAGTGTTGACGGAAGCCAAGCTTACGAGCGTAGAACATGAAGATAGCTAGCGAAACAACGAAAGTTGCGGCTAATGCTGATGGATCTGCACCGATAAGTGCGATGAAACAGAAGATACATGCAACACCTGCAAACAACATTACAAACACATTGCGAGTTGTCATACCTTCGTAACGAATTAAGTTAACAGCTGAGTAGAAGTAAGGCAGCATAGTTAATAGCACTGCGTCAGATGTTAGGATGTCAAATAAGTTTGAAGCATGGCTATCACTAGAGCTAAAGATAGTGATAGCAATCATTAGAATCGTCATCATTACAGATGCTAAAACCAAGCCTTTTTTAGCGACGCCGTTTTTATCAGTTTCACCAAAAACAGCAGGGAAGTTGCCATCATTAGCTGCACGTTTGCCGGCCTCACCAACTAACATCATCCAAGAACCTAGAGATGTAAAGCACGCTAAAGCGGTAAATGCTGCAACAAATGGAGCCGTCCAAGCACCAAAGATAGCGGTTGTTGCAAGTGCGAATGGTGCACCAGAAGCTGCTACTTCAGAGGCTGGGAACATACCAGCGATAACTTGGGTTGATAGAATATAAATAACACCTGCAATAACGGTTCCAAGCAGTGTCGCTAATGGAACGGTTTTCTTTGGATTTTTAACCATACCCGATGATACCGCTGCTGATTCAACACCAACAAATGACCAAAGAGTGATTAGTACCGCGCTAACAATAGCGTGTGAATTTGAGCTATGTGATGTATTCCAGTTTTGCATGTAAGTTGTCGCATCAAAATGGCCCCAACCAACAACTGCAGTACCAACGATAGGAACAAGAATAAGTACTAAGCCTAAAGTACATAGACGACTTACCCACGAACCACCCAATAAGTTAATAATGGTGAAAATCCAAACTGAGGCAATAGTTGCGATTGCCGCTGGAATAGTGTTGTTCAAAATTGGGAAGAACACAGAAAGGTACGATACCCCAGTGATAGCGATAGCAAGATTACCGATCCAGTTAGCGTGGTAATAAAGCACACCAGTTTGGAAACCAAAAGCAGGCGAAACTTCACCAGCGTAGGCAATAGGACCACCTTCTTGGGGGTTGTTCGTTGCTAAACGAGCGTAAACAAAGGCCAAAGACAAGGCGCCAACTAAACAAATAATCCAGCTATAAATAGATATTGAACCTACTTTTGCTAATGTCGATGGCAAGAGTGCGATACCACTACCCATCATATTACCGGCTACTACACCGGTACAGGCGATTAAGCCTATCTTTTTTGATGTATCGGACGACATGTAACGATCTCCAAATAATACAATTATATTCAAAATGTTTAAGCACGTTTAACGTCAGTAATAAGAAGGCTTTTGCTTCTAGGTAATCAATGACGAGTAATTTCGATTTAATCTACAGCAGATGGAAAACTTAATTAAATAACCTTCTACTCAACGATGTTTAAATAATAAAGTTGGTTTTTTTTACGTTAATTTATTTTTAAGTTATTTTAAAACAGTATCTTATGTTGGTTGTGAAAAAATAAATTATTTATCATTAAAATAAACCCTGTTTGATAATCGTTATAAACTTGGGAAGTAATCCCAGTGCCATTATTGTTGCCAATGCTAAATCGACATGGTTATTAGCGATGATCACAAAATACAGGTCTGCGTATTGCGACCTGCTAAAAGGTAAATTGGTTACTCACTGGAAATGAAATAAATAGTGCTGTTTAATAGTAAATCTTTAGATGCTGTAAATTTAGTGCGGAGGTGTGACTTCAGCAGTATTTATTTCTGATATGAAAACAAGTTTTTGACAGAGTTGAAGTGTCTCTTGAGAAGGCGATAAATACATAGCCATACTATAATACTCGTTGGCTTGCTGTTTTTTATGTGCAAGTTCACTGAGCTTACCTAATAAAATGTAACGTAAAGCTGTATTTTGCTGAGATTGTAATTTCGCCAGTGATAAATAATGTTCAGCGTCGGCTAAATTACCTTGGTAAAGATCATTGAGTGCTAAAGCATCATATATTTCACTGGATCCAAGTTGTTGATTAGCTGTTATGCTTTTGACTAATTCTTTTCCATAATTCATCAATGTTGGCATTGATGTTACTTTATTGTTTATGGTCAGTATGGTTGCATAAGCAAGGTATCGCTGTGCTAATAAATAACTATTTTTTGGCGACAGTTTAATAAGTTTACTGATTTTTTTAATATAATTAATGTTCGTTTGACCATCATTATTTATGACACTAGGTAATTCAAGATAACCATACAAAATAGTAGGGTTGGTGAGAGTAATATGATTCTGGATTTGTTGGTGGTTGTAATTTAATGCCTGTATTAGTTTGTTGAGAAAACCATCTATAATTAAATATGAGTTATTGCTATCAAGATGAAGGTTTTGTTGTAACATAACCGTTTTTGATATGTTATTAAATAGCTCTATGTGTAATTGGTGTTGCTGATTGACATAGAGTGACAGTGTTTTACCTGCATTAGGTTGTTCGCTGAAACTACTGATGTAATTTGTAGATTTAAATAAAGCATTGTTGATTATTTTTGCGATCGAATATAACTGATTTGTCGATGACTGCTGTGTCAATTCAATATTTATTAAGCGTGGATTTAATATTGTTGCAGGTGGTGTAACTTTCTCGTTGCTCCAACTGATAAAAACAAGTGTAATTAATAACATAGTGAGGATGCAAATATCGAAAAACCAATGATTCCATTTAACATTGTTTGAACTTGTTGTTGTCGTTGATGGGGCTTCTTTTGAGGTTTCGTTAAAAGCACGCGTCATTGGTCCTGCTGGGAAGAACGCATGAGATGAAGTGTCATTAGTGTGTTCATGTGAAGGGTGAAACTCCTCCAATTTAAAGCCTGTATTGGGATCGACATATATTTGTTGTACGTCAATATCAAGCTTATAACCTCGCTTTGGAATAGTAACTATCCAATGATCTTCATCCATCTTTTTGAGTGTTTTACGAAGCTCAAAGATAGACTGCGTGACGACTTGTTCACTAACAACGGCACCATCCCAAACATTTTCAATTAATTCATCACGTGTAAAAACAATGCCTTGATGCTTGGCTAAAAAGGCTAATAGCTTGGTTATTCTCGGTTCTATAATATAATTTTGTCCTGATTTATATAAACAATTTTCTGTTGTAATTAATAACCAGTTATTTATTTTATAATTTACCCAAGCCATTTGGTTTTTATTCTATTGTTAAAAAATATAATGATATTAATTTCTATACTATTTGCTTTTATATATAGATGGAATTTTTTATTTAAATGGTAACTGTAATTTCATATTTCATTTTTAAATCTAAGTAATAAATAAATTATGTGTTTCTAATGTTTTGTGATGTTGGTCACGTTTTTTATTTTGTGGTTATTTATTTTAAAGTAAGTCCAATATACGGGTTATAAATATAGTTTTTTTAAATAAATATTCGAACCCTTCTCGCTTTAATTAAACGATTAATGAATAAGGAAATATTATGTTAGAAAATGAAATTGATGAAAATAGGCTGATTGCTGAACGTCGAGCAAAACTTGATTATATAAGAAAAGACAGTAAAGCAAATGGTCACCCAAATACTTTTCGTCGATTGAAATTAGCAAATGAATTAATCACTGAATTTAAAAATAAATCTAAAGACGATCTGATTAATACCACTTATATAACCGCTGTTGCTGGTCGTATTATGGCAAAGCGTGGACCATTTTTGGTATTACAAGATGTTTCTGGGCGTATTCAAGTTTATGCTGATAAACAGATTCAGGCAGAGTTAAAGCAAAAATACCATGGATTAGATATTGGCGATATTATTGGCGTAAAAGGCCAGTTACATCGCTCTGATCGTGGTGAGCTTTATGTCACCATGGACAGCTATGAGCTACAAACCAAAGCGTTACGTCCTTTACCTGAAAAATACCATGGTTTAACCGATCAAGAGCAACGTTACCGTCAGCGTTATGTTGATTTGATCATTAATGAAGAATCACGTAATACCATGATCATGCGATCTAAAGTGGTGGCAGCGATTCGTCAATTCATGATTAAACAGCAATTTATGGAAGTAGAAACGCCAATGATGCACCCGATTGCGGGTGGGGCTTCAGCGCGACCTTTTGTGACTCATCATAATGCATTAGATATTGATATGTATCTTCGCATTGCACCTGAGCTTTATTTAAAGCGTTTAGTTGTCGGTGGCTTTGAGCGGGTGTTTGAAATTAACCGCAACTTCCGTAATGAAGGTCTATCACCTCGTCATAACCCAGAATTTACCATGATGGAATTTTATATGGCGTATTCTGACTATAACGATTTGATTAATTTTACAGAGAATTTATTAAGTACGATTGCTAAAGATCTTTGTGGTAATACAGCCTTACCTTATGGCGAGCATGTGATTGAGTTTAATGGTCCATATACACGCATGACCATGTTAGAAGCGATTCAACATTACACTAAGGATAATGCACGTATCCAAGCGTTAACCTATGATGATGTTAAAGATCGTGAGCTAATGGCGAATATTGCTCGAGAAGTTGGTGTGACCGTTGAATCTTTCTGGACTTGTGGTCAACTATTAGAAGAAATTTTTGGTGAGACCGCTGAACCTCAGCTAATTCAACCAACATTTATTACAGGCTATCCTGCAGATATTTCACCGCTAGCCCGTCGAAGTGATGAAGACTCATTTTTAACGGATCGTTTTGAGTTCTTTGTTGGTGGTCGTGAAGTCGCGAATGGTTTCTCTGAATTAAATGATGCTCAAGATCAAGACAATCGTTTTAAAGCCCAAATGGCAGCGAAAGATGCGGGTGATGATGAAGCAATGCAATATGATGAAGATTATATTCGTGCGCTAGAATTTGGTTTACCGCCAACAGCAGGTGAAGGGATTGGTATTGACCGCTTAGTGATGTTGTTTACTAATGCCCATACTATTCGTGATGTGATCCTATTCCCATCAATGCGTCCTAATAATTAAGAATAACTCCTGCAGCGACAGCAGAGTCGCTGCTTTTATTCAAATATAAAAAAGCCTCAATTTAAATTGAGGCTTTTTTATTAGCATCATGCTAGTTAGTGACCACTATGTCCATGGATGCGGTGTTTAGTAACAAAACCAACTAATACACACATTACAAATACAACAGCATATAAACCGTTAGCAGTAACTAATGCTGCATGCGCACCGTAATTCTTAACGATAGGACTTGTTACTACGAAAGTTAACATAGTACCAATTGTGCCGCATAGTAGAATAAAGTTAACCAATTTTGGTGATGATACTTTGGTCTGCTGTGAGCCTAAGGTAATGATAGTGGTGTAAATTGCACTACTGATAAAGCCAAGTGCTGAAATAATATAGATAAGATTGTGAGGATTGGTATCGTTATTAAATAGATACATCAGCACAGTTGCTAAGCCTGATAAAACAACCACAAAATAGTGCAGGTCGAATTTTTTAAGTAGTACACTAAAAATCCACATACCAATCATATAAGCACCCCAGAAGTAACTGACTAATTGGCCAGCATCGCTAATTGATAAACCTAGCTTTTGGGTTGCGTACTCAGGGATCCAAGAAATAAAGCCTAGCTGACCGAGGATATAACATAAAGCAGCAATGGCTAGAAATAGAACACCCAATCCCCATTTTTCTTTGGTTTCATTGGTGGTCTCTTCTTGAGGCGCATCCTTACCTAATACAGGGAATGTAGAAAGTAATGCTAAGATGAAAATAGCTAGATAGATAACGCCAATAGCGGCATATACCCAGTACCATTGCATGTGGTGTGCTAGTACTGCAGCAGAAATCACAGGGAAAATCATACCTGCCATACTGAAAAATGAATCAGTAAACAGCAACCGAGAACCTCGTTCTTTACCATCATAAATATGAGTAATTAAGTAAGTACCAATCGACATGGTAATACCACTTACGACACCAAGTACAAACATGCAGCCTGAGAAAATAGCAAGATTATGACCGAAGATAAGGCCAATAATTGCTAATAGCATGAGAATGAAACCAAAAATGAGCTGGCGCTTAAGCGGTACAATTTCCATCAACCAAACATTAAGGAAGATTGAAATTAAAATACCCGTATTAAGAAAAGTAAAAGTGTTACTCATGCTAGATATTGGCAAATCAAAATATTTGGCAATATCTCCCATAACGATACCGGTGACGATAATCAGAGATCCAGTAAGGGCATAAGATAAGAAACTTATCCACGTCAGAAGGATGCGATTCTGGTTTGTCATAGCAAATCCTGTATAGCGTTCGATTATAATTAAAGAGGCAGAATAAGGTGCCAATTAATGAAAGGGCTGAATCCTAACATAAGGACTAGCTTTGTTTGTGATATACATCACCATTATATGATATGAAGGGATTTATCATACCAATAAGATATAAATAATCGAAATTTATAAGTGGGTTTTATTCTAGTGGTTGTTTTTATTGTTATTGTTTTTGTGTGAATTTAAGTTTTTTTAACAATGTGCAGTTGTTATTTATTTTCTATCTCTTTATTAAGCATAGATTTTGATGATGTCGACTTATTTAGGGCATTTAATTAGCACTTACTGTCACAAGAGATAAAGTATTGCCATTGGTTGAGGCGGTAAAATTACAATTAAAGGTTGTTTTTAGAGCATTTTTAACAAATTTGGTTGTAGTGTGTGCTGGTGAGCATTTATTTTGATTTTTTTGAAAATTAACTCTTGCCAATGTGATCGAAGTCTCTATAATGCGTCCTCACTGACACGGACAACGGCGAGAGCGGTTACCGAAATCAGTATTGTTCTTTAACAATTTGACCATGCAATCTGTGTGGGCACTCGTTGAATAGTTAAGTCGAAAGATTTATCAATGATACTAGTGACCAATACAAATAACTCATCTCTTTATAGAGAAGGATTATTTGGCACAGTCAATTCAAATATCATTACTAGCTTCTAGTAATCGATATTTTAACAGTATTCATTGAGCCGTTTCGAAAGAAACAACAAAACTTTAATTGAAGAGTTTGATCATGGCTCAGATTGAACGCTGGCGGCAGGCCTAACACATGCAAGTCGAGCGGTAACAGATTGATAGCTTG
>NZ_FYAK01000042.1 GCF_900185615.1 Photobacterium malacitanum
GTGACTAAGCGTACACGGTGGATGCCTTGGCAGTCAGAGGCGATGAAGGACGTATTAACTTGCGATAAGCCCAGATTAGGCAGTAAAAGCCACTTGAGTCTGGGATTTCCGAATGGGGAAACCCACTAGCATAAGCTAGTATCATTAACTGAATACATAGGTTAATGAGGCGAACCGGGGGAACTGAAACATCTAAGTACCCCGAGGAAGAGAAATCAACCGAGATTCCGGTAGTAGCGGCGAGCGAAACCGGATTAGCCCTTAAGTTAGTTCAGCGTTAGGTGAAGGTTCTGGAAAGTACCGCGATACAGGGTGATAGCCCCGTAACCAACAACGCTTTATTAGTGAAATCGAGTAGGACGGGACACGTGATATCCTGTTTGAACATGGGGGGACCATCCTCCAAGGCTAAATACTCCTGACTGACCGATAGTGAACCAGTACCGTGAGGGAAAGGCGAAAAGAACCCCTGTGAGGGGAGTGAAATAGAACCTGAAACCGTGTACGTACAAGCAGTAGGAGCCCACTTGTTGGGTGACTGCGTACCTTTTGTATAATGGGTCAGCGACTTAATTTTAGTAGCAAGGTTAACCGTTTAGGGGAGCCGTAGGGAAACCGAGTCTTAACTGGGCGTCATAGTTGCTAGGATTAGACCCGAAACCGAGTGATCTAGCCATGGGCAGGTTGAAGGTGAGGTAACACTTACTGGAGGACCGAACCGACTAATGTTGAAAAATTAGCGGATGACTTGTGGCTAGGGGTGAAAGGCCAATCAAACTCGGAGATAGCTGGTTCTCCCCGAAAGCTATTTAGGTAGCGCCTCGGACGAATACTACTGGGGGTAGAGCACTGTTAAGGCTAGGGGGTCATCCCGACTTACCAACCCTTTGCAAACTCCGAATACCAGTAAGTA
>NZ_FYAK01000006.1 GCF_900185615.1 Photobacterium malacitanum
ATGCGAAGTCTTTAGCAACACCACCGTACACTTTTGCAAGTGTAGTACAGATAGCAGCAGTTAGAGTTGTTTTACCGTGGTCAACGTGACCGATAGTACCAACGTTAACGTGCGGTTTATTACGTTCAAATTTTTCTTTAGACACGATTGTGTTCCTTCCTAGTTAAGATACGCCCCCTACTAGGTCGGGGACGGCTCCGAAGTTGTGTATTTTATGCGTCAATAGCCATTGACGCAATAATGAAATTAAATACGTTCTGCAATAATTTTATCAGTAACGTTCTTTGGCATTTCAGCGTACTCGCTAAACTCCATCGAATAAGACGCACGGCCTTGTGTTGCTGAACGTAAATCAGTTGCGTATCCGAACATTGCTGATAGTGGAACTTGCGCACGAATAATTTTAATACCCGCGTTGCCTTCTTCCATACCTTCGATCATACCGCGGCGACGGTTAAGGTCACCAACGACATCACCCATCCAATCTTCTGGCGTGGTAATTTCAACTTTCATCATCGGCTCAAGCAATACTGGATTTGCATCAAGTGCACCCTGTCGTAATGCCATTGAACCTGCGATTTTAAATGCAATTTCGCTTGAATCAGTGTCGTGGTAAGAACCATCAACTAACGTCGCTTTAACGTCAATCATTGGGTAGCCTGCTAGCACGCCACTCTTCATTTGTTCTTCGATACCTGTAGCAACAGCACTAATGTATTCTTTAGGTACGCTGCCACCGACAATTTCATCTACGAATACAAAACCTTCACCTGGCTCTGATGGTTCAAGCTTCAGCCATACATGACCATATTGGCCACGGCCACCGGTTTCACCAGCCTGACGAATGAATTTACCTTCAACTTTAGTGGTACCACGAATGGCTTCACGGTAAGCAACCTGAGGTTTACCTACGTTACAGTTGACATTAAATTCGCGTTTCATACGATCGACAATGATATCTAGGTGAAGCTCACCCATGCCAGAGATTAAAATCTGGCCTGATTCATCATCAGTTTCGACGCGGAAAGATGGATCTTCTGCTGCTAGTTTATCTAGTGCAATAGCCATCTTATCTTGGTCTGCTACAGAGCGTGGTTCAACCACAATCTGAATTACTGGTTCAGGGAAATCCATGCGCTCTAGAATCACTTTATGATTTTGATCGCACAGGGTATCACCTGTTGTCGCAAATTTAAGACCAATGGCTGCGGCGATATCGCCAGCGCGCACTTCTTTGATCTCTTCACGTTTATTAGCATGCATCTGAACGATACGGCCTAAACGCTCGCGTTTTTCTTTGATGGTGTTGAAAACAGTATCACCTGAATTAACAACGCCAGAGTATACGCGCATGAAAGTCAATGTACCTACGAACGGGTCGGTTGCGATTTTGAACGCTAGTGCTGAGAATGGTTCGTCATCACTAGAATGACGCTCAACAGGGTTACCTTGTTCGTCTTCACCTGTAATCGCTTTTACTTCAGTTGGTGAAGGTAGATAATCAACAACGGCATCTAGTACGGCTTGAACACCTTTGTTCTTAAATGCAGAACCACAAGTTGCCAATACGATTTCGTTGTTTAGGGTACGTTGACGCAGACCAGCTTTAATTTCAGCTTCAGTCAGTTCACCTTCTTCAAGGTATTTATCCATTAGTTCATCATTAGCTTCTGCTGCTGATTCAACTAAGTTCATGCGCCACTCTTCTGCTAACTCTTGCATGTCAGCAGGAATATCTTCATAGGTGAAACTAGTACCTTGATCTGCATCAGACCAATTAATGGCCTTCATTTTGATCAGGTCAATTACACCTTCAAATTCATCTTCAGTACCAATATTTAACTGCAGTGGCACTGGTGTTGCACCAAGACGGTGTTTGATCTGCTCGATAACGCGGAAAAAATCTGCGCCCGTGCGATCCATCTTGTTGATAAAAACGATACGCGGAACTTCATATCGATCGGCTTGACGCCATACAGTCTCAGACTGAGGCTCTACACCTGAAGCACCACAGAACACAACTACAGCACCATCTAATACACGTAATGAACGTTCAACTTCAATGGTGAAATCTACGTGTCCAGGAGTATCAATGATGTTGATTCGGTGCTCGTCGAACTGCTTGTCCATACCGCGCCAAAAGGTGGTCGTTGCAGCAGAGGTGATCGTGATACCACGTTCTTGCTCCTGCTCCATCCAATCCATAGTAGCAGCGCCGTCGTGTACTTCACCAATCTTATGAGATAGACCTGTATAAAACAGGATGCGCTCAGTAGTGGTTGTTTTACCGGCGTCAACGTGAGCACAGATACCGATATTACGGTAGCGCTCGATGGGCGTTTTGCGAGCCACGATTGTATCCTCTTACTAAGGTGAACCTTAGAAAATGGTTTAGGCACAGCAGGATAACCTGCTGCGCCCAAGCGGTATTACCAGCTATATTACCAGCGGTAATGTGCGAACGCTTTGTTCGCATCTGCCATACGGTGAACGTCTTCACGTTTCTTAACAGCAGAACCTTTGTTGTCAGCCGCATCAAGCATTTCGCCTGCTAGACGCTGAGCCATAGATTTTTCACCACGCTTACGCGCAGCTTCAACTAACCAACGCATAGCTAGTGCATTACGACGTACTGGACGTACTTCTACAGGCACCTGGTAAGTTGAACCACCCACACGGCGAGATTTAACTTCTACCGCTGGACGTACATTTTCAAGAGCTTTTTCAAATACAGCTAGGTGTTCTTCACCAGAACGCTCAGCCATAGTTTCTAGTGCAGAGTAAACAATTTTTTCTGCAGTAGATTTTTTACCGTCAACCATTAGGATGTTAACGAATTTTGCCAGCAATTCTGATTTGAATTTAGGATCTGGAAGGATCTTACGCTGACCGATTACGCGACGACGTGGCATGGATTATCTCCGTTGTCTTCTTCAGGTTATCCAAAACTTTTCAGTTTCTTCAAAATTAAATAATTTTAGTGTTTGGCCTTACTTAACGGAATCCATTAAGACTTAGGACGCTTCACACCGTACTTAGAACGACCTTGTTTACGGTCATTAACGCCTGCACAGTCAAGTGCACCACGAACAGTGTGGTAACGAACACCCGGTAAGTCTTTAACACGACCACCGCGGATAAGAACAACTGAGTGCTCCTGAAGGTTGTGACCTTCACCGCCGATGTATGATGTTACTTCGAAACCGTTTGTTAGACGAACACGACATACTTTACGTAATGCTGAGTTCGGTTTTTTAGGTGTAGTAGTGTAAACACGAGTACATACACCACGTTTCTGTGGGCACGCTTCTAGTGCTGGCACGTTGCTTTTTACAACTTGCTTAGCACGTGGCTTACGTACCAACTGGTTAATAGTTGCCATTAAATAGCTCCTGATTGTTACTTTCGTAAGGTGAAAAATCTGCCTCCCAACAACAGGAGGACGCGAAATTTTAGGCATCGCACCTAAAGGTGTCAAGATCTAACCAACGATCAATTAAGTGATCATTTCTTAAACAGTCACTTTTTTGTTCATATATCGTTACTAATAATGGCTCTTTATGCCCATTTCATATGTTGGGCATGCTGTTCCGTAAGCAAAACAAAGCCTTTGTAATCAATAACATCTAGATTTTTATCACATTTATCCTGCAAACCGCGCGCAATAATGTCAGCTTCCAGTAAATAAATTTTTACGCCAATATTTTTTATTAAATCAAAGTAAATATTTTCGCTTACGGCGACATTTACAGCATCTTCAAGCAATAAGATCTCATCGCCAGGGCAAATAAACTGTAAACATTGTGCCAATGCGTGGCTTTGAAATGGCGAACGGGTCACAGTATGTAACATCGATACCTCAAAAAGTAAGGATTTGACGACAACAATGTAATGTTGTTACCAACTCGGTACGAGGACGGATAATGGCATCGATTAATAAATCTTCATGGCATAATCCACGCTCGGCTAATGACTGCTGACAAACATAAATATTTTCGATGTCGTACAAGGGTAACATTTTAAAGGTCGCACTATAATTACGGCTCAGAATTGCATTTGGCTGTTGATGTTTAACCAGTTGCAATACTCCATCACCAATAAAAAATACACTCAGTGCTTCGGTATATGCAGAAGCAGCTAATAATGCATCTAGTCCTTCACGACCACTGGTCGTACCGTGAGGTGGTTGACGAAACACAAAGCCTAAATCACTCACTTATTTCACCTTAAAATTGAATAACACGATCAGTACTAAGTAAAACCTCAGCCAGGCCACCAAGCCCTGCGAGTTCAAACTCTGTCGCTAAGTTATGGTTTGGCAATTGATTTTGTTGCGCTTCTTGCTCACTAACAATACCACGGCGTAACGCAGCTGCGACGCAAGTGTGTAATTCGACATTATGGACCAGCGCTAACTGTTGCCATGCTGCCACCAGATCAAATTCATCAGATGCGGGTGCTGTCAGTGCATTAGCATTTAAGACCCCATCTTGATAAAAGAACACACGGGTTAAAGTATGGCCGACCTCAATAAGTGTAGATGCAAATTGATAAGCAGAGCGTGCGGCTTGAGTACCATAAGCGGGGCCATTAACAACAATGGCGTAAGTTAGGCTCACTTGTCACCGTCCTCTGTTTTGCGCTGACGAATATAAAGATACACAGTATGCTTAGAAATATTCAATCGATCAGCGACACGATTAATCGCATCTTTAATGTCAAAAATACCTTTATCAAACAACTCCATCACTATCTGACGATTCTTAGCATTGTTAGATACATTTTTATCGGCATTAATTTCTTCAATAGTTCGCTCAACGGTTTGATCGACTAATTCATCAACGTCGCTGGCAAAATTGACTTTTGATGCAGCTTGCTTAGCTTCATCCGTTGGCATAAACGATTGCAATATTTGGGTAAACGGTACATCAAGATTGACGTTAATACACAACAAACCAATCACTTTATTATCACCATTACGAATCGCAATAGTGATTGATTTCATTAAATCACCGCCTTTAGCGCGAGTGAAATATGGACGAGAGAAATTACGCTCTGAATTTTGAATATCACGTAACGAACGTAACGCAAGATCGGTGATCGGTGATCCAACTTTACGGCCCGTATTTTGACCATTGGCTATTTTAATTGCTGAGGTATTTAAATCAGCTAAGGAGTGCAGAACAATTTCACAAAATGGCCCAATCAGTGCGGCTAAACCATCAACGACAGCCTCATATGCGCGCAGAATATTATCGTCGTGCTCAGAAAAAAGTCGTCTGTCAACGATGTCACTATCAACAATTATCTCTGTTCCAAAATCATCTACTGAAATCACGATATCACCTTCCATTTTGCTGCTTATCTACAATGCGATCGCCCTGATCTATCACTACAAGCATTCAATATAATTGATAAAATTTAAAATCTTCTCAGTAAGTTTATCAGATTATTGAACAAAAAAGACCCGACATATGCCGGGCCTAGATCAACTGTTACGCTTTTTTGTCATTAAACAATGACAATTTATTGCGTTTTAGTTGCTGTCGCTGCTGCTTTTACTGCTTCAACAGCAGGTTGCTTCGCTTGCTTATCACCTTTAATGCTCAATAATTCTACTTGGAAAACCAAGGTAGAGTTAGCAGGAATGCTTGGATTCGCTTGTGCGCCATAAGCAAGTTGTGGCGGAATAACAAATTCAAACTTCGAACCAACTGGCATTAGTTGTACGCCTTCAGTCCAACCAGGAATCACTTGGTTTAGTGGGAACGTTGCTGGTTGATTACGCTGGTATGAGCTATCAAATACAGTGCCATCTGTTAGCATGCCTTTGTACTGTACTTCAACAGTATCTGTTGCTGCTGGTTTTGGACCTGTACCTTCTTTTTCAATTTTGTACATTAAGCCTGATTTAGTGGTTACCACGCCAGCTTCTTTAGCAAATTTAGCACGGTATTCTTCACCAACTTTAATGTTCTTTTCTGCTTCAGCTTTCGCTTTTTGCTCAACAATTTTAGCAACACGCTGATCAAGAGATTGTAGCGCTTGTTGTGTTTGCTCTTGGGTCATAAGGCTCTTGCCTGCAAACACATCCTCAACACCTTGAAGTACATCTTGACGATTAAGGTTTAGACCTAACTCTTTTTGTTGATCAAGGTTAGCTGATAAGTATTGCGCCAGTGATGCACCAATTGCATAAGCTGCTTTTTGATCTTCAGTTTTAAATTCAACTTTAGCAGCATCTGTTGTTGCAGTTGCTGCAGAAGCGGTTGTTTGCTCAACTTTTGCAGGCTCGGCAGGCTTGTTGGTGTCTGCTTTATTATCGTCCTGACAACCCACAGCAAGGAAGATTGTTGCTGCTAATACAGACATCTTTAAAATCGGCTTCATGTAGTTCTCCATCAGTCATTGAGGCCATGCCTCACTTTTAAACTGTGCTTATTAGTATGAGTATGAAAACAAAATTATATCAATATACTACTACCAGTCTGATTAAGTAACTGTAAAAACTAGCACTGCAGTTATTTAATCAGATTTTTTTCTTTCATCTAGTTACCCTAAGCAAGCGGAACCAGAGCTTAATGTACAAGAAATTTTTGTCAGTTAGTCTATTTTTATCAAGTTTTGCCTTAAGCGGTTGTTTGTTGTTTGATTCAGAAATCGAACGTTGGCACTTAGCTCAACAAGGCAGTACCAGTTTTAGCCTTAGCCGTGATGGTCGTTTTGCTCTTGTTAGCACCAAGCTACAAGGTATCGCGCTATGGGACTTACAGCAAAACAAAAAGTTAGCAGATTTTGGTTCTCAAGATCAATATCACAATAGTGTGATAACAAGTCAAATATCAGATAACAATCGTTATGCAATCACCGCAACAACTCAAAATTTTGCCGTTTGGGATCTGGGGTGGTCACAGGCTCGTGGTTTATGGTCAATTGATGATGCCGCTATTCAAGATGTTGCTATTGCCAATAATGGTACTGAGGTACTGTTGGCATTAACTAACGGCAAAGCACTATTTATTGATTTGACAGATGGTCGACGGCTAGAATTTCTAGCCCATCGTGACAAAGTCAATAGTGTGGCACTGTCTGCTAATGGCCATTATGCGCTTTCAGGTGGTAATGATGGTCATGCCTATTTATGGAATACTCGCAGTGGCCAAATAATCTATTCTTTCAAGCATAGCAGTCGTGTCAGCCAAGTAGCATTACAACGCGATGGAAAACTCGCTTTTTCCGCAGATAGCAACAATGACCACATTATTTGGGATTTAACTACTGGTAAAAAAATCACCCAATTAGCGGTAAAATTACGTCAATCACCACTCTCAAGCGTGCGCTTTTCAAGTAATGGTCAGTGGCTAGTAACGGGAAGTCCCACTCGTCGGGTTGAATTATGGCGCACAGATAATGGTAAAAATATCGGCTCTTGGCGTGCAGAAATATTATCAGGGACTCGACCCGCCACAGCAGTGGTGTATGATGTCGCTATTAGCCCTACAGGTAACATCGTCGCTGGCTCATCCGCTGGTTACGCTCAAACCTGGTCAACCGACTGAAAGATATCCCATGACTGAGATACAACAATTGCAAAGCCGTCTTGATGAACTTGAGATGAAACTCGCTTTTCAAGAGCAAACCATTGATGAATTAAATGATGCGTTAACGAAGCAGCAATTCCTGATTGATCGAATGGAAGTACAACTGAAGTTTATGGTCGGTAAAGTGAAAGGCATGCAAACCTCTAATATGGCTGATGAGTCAGAAGAAACGCCACCGCCGCATTATTAAATCGAGGTTCGACAAGATAAAAACAAAAAAGGAAGCCGAGGCTTCCTTTTTTTATATCGCGTTAAGCTATATTAGTGAGAACAGCCACAGCCGCCCTTCTCTTCGCCACCACAACAACCTTCGTCATCGTGATCGCCACAGCCGCCTTCGCCGCCACAGCAACCGCCACCTTGGTGTAAGTGACCGTGCTCGATTTCTTCTTCAGTTGCAGCGCGTACAGCAACAACTTCAACCTCAAAACCTAGTGTTTGACCAGCTAGCATGTGGTTGCCATCAACAACAACTTCGTCGCCGTCAACTTCTGTTACTTCAACAGGGATTGGGCCTTGGTCAGTATCAGCAAGGAAACGCATACCAACAGTGATTTCATCAACACCTTGGAATACATTTGCAGGAACACGCTGAACCATTTCATCCATATGCTCACCGTAAGCTTCTTCAGGAGCAACTGTGATTTCAAACTTGTCGCCTGCCACGTGGCCTTCTAGTGCTTTTTCCAAACCTGGAATAAGGTTGTTGTGACCGTGTAGGTAATCAAGAGGAGCTTCAACTGTTGATTGATCAACAACGATACCTTCTTCAGTTTTCACTTGGTAAGCTAAGCTTACTACTGTGTCTTTAGCGACTTTCATGTTAACTCCAAAATTTAAGCTTGGGGTGATAGTTTTTGTTCCCATATCATACAGGATAATACCATTGAGATGCCATTATCACATTAGTCTGGTTTAAAAATCCCTATCACTTGTTGTTTGGTGGTTGAAGACAGTTGTTCACTCTCTTTCACTGCTTGTGGTAAACGTGTATCCAGATGCTGACACTTGACACACTCAATATGTTCAACATCATTTTGTTGCCACCAGCGTAAGGTATCTACAGCTTGGCAATGAGGACATATTGCTGCTGCAATAAATCGTTTTTTGATCATGCTCATCACTCCTTGATTAATCCCAACCTTGATGGCGCTGTTGCTCACCACGCATTTCACGGTCAAAAATATCTTCAAGCTCTTTACGGGCTTCTTTTTGACGTGAGGCTAAGTTTACTTCTTCACTATGTTGAGGTAGCAGATCTCGCAATGCTTGACTGTCTATTTTGCGAAAATGCGCTTGAGCACGATTCGCTTTATAGGGATGCATACCCAAAGATATGAGGGCTTGACGGCCTAAATCAAGGGCTCCTTCAAATGTTTCACGTGAAAAGCATTCAACCCCATGACTTAATAATTGATGCGCTTCAACGCGACTGCGCGCTCGCGCCATTAATTTCAATTGCGGAAAATGTTGCTGACAAAGTGTTACTACCTCCATCACCTCAGTCGGATCATCGGTACAAATAATCAATGCTTCGGCATTATCTGCACCAGCTGAACGTAATAAGTCGAGTTGGGTCGCATCACCATAATAAACCTTATAGCCAAACTTACGTAAAAATTGAATTTGGCTCGGATCGCGTTCTAAAACCGTCACCCTGATTTTATTAGCAAACAGTAACCGCCCAACCACCTGCCCAAAACGTCCAAATCCAGTAATAATGACGCGTGGCTGACGATCAATCACACTTGATGGCGGTTGCTGAACTTCTTCCGCTTTAAAACTGCGGACATACCAACGTTTTTGTAATTGTAAAATCAATGGTGTGGTCATCATTGATAAGCTCACTACCACTAATAATAGTGGCGCTAATTCACCAGCTAATAACCCCCCCGTTTTTGCGGTAGTAAACAATACAAATGCGAATTCTCCACCTTGGCTTAAAATAGCTGCCATTTGACTTCGTGATTTTGAACTCACACCAAATACACGGGCTAATAAATACAACACCCCAGCTTTAATTGTCACGAGCGCAACAACAGCCGCTAAAATTTGTAATGGATACTGCCATAGCAAACCGAGGTTAACGGCCATCCCCACTGAGATAAAAAACAAGCCCAGTAATAAGCCTTTAAAAGGTTCTATTGCTATTTCAAGCTCATGCCGATATTCACTTTCAGCCAATAAAACACCTGCTAGAAAAGCACCTAATGCCATCGATAAACCAAGCATCTGCATGATCAATGCAATGCCGACCACCAGCAATAAAGCTGCAACATTAAATAATTCTCTAACACCACTCATCACCACATAACGAAACAGAGGTCGTAAAAGGAAATGACCGGTAACCAAGAAGGTCATTATCCCTCCTAGCATCCATACCCCATCAAGCCAACTACCGCTATTATTGCCAACCAATAATGGTAATAAGGCTAGCATCGGGATCACTGCTATATCTTGAAATAACAATACTGCAAATCCTGACTGGCCAGTTTCGCTACCACTTAATTGCTGTTCATCGATCACTCGTAATGCTATTGCCGTTGACGATAATGCCAGCCCCATTCCGATAACAATCGCATCACGCCAACTTAGATCAGGAAAAAATCGACTACAGCCTAATGCAATCGTCGCAATAACAATGCTAGTGATCACCACTTGGCTGCCACCCAAACCTAAAATCGGTTTACGCATTTGCCATAACTTTTTAGGGTTAAGCTCAAGACCAATCAAAAACAGTAACAACACCACTCCAAACTCAGAAAAATGCAAAATCGCATCAACATCAGAAATTAATCCGAGTCCCCATGGTCCAATACCGATTCCAGCAATCAAATACCCCAGCACCGAGCCTAATCCCAACCGCTGCGCTAACGGTACTGCAATAATCGCAGCAGCTAAGAAGACCACCGTCACCAACAAAAAATCATTATCCATGCTTTACTCCTGCGGCTAATGGTAATTGGGGAGCATGCTGATGCGGGTTGACTAACCACTGCCGATAACATGTTGCATGCTGTTGTCGCTCAGCTGCAGGGATCCGCCGCGCCCAGTGCAACACCAATGGTGATAACCATTGCATGCGACAAAGATCAGCGCACAATTCAAATGGTTTTAAAATGTCATCGATACTGCAGCGATTATAACCATCAGGGCTGTAAGCCTCCGCCGCACCACCCGTGGTGATCACTGAACGCCAATATTTCCCCTCAGTGGCTTTGCCTTCTCCATGCGCGAAGCCTTTACTTAATACGCGATCAAGCCACTCTTTAAGTAACGCTGGGCAAGAATACATATACAAGGGGTGTTGAAAAATGATCACATCATGCGCAACCACTAATGCCCGTTCAGCCTCTTCATCAATAAAAAAATCAGGGTAAGTCGCATATAAGTCATGCACTGTGACATGCGATAAATGTTTTATTTCACTTAATAGTGCCTGATTAGCAATTGACTCTTGAGGATCTGGATGCGCAAAGATAATTAATATTTTCAAATCAGTCATATTGTCCTTTGCACGTCATTTAATAAGCCGAGTAACACTAATCTAATCATTATTAGCATTAATTGTTAACTATCATACCTAATTGTTACTCAATATGGTGAGTTAGTTATAATTTCAATTTTAGACAGCTATTCATCACAGTCATGCCAACAGCGGGTTAACTTAGTGTCAGGTTAGCCACTGGTTCAAGTTTGAGTTAGACTCCCGAGCATGATTCTTGTTTAATTTTGTGGAGCGGGCACGTCCCCGGCGCTATCGATGATTATCTTTTCAGATATCCAACTTCTACGTGGTGGTAAAGTTCTACTTGAAAATGCCACCGCTACCATTAACCCAGGGGACAAAGTTGGTCTTGTGGGAAAAAACGGTTGTGGTAAATCAACCCTGTTTGCATTACTTAAAAATGAACTCAGTTTAGATGGCGGTAATTGTCAGTTTCCAAGTAATTGGGAATTAGCATGGGTTGCTCAAGAAACGCCCGCCCTTGAACGTGCAGCGATTGAATATGTGATTGATGGCGATCGCGAGTACCGCGAACTAGAGCGTCAATTAATTGCAGCGGAGCTCGCTGACGACGGTAATAAAGTTGCTGAATTACACGCAAAGATCGACACTATTGGTGGCTACAGCATAAATGCCCGTGCAGCAGAATTATTAAATGGTTTAGGTTTTTCACAGCACCAAATGCAGTGGAACTTAACTCAGTTTTCTGGTGGTTGGCGAATGCGTTTAAACCTTGCCCAAGCATTGTTATGTCGCTCTGATCTGCTCTTACTCGATGAGCCAACTAACCACTTAGATCTTGATGCAGTAATGTGGCTTGAGAAATGGCTCCAAAGCTACCGTGGTACATTAGTACTGATTTCCCATGACCGAGACTTCCTTGACCCAGTCGTCAATCGTATTATTCACGTTGAAAACCAAACCTTAAATAGTTACACCGGTAACTACTCATCATTTGAAGTTCAACGTGCAGAAAAGCTGGTATTACAGCAAGCGATGTACCAAAAGCAGCAGAAGCAAATGACTCATATGCAGTCATATATCGAGCGCTTTCGTTATAAAGCCAGCAAAGCACGCCAAGCACAAAGCCGAATTAAAGCCTTAGAACGAATGGAGAAAGTGCTTCCCGCACAACTTGATAACCCATTCAGCTTTGAGTTCCGTGAACCAAGCGCACTGCCAAATCCTATTTTAATGATGGATCATGTGGCTGCGGGTTATGATGATTTACTGATTTTAGAAAAGATCCGCTTAAATTTGGTGCCTGGCAGCCGTATCGGTCTACTAGGGCGTAATGGTGCTGGTAAATCAACCTTAATAAAAATGCTTGCTGGCGACTTACCCGCTAAAGCCGGTGATATGGCATTCTCGCAAGGGGTTAAAATTGGTTACTTTGCTCAACACCAATTAGAAACCTTGTATCTTGATGATACTCCTGTGCAGCACATGGCACGTATTGCACCCAATTCTACTGAACAACAACTGCGTGATTACTTAGGTAGCTTTGGTTTTATTGGCGATAAAGCGCTTGAGAAAGTAGGTCCGTTTTCTGGTGGAGAAAAAGCACGCTTAGTATTAGCTCTTATTGTATGGCAACGCCCTAACCTATTGTTACTCGATGAGCCGACTAACCACCTTGATTTAGATATGCGCCAAGCGCTGACCTTTGCATTGCAATCTTATGAAGGCGCGATGGTTATTGTTAGTCACGACCGTTACTTGCTTCGCGCAACAACAGATGATTTGTATCTAGTTCATGATCGCCAAGTGGTGCCTTTTGATGGTGACCTAAACGATTACCACAAATGGCTAAGTGAGCAACAACGCAATGAGCGTCGTGAGCAACAAGCGGCCAAACCGGATACCAATAAAGACAACAGCGCTGCTTCACGTAAAGAACAAAAACGCCTAGATGCTGAGTTCCGTAAACAAACTGCACCAATTCGTAAAGAAATCACCAAGCTTGAAAAGCAAATGGACAAACTTAACGACATCATTACGGCAGCAGAAACAGCATTAAGTGATAGCACCATTTACGAGCCCGAAAACAAAGCGCAAATGAATGAACAACTCAAACTTCAAGGCAATGCTAAAGCGGATCTTGAAGACATTGAAGTGGCATGGATGGAACTGCAAGAACAATTAGAAGAGATGGAAAGCCAGCTTAACGCTGAGTGATCATTTAACGCCGTAGTGATATTTTATTACTACGGCGTTTTTATTTGAATCAAGGATATAACATGCAACCTTTTACTGCCGCGCTAGGATTAAAAAATCCGCATCTTCAAACCTTGCTACCTCGATTTGTTCGCCGCCAGCCGCTATTTACCCCTGTAACTCAACGGCTGATCACACCTGATGATGACTTCCTCGATATAGCATGGACACACCCCCCCACAGACAGTAATAAACCACTGATGATCTTGTTTCATGGTCTAGAAGGTAGCTTTAATAGCCCTTATGCTAATGGGCTGCTGCATGCAGCTAAACAGCAAGGTTGGCTTGGAGTAATAATGCATTTTCGAGGCTGTAGCGGTGAGCTAAATCGTCAGCCCAAAGGCTATCATTCTGGTGAAATCAATGATGCCCGCTTTTTTATCACATGGCTGCGTAAGCAATTCCCTCAAAGGCCATTGATTGCCGTCGGTGTATCACTCGGTGGTAATATGCTGATTAACTACCTTGCAAAATATGGTGATAATAGCGAGATTATCGCCGCGCAAGCAATTTCTCCACCACTCAATTTAGCCTCGTGTTCGACACGCATTCAACAAGGCTTTTCTAAAATTTATCAGCGCTATTTACTCAATTCAATGAAGCGTACCATGGCACAACGGATCACCCTTCACCACCATAAAATGCCAATCTCACATCAGCAATTAGATGCTATTAATACGGTATGGCAATTTGATCAGTACATTACTGCACCGCTGCATGGTTTTATTGATGCCGACGATTATTATCAACGTTGCAGTGGCCTCACTCAGCTCAAACATATAACGACGCCACTACGAATTATTCATGCCAAAGACGATCCATTCATGACTGAATCGGTGATCCCTTCACAGCCTTTACCCAGTAATATTGACTACAACTTATATCAACAAGGCGGTCATGTGGGTTTTGTCAGTGGTTCTATTTTAAAACCAACCTTTTGGCTAGAACACACAGTACCAGAGTGGTTTCAGCGCCAATTACAACCATAGCGATTAAACACAGCCAATAATGACCCAGTTTCTTTTCAACCTCTTTTAAGAATATACTGCGACTATTGTTTTATTAGTCATTTAAAGAAGCTGTAATGATTATTCCTTGGCAAGACATCGCCCCAGAGACACTGACCAACCTGATTGAACAATTTATTTTACGTGAAGGCACCGATTATGGTGAAGTAGAAATCAGCCTTAGTGATAAGGTCGGTTATGTTCGACGTCAACTACAAGCCGGTGATGCGGTGATTGTTTTCTCTGAATTACATGAATCGGTTGACATTAAACTTCGCAACCAAATGTAAGAAACCGCCATATTTACCAGCATAAAAATTGGCTCTCGCTTGCACTTTCATCACTCAAAACCGACATTTATGTAAACTTGTAGTAACATTTATTGCTGTGCTGTTTTTATTCTTAACATCTAGTAATTACAACAAGGTGAATTATGTCGGTAAAACACCCTATTATTGCAGTCACAGGTTCATCAGGTGCAGGAACAACCACGACCTCTGAAGCCTTTCGCAAAATGTTTAATATGATGGACATTAATGCTGCATGGCTAGAGGGTGATAGCTTCCACCGTTTTACACGCCCAGAAATGGACTGTGAAATTCGTAAAGCTAAAGAGCAAGGTCGCCATATCAGTTATTTCGGCGCAGAAGCTAACGACTTTGAACAATTAGCCCACTTTTTTAAACAATACTCTCAAGATGGCAGCGGTAAGTTTCGGCGTTATTTACACACCTTTGATGAAGCGGTGCCTTATAATCAAATGCCTGGTACGTTCACTCCGTGGCAACAGCTTGCTGAAAATACGGATGTATTATTTTATGAAGGTCTACATGGTGGTGTCGTCGACGGCGATATTAATGTTGCTCAGCATGTTGATTTACTGATTGGAATGGTACCCATTGTTAACTTAGAATGGATTCAGAAAATTATTAGAGATACTCGCGATCGCGGTCATTCTCGTGAAGCAGTAATGGAATCAATTGTCCGCTCAATGGATGATTATCTTAATTACATCACCCCCCAGTTTTCTCGTACCCATATTAACTTTCAACGCGTCCCTACCGTTGACACCTCCAACCCCGTCAGTGCCAAAGGCATTCCCAGTTTAGATGAAAGCTTTGTGGTGATCCGTTTTCGTGGTTTGAAAAACGTCGATTTCCCATATTTGCTCGCTATGATCCAAGGCTCATTTATGTCGCGCCATAACACACTGGTTGTTCCTGGCGGAAAAATGAGTTTTGCGATGGAATTAATTATGCGGCCGTTACTAGAGCAATTAATTGAAAACGGAAAAATCGCCTCGTAGTTAAAGTTGGAGTTAATTAACGGTCGCATTATCAGCCACCGTTAATAACAATAGCGTTATGCCATAACAATTTCATAGCTATGACTAAGTTCGACGCCTTTGCCCAGCATTAAACATACTGAACAATATTTTTCGAGAGAATCAGCAACCACTTGACTTACTGTATCATCATTTAAATCGTGACCTGTCACCACAAAATGTAACGTAGCTGCAGTAAACAATCGTGGCGCTTGCTCACGACGTTCTGCTGAAATTTGTACTTCACAACCTGTGATCTGCTGCTGTAGATCCTGCAACCCACTCACTACATCAACCGAGCTACACCCACCCGCAGCCATTAACACTAATTCCATTGGGCTCGGCGCTTTATCACCACCATTACCATCTAGGACAATACTATGTCCAGATGATGATTGACCGACAAAAGTCATATTTTCGACCCATTTTACACGTGACTGCATTTTATATCCTTTAGCTATATTATTTAGATTTTAGCTCTATTTTTGTTGATAATACCATCAATGTAAACGTTATTTATGGTGTTTAATATTAATTTCGTTGCGTATTCAAATAGGCACAATTAGCCAATAAATCCACATTCAAACTATGCTATTGGTAACTAACTCACAACGATGTGATCATGTGCACACTTATCTCTCATAAATGAGTGAATCAGCTAGATCAATATCAAGAAAAAACCTCAAAAAAAGGATACACTCTTACTAAGTTCAAGTTAGCTTGCAGCCCAGCAGCTGAGTGAATAACCCTACCATCAAAAAGTTTTGTTGAGTTATCGTCACAGAACATATTGTTGGGCAACACATGCAGAGGAAGTTAGTAATATGGTTCCAGGTAAGCCGCAGACAGATCCAACTTTAGAGTGGTTTCTTTCCCATTGTCACATTCACAAATATCCATCAAAGAGCACGTTAATTCACGCAGGTGAAAAAGCAGAAACTTTGTATTACATCGTGAAGGGTTCTGTTGCTGTATTAATCAAGGATGAAGAAGGTAAGGAGATGATCCTTTCTTACCTAAACCAGGGTGACTTTATTGGTGAGCTCGGCTTGTTCGAAGAAGACCAAGAACGTACAGCTTGGGTTCGTGCTAAAAGCCCTTGTGAAGTTGCAGAGATTTCATTTAAGAAATTCCGTCAGTTAATTCAAGTTAATCCAGATATTCTAATGCGTCTATCTGCTCAAATGGCATGCCGCTTACAAGTGACAAGCCAAAAAGTAGGTGACCTTGCATTCCTTGATGTGACTGGTCGTATTGCACAGACACTACTTAATCTGGCAAAACAACCTGATGCAATGACACACCCTGATGGCATGCAAATTAAGATCACCCGTCAAGAAATTGGCCAGATCGTAGGTTGCTCTCGCGAAACAGTGGGTCGTATATTGAAAATGCTAGAAGAGCAAAATCTTATTTCTGCTCACGGCAAAACAATTGTAGTTTACGGTACACGCTAATTATTTAGTATCACCGTTATCCTTAATGAAACCGCAGCTGATACCTGCGGTTTTTTTGATCTTAGCGTTTATCAGCCAACATCAAAAAATCAATCATTGATAACATTAATGTTTCTGTTAAATTTTAATTTGTAATTGCATTCATTCATGCTACATTTCGATCACAAATGGATTTAACAATCGATGATGGTCAATATGGATATTGAACGCTTTTCAGCCAACAGTTACACCACCGTACCCGGCGTGTTAACAGGCCAGCCAACAACCATTGAAATGACAGGATTTAGCGATAGCCGTTGCTACCTTGAGCAACAAACAGGATTACGTCGCTGCCCTGCTGATGAATCTGGCGTTTGGGCTTCACCGTTAGATAACTGATCACTTAAGCAGCACTTGCTTAAGTGCTGTTTTATTATCACAGCTCTATCACCACAGACTCCTGCTAGCTATTAGTACTCTCAAAGATTTTATCTGCTGAGGCCGTTACAAAGCCGCTATACAATTCACCATTGGGTTGTGGGTAGCGTTTCGCAAACTCATAAAACCCACCAGGGATGGAATGAACCCCATCTCTAAAGCTCACTCCAACCTCATCAGCCATGGTTGCTGATTGCTCTAGCATTACTGTTGCATCACCTTTAATTTCACCACCAGCCTGATTAATCACAAACTGGTTATGGCGTAATAAGTGATTAATCTGTTCTAAATCGGTAAATTGCTCAAGCTGATTGATACTGACCGTAAAATGATTAGCGCCAAAGCCATGCGCTGCAACCCAAGCAGCATACTCACTTTCAGCAGCTAAAAATTGATAGCTTGTAAAATCCAGTTGCCACGGACGCCCACCATAGACAAAATCAGGATGGCGAAAATAGTTATCATCAACTTGATCTAACAAACCGCGCACCATACGTTGTAACTCTGCTGAACAGCTGCCTAATTGTAATTCACTAATAAAGACTTTGGGTAATAGAGGATCAGGATGCATAAAATATTCAGCATACAGTTTTTTAGTCTCAAAATGGTATTTCGCTTGTGGCTGATAGCCTAAAGCAATAAATGGCGCGGCGACAACGGCTAAACTACACTTCGGTACCCCAAAGGTGCGCAGTGCAATATGATCATTTAACAACGCGACATCTTCGGTTAATAAGCGCTGTATTTGCACTGCTGATGGACATAAACGTTGACTATAATCATGCCATAAGCCATCAAAAAGTTGCGTAATCGATTCCATAATCTACCCGCTTATTTAAACCATCATCAGTGTATATATCTTAGTTCAAGCTCACACCTGGCGCTAATTGAGACGGCAATTGTACTGATACATCTTCAACAGATGCCATTGGGTATGCACAATAATCAGCTGCGTAATAAGCACTTGGGCGTAGATTTCCAGATGCTCCTGGACCACCAAATGGCGCATCACCACTGGCGCCAGTTAATGGTCGATTTCGATTCACAATTCCCGCTCTAATATGATCAATAAAATACTGCCATTGCTGCTCATCTGTTGATATTAATCCTGCAGCTAATCCATAACGGGTTTGATTTGCACTGACCACTGCTTGACTAAAGTCATCATAACGACTGACTTGCAATAACGGTCCAAAGTACTCTTCATCTGCAGGCTCACTAACGGCACTGACTTCAATAATCGCAGGAGTAACGATTGCACCTTGGCCACGTGTCGCTGCTAACAAGGCTATGCCACCAGCCGCGATTAATTGCTGCTGATTGTCCAGCAGCTGATCGGCAGCGGTATTAGATATCAATGGCCCCATAAAAACGGCAGGCGTGGCAAATGGATCCCCCACTATCAAGTGCGAGCTCACGGTTACCAAACGCGCTAATAGCTCATCACCAGCTTTTCCTGCCGCAATATATAATCGCCTCGCACAGGTACAACGCTGTCCGGCACTTAAAAAAGCAGACTGAATAATGGTATACACAGCCGCATCAAGATCGCCATATTGTTGGCCAATAACCAGTGGATTATTACCGCCCATTTCTAATGCCAGCATTTTTTGTGGCTGACCTGCAAATTGCTGGTGCAATAGATGCCCAGTATGAGCGCTACCGGTAAACAGAACGCCATCCACGTTCGCGGCAGCCAAAGCAGCTCCTGTCGAGCGCCCTCCCTGAACTAAATTAATCACACCGGCGCTTATGCCTGCTTGCTGCCACAATTGACACATCAACTGTGCGGTGTTGGGTGTCAACTCCGAAGGTTTAAACACCACCGTATTTCCGGCCAATAGTGCTGGTATAATATGACCATTAGGTAAATGGGCCGGAAAATTATACGGTCCAAACACTGCCATAACCCCTAATGGACGGTGTCTTACCACCATGGTTGTTTGCGCCTGTTGACGTTGCCGAATACCTGTACGTTCATGATAAGCCTGAAGCGACAATGCCACTTTTGCAATCATGGCTGCAACCTCAGTGGTACTCTCCCATAACGGCTTACCTGTTTCTGCAGCAATAACACCTGCTAGCTGTAATTGATGCTGTTGCACTAATTGTCCAAAACGCTCGATGATCTGGACTCGATGATTAAGGGGAGTATTGCGCCAGGTTACAAACGCTGCCTCGGCCGCAATAACCGCGGTTTCAACTTGTGCAGCCGTTGCTGCCTGGCCTTGCCAAACCACACTGCCATCATAAGGATTGCGTGATTGAAATTGCTCACCAGCACCGTCTAACCACTTATTATTGATCCATAAGCTCATGCGACTCTCCTATTATGATTGCGCGACTAACCGCACTTCATCACCGGTATCAACATTAAGCGCTGCAGCAACGTCTGTGGTCATCACCACTTGCCCTTGCGCATTGACTGCTAACGGTGCAGCAACCGCACGAAATCCTGCTAACTGACAATTAGACACCAAATAACATCGCTCACTGGTGGGTTGACCTATTTCAACTCGGTATCGCTGTGAATGACGCACGGTTTCAATATTGCATACATCACATTCAACACTGGGGCCTGCATCAAAAATGTCGACATAACCACGGCAGCAAAACCCTTCTTGTTGCAGTAGTTGTAATGCTGGACGTGTATTCACATGCACTTGACCAATCACTGCTTGTGCTTCTTTACTGAGTAAATTGACATAAATCGGTAATTTCGGCATTAGATCAGCAATAAAGCCTTTGCGGCCAATGCCTGTCAGATAATCAGCATAAGTAAAATCAATCGAAAAGAAATGCTCTTTCAACCATTGCCAAAACGGAGAATTCCCCTGCTCATCAGACACTCCACGCATTTCTGCAAAAGCAACCTCAGCAAAGCGTTGCCGATGATCAGCCATCAATAAAAACCGCGATTTAGACAATAACCGCCCGTTAAGACCGTGACGCCATTCAGGTAATAGAAACAAACTACATAGCTCAGTCTCACCGGTATATTGGTTACCTAATGTCAGCACCTTAACAATGTTGTGCACCCCTAACTGACGCGAGGCATGAGTCACGGTACTTAAATGGTAATTATAAAAAGGCACATCGAGCCCAACCGTTGCTTCAATCGCGGTTGTACCAACGACTTGATCAGTGTCGCTATCAACAGCGACTAACAGATAGCTTTCTTGTCCTGGCGAGGTAACACGAGCATTAAAGCTGGCTTGAGAGTGTTGAATACGGCCACGGAGTAAATCTTCATTAATGGGTAATGATGTAAAACCATGGCCAGAGGCTTCTGCACATTGCATCAGTGCAGGGTAATCAGCGCAAGTAATAGGACGAATAATGAGCATCGCATTCCCTCCTAAATATAGGCAATGACGGCAGCCATTACCTCGCTTGAAATCAGCGTTAAAATGGGGCTATTGATGGTAACTAACCCCCCGCAATTACAATTTAATCACAGCTAACAATTAGAATTATATAACGTTGCAATCGCCGCTTCTAAGCGTTGCATTCCTTCATCAATATCATTTTTATCAATCACTAACGACGGCGTAAAGCGCACTACATCAGTACCAGCAACAAGTACCATTAGTCCCTCATTACCTGCAGCAACTAAAATATCTCGCGCCCGTCCTTGCCACTCTCGCGTTAATACCGCCCCTAGTAATAACCCTTTACCTCGTATCTCGCTAAAAATAGGATAACGGCTATTAATTTGCAGTAGCGCTTCACGGAACCATACTTCACGTTGCTTAACACCAGCTAAGAGTGCCGGTTGACTGATTTCATCGACCACGGCTTCTGCAACAGCACACGCTAGCGGATTACCGCCATAAGTCGAACCATGTGTACCGACTTTTAGATGACTGGCGAGAGAGGCGGTAGTTAACATTGCCGCGACCGGAAAGCCGCCACCTAATGATTTAGCGGTAGTTAAAATATCAGGTGTCACCCCTAAGCCTTGATAAGCAAACAAATCTCCCGTACGGCCGTTACCAGTTTGAACTTCATCAAAAATTAATAACGCCTGATGCTGATCACACAGTTGACGTACGCGCTGCACAAACTCAAGGCTTGGGCTAATCACTCCGCCTTCTCCTTGCAGTGGCTCCATCATAACGGCACAGGTTTTATCACCAATTAATGCCTCAATAGCAGCGACATCATTGTAAGGAATATGGGTTACGGCTTGTGGTTTAGGACCAAAGCCATCGGAATAGCTGCTTTGGCCACCAACGGTAACCGTAAAAAAGGTTCGGCCATGAAAACCATGGTTGAAGGCAATAATTTGATCTTTCTCTGCACTAAAATTATCAACCGCATAGCGACGGGCTAATTTCAATGCAGCTTCATTAGCTTCTGCGCCAGAGTTAGCCAAGAAGACTTTATCGGCAAAGGTTAATTGAGTCAGTTTATCCGCTAGCCGCAATGCTGGCTCATTGGTCATGACATTACTTAAATGCCACAACTGCTGTGCTTGTTCTGTTAATGCTGCCACCATTCTAGGATGACAATGTCCTAAACAACTGACTGCAATGCCACCTGCAAAATCAATATACTCACGTTGCTGTTGATCCCACAGCCGTGAGCCTTGTCCACGAACAGGTATAATATCCATTGGCGAATAACAAGGTACCATCACCTCATCAAACAACGACCGTTGTAATTTATTTTCAGTTGCCATCACACTATCCTTCTGTGCTTTATACCTTATTATTAGTATTTACATTTTATTAACCTTTGCCAATAAAGACAGTAGTTTTTATTCAAACTAAGGTGTTAACCAATCAATACACCACAAATAGTTATGCAGTATTTAGGGAATATTATTAACCACCATCAATGACAGGCAGCCGTTCCCGCTAGGAAACAATCATTCCTCAGCGCATAAAATTCCGCTATCACCAATAACGGTTAAATGATTAACAACAGCAAATCTGTAGCATTTATAAGATATTGAAACAGCAACAACGAAGATAACAACAACAGTAACGTACTTATCACCAGCGTAATAAGTACGTAAAAATAGCAGTAATAGTGGAATTAACGCTGCAGAAAGTTAGCTAATAGTGCATGACCTTGCTCAGTCAAAATACTTTCAGGATGGAATTGCACCCCTTCAAGGGCTAAGGTTTTATGACGGATCCCCATAATTTCATCGATTTCACCGTTTAACTCTGTCCAAGCAGTGATCTCAAAACACTCAGGCAATGTCGCCGCTTTCACTACCAATGAATGATAGCGAGTAACGGTTAACGGATTATTTAGCCCTTTAAATACGCCACAATCAGTATGGGTGATCGCAGAGGTTTTACCGTGCATGACTTGTCGAGCCCGCACCACATCACCACCAAATACTTGCGCTAATGATTGATGACCAAGACAAACACCAAGAATTGGTAATTTACCGGCAAAATACTCAATCGCTTGCAAAGAGATACCCGCCTCATTAGGCGTACAGGGACCGGGAGAGATCACTAAATGGGTCGGTGCTAACGCTTCAATTGCCGCAATATCAATCTCATCATTACGAATAACAACGACATCTGCGCCTAATTCACAGAAATATTGATAAAGGTTGTAAGTAAATGAATCGTAGTTATCAATAATTAACAACATACTACAACTAAGCTCTTATTGGTCACTGTCAACGACAGCGATTAGTGGCGATAAAAAAGCAGAGCCTAAGCCCTGCTTTTTTAGAATGGTAATGACTAACGCTTATGGGCGCGCAACAAAACCTACGGCATGATACGCTTGTTTCAACACTTCAGCAGCGCGGGCTGATGCTTTTTCTGCACCGGCTTTCATCACGCTATCAAGGTAGGCACGATCACCACGAATACGATGATATTCAGCTTGTACTGGCTCTAGCATTGCCACTAACGCTTCACCAACATCTTTCTTAAATGGGCCGTACATTTCAACACCAGCATACTGAGCTTCAATTTCAGCAAATGTTTTGCCAGTTGCAGCAGAATACAACCCCATTAGATTTGAAATACCCGCTTTTTGTTCAATATCATGGGCGATACGTGGTGGCATTTCTGCGTCGGTTTGGGCTTTATTAATTTTCTTTAGAATCGACTTAGGATCTTCTAATAGTGTAATCACGTTCTTGCGATTATCATCTGACTTAGACATTTTCTTAGTCGCATCTTGTAGGCTCATCACTCGCGCACCAACCGTTGGAATATACGGTTCTGGTACTTGAAAGATTGGGCTTTCAGGGGTGCTGTAAAGATTATTAAAGCGAGTTGCGATATCACGCGCTAATTCTAAATGTTGCTTTTGATCGCTACCGACAGGCACTTGATGGGCGCCATACAATAGAATATCGGCCGCCATCAGTACTGGGTAGCCAAACAAACCGGCGTTAACATCATTGGCATGACGGGCTGATTTGTCTTTAAATTGCGTCATACGACTTAACTCACCCATTTGGGTGTAGCAATTTAATAACCAACCAAGCTGAGCATGTTCTGGTACATGAGACTGTACAAACAAAGTGCTTTTGTTTGGATCTACACCCACAGCTAAACAGATAGATAAAGCGTCTAAAGTTGCTTCATGAAGCGCTTTAGGATCTTGTCGTACCGTAATGGCATGTAAGTCAACCACACAATACTGACAATCATAATCATCCTGCATCTGTTCCCACTGACGCAGCGCACCAAGGTAGTTGCCGATACTCAATTCACCAGAAGGCTGTACGCCACTTAATACAATGGGTTTACTCATGATCAGGCTGTCCTGTTAATATCTTTAATTGTATTGACGAAAGGCACTAATAACACCGTTATCAGCACCTCAATTGTTGTTTTTTAGTGTACACCTTAATGTACTAGCAGCCTAGTTTAACCACATCAAGTAGTTGCTTGAAGTGATCACAAACAACATCAGGCCCACTATCACTGATTGGCTGACCATAGTTATAACCATAAGTCAGTCCTAGTGAACGGCAATGTGCTGCTTTAGCTGCCAAAATATCATTGCGCGAATCGCCGACCATCAACAGTTCAGCTGCAGCAATATGATGTTTTTCCATCAACCAATGCAATGCAAACGGATCAGGTTTTTTTAATGGAAAGGTATCGCCACCAATGACATCTACAAAATAATCACTCAAGCCGTGCTCTTCTAGCAAATGAGGGACAAATTGTGATGGCTTATTGGTCACAATAGCCATCGCTACACCCGCTTGATGTAAGTTGGCTAAGGTGGTTTTTACATTTGCATACAAGGCACTTTTTTGATGGCCACCAGCTGCATAATAATGGTCAAACAACTCACGGGCTTGACGATGTAACGCTGGATCTAACTGTGGATCGACATCAATGCTACGACTTAACGCGCGACCAATCAAAATATCAGCGCCATTGCCAATCCACGTCGTTACTTGCTCAACCGTTACCCCTTCACGACCAAGATGACGCATGGTCAAATCAGCAGCATCGGCTAAATCAGGGACGCTATCAAGTAAAGTACCGTCTAAGTCAAACGCGATAAATTTGATATTCTCAATCACATTGCTAGCAATCATTAACGCTTAGCCTCAGCTAACTGTACACGCATCTTATCAATCGCGACTTTATAATCTGGCTCATTAAAAATAGCAGAGCCGGCAACAAACATATCAGCACCAGCTGCGGCAATTTCAGCAATATTGTCAACATTAACACCACCATCAACTTCTAAGCGAATATCACGGCCTGAAGCATCAATACGCTGACGTACTTGGCGTAGTTTATCAAGTGTGCTTGGAATAAATGATTGACCACCAAAGCCTGGGTTAACTGACATGATCAAAATCATATCAACTTTATCCATAATATAATCAAGGTGATGTAATGGTGTTGCAGGATTAAATACAACACCCGCTTTACAGCCATGTTCTTTAATTAATTGCAGAGTGCGATCAATATGATCTGTAGCTTCAACATGAAACGTGATCATGCTGGCGCCCGCTTTAGCAAAATCAGGAATAATACGATCGACAGGTTTTACCATTAAATGCACATCAATCGGTGCAGTAATACCGTAGTCGCGTAATGCTTTACAGATCGGCGCACCAAACGACAGGTTTGGCACAAAGTGATTATCCATAACATCAAAATGGATAACATCAGCACCTGCTGCCAAGACATTTGCGACATCTTCGCCTAAACGGGCAAAATCAGCAGACAAAATAGATGGAGCGATCAAAAAGTCGTTCATGTTTAGCCTCTCTACACTAGCGATAAAAATAACAAGCTCGACCAACCAAGCCTATAAACTGCTGCCAGTCTACCCGATCCCCTAAGTGTTGTCTTACTGGATTTATTGATTGCTGCAGTTAACCATAATTATCAATTCGACTACCGATAGAGGAACTACAATCAACAAAGACTGCAGCAGATATACAAAGGAAGAAAATGCATGCACTCACGTACTAACGCAGTATGGAAAATAATAAAAAGTGTTTTAGCGGCATTATTTGGAGTGCAATCACAACAACAGCGTCGTCAAGACTTCAACCAGCAAAGTCCATGGCCATTTATCATTATTGGAGGGATAGTTATTGTCGGTTTTGTGGTGATTGTAATTGCTATTGCCCGTCAGGCAACAGCAATCTAAATATTCGCTCTATTGGTTATCGCTATCGGTTGCAGCCGTTGTTTTAAATAAAGCTAACAATTCATCGACTTTATTACGACCACCACCATTACGACTAATGGTACGTTTAACTCGCACCACGGATAAATCGGCGCCAGTATATAAACGCCGAGTTAATGGCGTATCATGATTAGAGATTAATACCGGAATATCGCGCTCAGTAGCGGCTTTCTCTGCCACATCAGCCAAGGTCGCTTGATCGTCCAAACTAAAACCATTACCTGAATAAGAGGTAAAGTTAGCCGTGGTCGATAAGGGCGCATACGGTGGATCACAATAAATCACACTGCCTTTACGGGCTCGTGAAAATGTCTGGCTATAACCTTCACACACAAAAGTCGCACGTTTAGCTTTTTCCGAAAAGTAATACATCTCAGCTTCTGGAAAGTACGGTTTTTTGTACGAACCAAAGGGAACATTAAAACCGCCCTTTTTATTGTAACGGCACAAACCATTAAAACCATGACGATTTAAATAAAGAAAATAAATCGAACGCTGATAAGGATCGGTGCTGTTATTAAACTCTTCTCGAATGCTTAAATAGGCCGCTTTAGTATTATATTCCGGTGTAAATAATCGGCGTACATCTTCAATGTATCGCTCCGGCTCTTGCTTAATAATATTATATAAATTAATCAGATCAGGATTAATATCTGCTAATAAGTAGTGCTCATAATCAGTGTTTAAAAATACTGAACCAGCACCCACGAAGGGCTCTACCAATTTACGCGCAGGCGGTAGGTGTCGTTTAATATCCTCGACCAGAGAGTACTTACCTCCAGCCCATTTCAGGAATGCACGATGCTTTTTCATTAAGCTGACCCACCACCACTTACAAGAATGCCACGAAAGGTCGCGGATTGTACCTCATTTACACCCAATGCTGATACCAATTAGGATAAATAACTATGATTAATGGCTTTATTTTAAGCGATTCATTTCTTGTTGAATATGTCGATAAGGTTTCAACCACGGTTTTAGCTGTTGCAATGTGGTCGGCAATTGACTTTTTGCCGTGCGGGCTTGAGCTGCTGTCGCATAATTCCCTGTCACTACGATAAACCATGGCCGTTGATTACGTTCAGTCTGATAAATCATTGCAGCAGTCATGTTGTGGGTGCTAATAAATTCTGCAGCAGCGGCAAGGCTTTGAGTTGCGGCAAGTTGTAATGCGTAATGACTTGGCTTTACTGCCGCTAATTTTTGCTGATCAGCGGCTAATTTAAGCGACCAATCAAGTGTAGAGACTGAGGCTAATGGTGTGGTTACAGTTGCAGGTCGTACAGAGGTATCTGTTACATCTGCTGCGGCGACTGTTGGAGTAGCAACCGCCGTCGAGGTGACAGGGGTCGCTTCTGTCGCTTCTGTCGCGATAGGATGCCCCTGCAGCGCTTGATCGTCAATCATGGCATCAATTTGTTGCTCTGAGATAACAATCCGCTCATGAGTATTTTCTTCTTTACGTCCAACCGTTAAACCTTGAGTATGCACTTGTGGCGGTAATGGCGCATCATCAAATGTTACCGTAGCAGTCACAGCGGGTATGGCAGTTGGAGTTTGAGTCTTCGTTTTAGTGTGAGAACTGATGGTCATTAAACCATATCCTGCAATCGCCACAGCGATCACCGCTAATACTATCACTAGCGCTAACAATGGTTTTTTAGAAGCCTTTGAGGTCATATTCACACCTTCTGAGTGAGGAAGATTATGCAGCGCACCCGGCCGCGAAATAACAGTCAACAAACGCTGCTTTAGTGTTGGTCGACAAGCCGTGGTTAGGTCATCATTACCAACTAACAATTCGGTAAATAAAACCGCTTCTTGATGGCTAAAATCATCAATATCTAACGCTAACGGAATAATACCAGAGCCATGGCTAACCTGAGCTAAAGTCTGGTTTAACTCACTATGATTAGCAAATAATACAATATTAAGCTGTAGCTGTGGCTGCTGTTTTGCATACAGGGATAATGCCCATAATTCAGCAATCAAATTGGCACTCAATAAATGTGCATCATCAATAACCACCATCAGTTTCTGCGGTTGATTAGCTAATAAATGCTCAGCACTTTGACATAACGAATCATGTTCGTTAAACATCGCATGGCTAACAAATTGCTGCAGTAATAGAGTTCGATGCTGAGTATCGGTTTGTCCAGGCTGACACATCAATAAAACGTGATGGCAGTCAGTGGCATAGTGTTCAAGGAAAGAGTGTGCAAGCCAAGTTTTACCTGAGCCTTGAGCACCAGAAAGGTGAAGAAGGTGAGAGCCAAACCGAGTAATAAATCGAACTCGAGTCAGCAACTGGATCTGACTTTCCAGATCCAGATTTTTTGCTTTCGTCATGCTGGTCATCAATGTGCTACAACTTAGCGGCCAATAACATCCTGAAGCACATCAAAAGGCACATCAGCCACAACCTCAGCAGCACCAATCGCTGTCGGTAATACTAAGCGTAGCTGACCTGACAATACTTTTTTATCTCGCATCATGTGCTTGATAAAATCGTCAAAAACCATAGTGTCAGGCGCAACAACGGGCAAATTTGCTCGCTGATGTAACGTGATAATTCGCATCACATCGGCATCACTGATCAATCCTTGCTTTGCGGCAGTATGTGCTGCGAGAACTGTACCTGCTGACACCGCTTCGCCATGCAGCCAGTTACCATAACCCATCTCTGCCTCAATAGCGTGACCAAAAGTATGGCCAAGATTGAGTAACGCCCTAACACCTGACTCTTTTTCATCGGCAGCAACAACATCAGCTTTAATCTGACAACAACGGCTAATGGCGTAACATAACGCATCATTATCCAGTGCATGTAAGCGCTCAATGTTATTTTCTAACCAAACAAAAAAATCATAATCGGCAATAATGCCGTACTTGATAACTTCAGCCAACCCTGCAGCTAACTCACGTTGAGGTAATGTCTGCAAACAATGATTATCAATAATCACTGCTTTAGGTTGATAAAAAGCACCAATCATGTTTTTACCCAAACGGTGATTAACCGCAGTTTTTCCACCAACAGATGAATCAACTTGTGCTAACAATGTTGTTGGCACTTGAATAAAATCAACCCCTCGTTGGTAACTTGCCGCCGCAAAGCCAACAAGATCACCAATTACGCCGCCACCTAAAGCAACTAAAACCACATCTCGGCCATAATTACCTTCCAGTAAAAATGTCATGATGTGATTAAACGTATCGAGGGTTTTGTATTGTTCACCATCAGGCAGAGAAAGTAGTGCCACTTGGCACGATAATGAACTGATGGTAGCCATTACTTGATCCGCATATAACGGGGCAATGGTGTCATTGCTGACCACAACTACTCGTTTACCTGCAGATATCGCAGATGCAAACAACGCCGAGTTGTCGAACAACTCGGCGCCAATTGAAATAGGGTAGCTTCTGTCATCTAAATTGACATTGATCCGTTCCATGGTCAGCTTCTCTTTTTAATTAATTAACGCTCTTCCAGCATCTTGATGATTTGGTTAGCAACTACTTTCGCACTTTGATCATCAGTACGAACAACGTAGTCAGCAACCTCTTCATACAATGGGTTACGCTCTGCTGCTAATTCTTCAAGAACTTCACGAGGAGTGTCAGTTTGAAGTAATGGGCGTTTTTTATCACGTTGAGTACGAGCTAATTGCTTTTCAATAGTCGTCTCTAGATAAACAACGATACCACGAGCAGACAGGCGATTACGGTTCTCTTTATTAATAACAGAGCCGCCACCCGTTGCCAGAACAATACCTTGTTCTTGGGTTAGATCATCAATAACTGTTTCTTCGCGAACACGGAAGCCGTCTTCACCTTCAACATCAAACACCCAACTAATATCAGCGCCAGTACGTTCTTCGATTACAGTATCTGAGTCAAAGAACTCCATATGCAACTGTTGTGCTAGGTGTCTACCAATTGTGCTTTTGCCGGCACCCATCGGGCCAACCAAGAAAATATTTCGTTTTTCAGCCATTTTAGCAATTTACGCGCGGTTAATAAAACGACACCACCCGCAGGCTCTATTAAAATAAGCCCGAGGCGCCAAGTTCCTCACATATAATTCGTGATAAGACAGAAAATTATCTCAGGACTGACTACTATTTTGCAATAGCTAGTCGACATCAATCGATATTTTATTAAGCCTGTCTTACCCACAGAGGTTGCCATAATGGCTCACCAAAGGTCTAAGGTCAATCGTATTAAGCTCGTAAATATCTTGTTAACGGCCCATCAACACGCTTAACGCCCAACCCACAACCTTCTTTAACCATAGGAAATAAAAAGGTTTTAATCTATTTCCGCCCAGCTTTAACACTGATTATAGCCATTCTCTGCAGGGCGGTTCTGAAAGTGAAAAAATTATTGCATCACGATTTTTGGAGTCACAAAAATCAATAATTCACGCTTTCCAAGTTCTTCCATTTTATGCCTAAATAATGCACCAAGCACCGGAATATCACCAAGAACGGGCACCTTACGAATACTGTTGTTAATTTGATTTTGATAAATACCGCCCAATACCACTGTTTCGCCATTATTGACTAACACCTGAGTACCAATACGCTGAGTTTTAATCGCCACTGCTGTACCGACCCCAGTTGGCACTTCTTCCCCTTTGCTGTCTTGGGTCACTTCTAAATCTAATACTAATTTATTATCTGGTGTAATTTGCGGAGTCACCATCAAACTGAGGACGGCTTTTTTAAAATCAACCGATACAGCTCCACTCGATGATGCCTCTAGATATGGAATCTCAGTACCTTGTTCGATATAAGCCGTCTTTTTGTTGGTCGTCATCAGCCGCGGACTAGAAATAATTTCTGCTTTACGCTCTGACTGCAACGCTGACAATTCAAGATCTAATAGCACATTACCTAACTTTGCCACTTGAAATGCAATACTTGCTGCCCCAGCTTGAGTCGCACCTAAATTAACATTAAGAAAATCATCAACGGTGGTGTCATCTAATAAACCGGAGCTACCAAGATTACCTTCAATTGAGCCACCGATAGTGGTATCGCCATCGATACTTGATACTCCCCAGCGAACACCAAGCTCATCAATATTACCTTCATCAATGGTGACAATACGTGCTTCAATTTGGACCTGCTTTACCGGAATATCTAGTGCTAATACGATATCTTTGATACTGGCGATACTTTCGGGTGTATCTTTAATTATTAATGCGTTAGTTCGCTCATCGACATGTAACGAACCACGCTCAGATAGCATTCCCACCCCATCACTTGAACCACTCAATAACTCGGAAATATCCGTCGCTTTGGCGTAATTAATCTGAATTAATTCAGAACGTAGACTGGCTAATTCTTGTTGCTTGCGTGCCGTTTCCATTACTTGATGCTCATTCGCTGCTAGTTCAGCCTTGGGCGCGACCAATAACACCGAACCACGGACACGTTTATCTAAACCTTTAGCTTGCAGAATAATATCCAGTACTTGTGGCCACGGCACGTTATCTAATCGCAGTGTAACGTTACCGCTAACTGTATCTGCAACCACTAAGTTGAAATCATTATAATCGGCAATAAGCTGTAAAACGTTACGCACAGGTATATCTTGAAAATTAATCGAAATTGGCTTGCCTTTGTAAGAGACATTACCTTTCGTTGCGGTTGATGCTGCTTTAGGTTGTACCCGTTTAATTAACGTCACTTCAAGGGTATTGCCTCGAATACGATAATCGTAGTCATAGCCACCGGTTAGATTAAATACAAACCGTGCTCCACGAGGAATATTACTCGTATCAATGCTATTAACGACGGTCGCGAAATCAACCACATCAAGCGTATGAATTTGTTCATTGGTCAATTGCGTATCAAAGATATCCAATTGCAACTGTTTGCCTTGGCGACGAAAATCAACCAGCGACTGTGGCTGCTTTAATTTGACGCTTAACACACCTCGGCCCTTACTATCACGTCGAAATTCAATATCTTGAACCTGATTAGTGATTCCACTCGCTGGCGCTGCAGTGACACTGGTAATTGTAAATAACCCCCAGCACATTAACCATACACTGACGAAAATCTGGCGACTAAACCCCCATGTATTCCCTTTCATAACTCATCCTTGATTAATGCTGAACTAAAGCCAGCTTTGCAGGCCGGGTTAGCCAACAACCTTTGCCATCGGGTAATGTTTCTTCTATTTCAATGAGTTTATCACTCACTTTTATTACTTTGCCGCGATTAAGCCCAATAAACTGTCCCGGCTTAATTCTGACTAATTCACCTTTTGGGGTATAAACCAACCCCCATAATTGACGTTGATGGCCAATTGCTCCTTTCATGGTTAACTGTTCTAACGGAAACGTTTCTAATGCTGTTGGTTGATGACCTGTTTGTGGCTGCCAACAACTAATATCGGCTTGTTTAGCTAGCAATATTTCCGGCTGTGGCCTTAAAAATGGCACGCGTTTACTGGTCATTACAAACGATTCAGCGACAAAAATATAAGGATCAGCTAATGGCTTAACTTTTGCTTTAGCATGCGTGTGTGTTGTCGCTATAAACTGCTCAACTGAATCGGTATTAGCCTGACACCCCATTAACCCAATCCCTAACGGTAACAGCCATAATAATGTTCTCATCGCATCCTCATTATTGTGGCGTTTTAAAACGGTAAGTGGTGGCTGATACCGTTAACGATAGCAACTCGTCCAAGCCTTGATTATCCACTCGCGCTAATGCCACATTGCGTAAATTAACAATTCGAGGCAGCCTTGCTATTGCCTCTGAGAATTGGCCTATTTGTTGGTAAGATCCTGTGAGTTGCATGTTAAGCGGCAGCTCATAGTAAAGATCATGCTCTATGCGCGAAGCCCATTTAATTGATTGAAATATCAATCCATTTTTAACACCAATATCATTAATACTTGCGAGTAAGCTTGCTAACTCCTGCTCTTCTGGTAATTGCTCAACCACTTCTTGATAGCGACGATTAAGTTCAACGACTTGTTCTTTAACCCGTGGTAATGCGGCAACTTGCGCAGCGCGGGTCACTAATTGACTGCGTAAGGTAATTTCCTGCTGCTTTTGCTGCTCTAACGCTTCAGTTAACGGCGTCAGCCAATACCAATAACCAAATGCCGATAGCAGTAACGTCACAACAAAAGCAACAAGACACTGTGGCAGTAATGGCCACTCAGTGATTTCATCTAATTCTAATTCACGCCAATCAATCATTGGTTTTCTCCGCAGTCGCATAAGTTGCCTTAAGTGGCTGCTTATTAATAGTTGGTGCGGTTAAATCAAACGACGCATTAAATTGTGATTTTTGCTTTTTGTCACTGCTTTTGGTCGTCACCAATGAATGCATTTCAACATTGTTAAACCAGGGTGATTGCTCAGCCTTACCGAGTAAGGCCGCTAAGTGGCCATTGGTATCGCCAAAACCATCAACCTTCACTCGCTGTGAAGCTAAATTGACACCATCAAGGTACACACCAGCAGGCACAACTTCTGGTAATTGATTGAGTAACTGCGTCACTCGATTGCGCGATAACTGTATATCAGCGATCACTTTTAAGCGCATCTCAATCGCCTCACGCTGCTTATCTAATTGAGGTAAGAAAGCCAGTCGCTGCTCTAAACTGGCTAATTCTTGCTGCAGTTGATGATTACGACTTTGTTGTTGGAGTTGCTGATTTTCAATGTATTCACCAATAGCACCATTACCAGCAACAGCCAAAGCAACACTTGCTGCCAGCAGGCCAATAAAACGTTGTTTATGCTGTTTACGCCGCTGCTCACGCCACGGCAATAAATTGAGTTTATCGATCATAATAACCCTCGCAGTGCCAATCCGGTGGCAACAGCATACTGACTCGACATTGACTGTGGTAATTCAACTTTATTGGCACAGCTAAAGTGCTGAAAAGGGTTAACCCACACCACATCAAGGCCAATCAAGCGTTGTAGCAATGACACCGACACTACATTTTGCCCGCCACCACACAGCCACAACCCTTTGATACCGCTACGTGGATGAGTAGAGTTATACAATTGAATTTGACGCTTTAATTGTTCAGCTAACTGTTTGGTAAATTGCTCAGCATTATTAGCGCCTAGTGGGCTAATGTCGTCCTGAGCATCTAACATGCTAGTACCAAAGCGAATTTCACGATGGTAAGCCGCACTACCTTGTGGCTTCATACAAAACTCGGTATGTCGCTTACCTACATCCACTACACCCCATTGATTATAATGACTTCCCATTTCTGCTAAATGTTCTGCTAGCCATAATAAAGCATGAGTTTGTAACTCCATGATTTTAGGTTTGAAGCCTAATTTAGTGAGCGTATTAACTCGGTTATCGATGGTTTCTCTGCGCGAGGCAAATACTTGAAACGGGGTGGTCGTAACAGCATCACTAAAACGGTCACTGTTTAATGGAAAATAATCAAACCACAACTCCTCAACCGGAAACGGCGAGGCCGCACCTAAGGCTTGCACGATCGCGAATTCAGCCTCTTCTTCACTAAGGCTGGTACCTAATTGAACAACTTTGCTGATCACAGCACTATCGGGTAAGGCTAAGGTAACGGCTTTGGCTTGCCACGGTAATTGCTTTTTAATTTGACGCATTGCTGACAACAGTTCAGCATTATTCACGCTATGCTGATCGTTTATAACCGATTTAGTCAACTCAACTTCAACAAATGCAGCTAACTCAAACTGCTCTTTTTTTTGTTGCAGAACCACAGCTTTTATACTGTGATTGCCAATATCTACCCCAACACTTAATGGGTTCCGAAACATCCGTGTTATGCTCCCATGTGGCGAAAAAACAAACTATTTCGAATAAACACCATCAACGGCATTAATTAATTTTTTTGTTATCTTTATACTTGAAGGTAAAAGATAATAGATAATGACCGCCAGAACGATGGCGTAACGGGAAATCTCAAGTGAAGTTCATAAAGCGATTACTAATACTTGCAATAATTTGCATCATTCTTGGAGTGGGTACAATTTTTGGTTTTTATTTATACCTAAAACCAGACCTACCTGATGTTGCCAAATTAAAAGATGTCGAGCTCCAAACACCGTTAAGGGTGTACAGTGCTGATGGCGAACTGATCTCACAATTTGGTGAGAAACGTCGTATACCATTAACACTTAAACAAATGCCACCGCTATTGGTCGATGGTTTTATTGCGACCGAAGACAGTCGTTTTTATGAACATCATGGCGTTGATCCAATTGGTATCGCACGTGCAGCTTTTGTGATGCTAACCACTGGCCATGCGCGCCAAGGGGCGAGTACGATCACTCAGCAGTTGGCGCGAAACTTCTTCCTCACCAACAAAAGAACCTTCTCTCGTAAAATTCGAGAAGCGTTTATTGCGATCCATATCGAGCAAATTTTAACGAAAGATCAAATTCTTGATCTTTACTTAAATAAAATTTACCTCGGCTATCGCGCTTATGGTGTCGGCGCTGCAGCACAAGTTTACTTTGGTAAAAGTGTTAACCAGTTAACCTTGAGTGAAATGGCAGTGATTGCTGGCTTACCAAAAGCGCCATCAACCATGAACCCAATTTATTCAATTGATCGCGCCACAACACGTCGTAATGTAGTGTTAGATCGTATGTATAAAGAGGGTTACATCACTAAGGCGCAAATGGACCAAGCTCGTTCTGAGCCTATCGTTTCTCATTATCATGGTGCTGAAATTCAACTTTATGCACCGTATGTAGCAGAACGAGCACGCGCATGGATGGTTCATCGTTACGGTGAAGATGCCTACACTAAAGGTATGGATGTTTACACTACCATTAATGCTAAGTTACAACATGCGGCGCAACAATCGGCGGTTGATAACCTGCTAAATTACGATGAACGCCATGGCTACCGTGGCCCAACAGCAGTGCTATGGAAGCCAGGTCAAACGCCACTTAATGCTAACCAAATTGTTGAGAAACTGAGTTCTCAGCCAACCTATGGTGAGTTAGTTCCTGCGGTCGTGACTAAAGTTAATCAGCAAAGTGTTGTCGTTGTTACTAAGCAAGGTCAGACGGTAACGCTAAATTGGAATGGGATTAAATGGGCGCGTAAATACTTAACCGATAAAGCCCAAGGCCCGGCCCCAACAACTGCAGCGCAAATTGTCACTGCTGGTCAACAAATTTGGGTACAAAATAAAGCGACTACCGTCGCTGCAACAGCTGATACCGCTGCAGTAACCACAGATCACTGGGTGTTAAGCCAAGTACCAGGAGCAAACACCTCATTTGTCGCCATGTCGCCAAATGATGGCGCTATATTGGCGATGGTGGGAGGCTTTAACTACACCCAAAGTAAATTTAACCGTGCGACCCAATCAATCCGTCAGGTTGGTTCAGGGATCAAACCGTTTATTTACTCTGCTGCGATTCAAAAAGGGCTAACACTGGCCACCTTGATCAATGATGCCCCAATCACCAAGTGGGACAAGTGGCAAGGTACTGCATGGCGACCAAAAAATGCTGATGGCCGTTATGGTGGTCCAACACGCGCACGTATTGGTTTAGCACGTTCAATCAACGTGATGGCTATTCGTGTATTGAGAATGGCGGGTTTAGATTACACCATTAACTACCTCACTCGTTTTGGCTTTAAACGTGCAGATCTTCCTCATGCAGAGCCATTAGCACTTGGTGCCGGTAGTTTAACGCCGTTAGAGTTAGCACAAGGTTACTCAGTATTTGCTAACGGTGGTTATGCAGTAACACCATTTTTAATCAATAAAGTTGATAATAATGATGGTGAGTTGATCTACACCGCCAATCCAAGAGTTGTCTGTAATGATGTTTGTCAAAGTCAGAATCCACAGGCAAAAATGCAAGTCGCATTGGCAACTGCAGCTGAAAATGCACCAGCCACTCAAAAACCAGTTGCTGCTGTAACAGAGAAACCAACCTTAGCTCAACTAGAACAAGTGATCACACCACCACCTGTCCGTTATGCACCAGAAGTGATCAGTGAGCAAAATGCGTTCCTTGTTCGTCAAATGCTAACCAGTAACATTTGGGGTGAACCTGGTCATCTTTACGGTACTGGCTTTAGAGCGCGTGTATTAGGTCGTCATGATATTGGTGGTAAAACCGGTACGACTAACGATTCAAAAGATGCTTGGTATACTGGCTTTGGCCCTAATATTGTGGCTACAACTTGGGTTGGTTTTGATGATCATCGCCATGCTCTGGGACGAACCAGTTTTAATAAAAACTTAGGTAAAAACCAAGTAACAGGTGGCGAATACGGTGGTAATGCCGCTCAACCAGCGTGGATTAGCTTCATGCATACAGCGTTGAAAAACACGCCAGAGCAACCTTTAGAAATTCCAGCGGATATCGTTAAGGTACGTATTGACCGTGCCACGGGTAAGCTTTCAGATCGTGATGATGCAAGTTCAATGTATGAATACTTCATCAAAGGGACTGAACCTACTCAATCAGCGAGTCAGGTTAACTCAGAACAGAAGTTTGATGCAGAAACAGCAGAAGAATTGTTCTAATTGTTACCCCTAACTAAAAAAGAGCGCTAATCAGCGCTCTTTTTTTCAGTGGTATTTCACCGCCCTCTTACCAGCAAGGGTTATTTCTGAATGTGATTAGCAAATATCTGTGGCATTTTAGCCTTAATCACTGCAGCCAATTTTTCATAACGCGACTTCAGTGGTGATCCTGGACGGTAAGCTAACGTAATCAATCGCGTCGGTTGGGGATGCTCAGCAGCGATATAGCACACGCCATCTCGACAATGCTCTTTCGGGGTCGCTAATTGTGGTAATAACGTAATACCACTGCCTGCGGCAACCATATTACGTAACGTTTCAAGGCTGGTTGCTTTAAAACGACCATCATCACGCGCGCCAGCAGCAAAACAAAAGCCTAATGCTTGATTACGTAAACAGTGACCATCCTCAAGCATTAACAGCGTTTCACCATGCAAGCGCGACATATCAATTTCTTTATCCTGCGCCCAGTGATGCGTTTCAGGTACAGCAAGCATCATCGGTTCATCATACAATGGCAATTCAATAAACGGTTCGCTTTCTTTGACTGCCGCTAAAATCATGCAGTCTAATTTACCTTCTTCAAGTTGTTGCACCAACTGATGGGTTTGCGCTTCATGTAAAAACAGTTCTAACTCAGGAAAGGCTTCTTTTAGTGTCGGAATAATTTGTGGCAATAAATATGGACCGACAGTCGGTATAAAACCAATATGCAATGGCCCAGCCATGCTTTCTCCTTGCAAACTAGCAAGTTCGGTCAATATTTTGACCTCGAGCAACACTTTCTGAGCTTGGGCGACTAAACTCAATCCCGCATCGGTAAAAAGAACACGGCGACTGGTTCGTTCTAACAGTGATACTCCCAGCTCATCTTCTAATTTTCGAATTTGACCACTGAGAGTTGGCTGACTGACATAACACGCTTCAGCTGCTTTACGAAAATGTTTATGCTCAGAGAGAGCGACAAGGTACTCAAGATCTCGAATATTCATAGCTGTAGGTTACCAATAGGAATTAACTATCAAAACCATAACAGTAAACGATTAGAACTATCAAGAGTAAAGTCGTATAATTTTTTCATCACATAGAGAGCATGTTTTAACGAAGCTCCGATTGCAGTAAATTAATTAGTATTTATTTTTAAGGAATCACATTATGTTCGCATCTAAAGAAGGTCAGCCAGTTCCTCAAGTTACTTTCCACACTCGTCAAGGTGATCAGTGGGTAGACGTAACAACCAACGAATTATTTGCTAATAAAACGGTGGTTGTATTTAGCCTACCGGGCGCATTTACACCAACATGTTCTTCAAGCCACCTACCGCGTTATAACGAATTGGCATCAGTATTTGCAGATAACGGTGTTGACGATATTTTATGTGTATCAGTTAACGATACGTTCGTAATGAATGCATGGAAAGCAGATCAAGAAGCAGAAAACATTACTTTCATTCCAGATGGTAATGGTGAGTTCACTAGTGGTATGGGCATGTTAGTTGAAAAAGATGACCTTGGCTTTGGTGCTCGTTCATGGCGTTACAGCATGCTAGTGAAAAACGGCATTGTTGAGAAAATGTTTGTTGAAAACGAAGAACCAGGTGACCCATTCAAAGTATCTGATGCAGATACAATGTTGAACTACATTGCACCTGAGCAAAAACTGCAAGAATCAATCACTGTATTCTCTAAGCCTGGTTGTCCTTTCTGTGTTAAAGCAAAACAGAATCTGATCGACAAAGGTCTACAGTATGAAGAAATTATTCTAGGTAAAGATGCAACAACCGTTTCTTTACGTGCAATTACTGGCCGCAGTACTGTTCCTCAAGTATTCATTGGCGGTAAGCACATTGGTGGTAGCGAAGAATTAGAAGTTTTCTTAGGCTAATATTCCACGATTAAAGCATTAACCAGTTAACAAAAAGCCCTCACTTCGCGAGAACTGAGGGCTTTTGGTATTTAAATAGCTTTTATTGCTATAGATTAAGCAACATTAATGGTCGCTATCCGTTGTGCTTGATCAAGCCAAACTTCTAACGCAACCTCATCACATGCATGCTGACGCGGACAACGATCACAATCTTTCATGACTTTTTCAGGCAACAATGCTTTTGATGTTGGCGTAAAACCACGCTTCATAAAAAACTCAGGCACACGGGTTAACACAAACACTTTTTTAATCGCCATTTGAGCGGCTTTTTCAAGCAAATGATCAACGATCGCTTTACCCTGCCCTTGTTGTTGCCAGCCAGCCTCAACCCCTAACGAACGAATTTCTGCCAACCCAGAATCATAAACATACAATGACGCACACCCAGTAACCACGCCATGATGCTCAGCCACCGCAAATGAGCCAATATCACGCACTAATTCATTACGGTTACGCGGTAAATTTTCACCAAGTCCGGCCCAATACACCACCATGCCTTCAATCGCATCGAGATCAGTGAGTCGTGCACCACGTACTTTGACATCAGGTGAATAACGCTTATCAAGCCGCTTTTCAGCCTGCCCAATCGCGTAATCGACTTGGTTCGGCGCCACACCACCAAGCGCGCAACGCTTATTCAAACACGATTCAATAGTGAGGATCGGATAAACATCTGCCTCAATAACGTCTGAAAATTGTTTCATTTCCTCAAGCGATAACTGCTCTAACGCACAACCTTTGGCGATGGCAGTCACCACAGCCACACCGACAATATGGTGCGCTTCACGAAAAGGGATCCCTTTAGCGACTAAATAATCCGCTAACTCGGTTGCATTAGAATAGCCCTGCATCGCGGCTTCTAAAGTACGCTCTTGATTAACCTTGATCCCCTCAAAACATAATGCAGCCATTTCCATGCAGTCATGCCAGCTATCTAATGCATCAAACAGCCCTTCTTTGTCTTCTTGCATATCTTTGTTATAAGCTAGCGGCAACGCTTTCACCGTCATCATCATCGCTGCCATAGCACCATAAACACGGCCACATTTACCTCGAATAAGTTCTAGCGCATCGGGATTTTTCTTTTGCGGCATTAATGACGAGCCTGAAGTCACTGCATCATCAAGTTCAATAAAATTAGATTCACCTGAGTTATAGAAAATTAAATCTTCTGCCATTCGCGATAGATGCAACATTGAAATCGAGGCGGTTGATAATAACTCCATCACATGATCGCGATCAGACACAGAATCAAGGCTATTACGGGTTGCACGATGGAATCCAAGGCTATGAGCCAACACTTCGCGATCAATCGGATAAGCGGTCCCCGCCAATGCGCCAGAGCCGAGTGGACAAGTATCTAATCGTGCCATGGCATCATTTAAACGCGAATGATCACGCTCTAGCATTTCAACATACGCTAAACACCAATGAGCAAATGTCACAGGTTGCGCTCGTTGTAAGTGAGTATAACCAGGAAGCACCGTTGCTTGATGCTGACGAGCAACCGTCACTAATTGCTGCTGCAGTTTATCGAGCATTAATAATAATTGCTGTCCTTGCTGACGACACCAGAGTTTAAGATCGGTTGCGACCTGATCATTACGTGAACGACCCGTATGAAGCTTTTTGCCCAAATCCCCGACTTTAGCAATCAGTTGTTGCTCAACCCAGCTATGAATATCTTCAGCATCTGAGGTCAATATCTGCTCAGGATCTTCCATCACCGCCAACTTGAGTTCATTGAGTGCTAACTCAAGTTGTTGTTGCTCTTGTTCGGTCAGCACATTCACTTGGCGTAGGGCTTTTGACCAAGCTATTGAACCGACAATATCTTGCTCTGCGAGTCGATAGTCAAAACGCAGCGAATCATTAAATTGTTTGAATCTGATGTCAGCTGCCTGACTAAACCGTCCGCCCCATAATGCCATGGTGAATCTCCTTTACTGCCTAACTCTAATAATATAAATACGCGTAACATGGCAGCGAGAGTAGCACTCGCTGCGATACAGAAATGATCTTAAATGACTTATTTTTGATTGTTCAGCGCACGAATTCGACTCGCCAGAGAGTACAGACGGATAAAGCCACCCGCATGACTGTGATCATAAACATCATCTTCACCAAAAGTGGCAAATTCTTCTGAATACAAACTATTAAGTGAACGCTTCTGAGTCACGGTTGCTTGACCTTTATAAAGTTGGATCACCACTTCACCAGTCACATCTTGGGCTAGCGTATCAGCAGCAGCGAGTAATGACTGGCACAATGGCGTAAACCAGCGGCCATCATAAATAAGATGTGAAGCTTTAAGACCAAGGGTTTGACGGAACTCAAATGACTCTTTATCTAGCACTAATTGCTCAACTGCACGCAGAGCTTCCATCATAATGGTGCCACCGGGGGTTTCATAACAGCCACGTGATTTCATACCGACTAACCGGTTTTCAACAATATCAATCCGGCCAACACCGTGTTCTGCCCCTTTTTCATTGAGGTAATTAAGCGCGTTATACGGTGTCATTGGCTCACCATCAACCGCAACCACTTCGCCTTTTTCAACTAAAATAGACACTGTTTCCACGGTATCAGGTGCTTGTTGTGGATCTTTGGTCCATACCCAACATAAATCATTAGGAGCATTCCACGTATCTTCTAAAACACCACCTTCGGTTGATACATGCCATGCGTTAGCATCACGTGAGTAAATTTTTTCCAATGATGCGGTACAAGGAATATTACGCTCAGCCAAGTAATCAAGTAGTGCTTCACGACTACGTAAATCCCACTCACGCCACGGTGCAATCACGGTAAGTTGTGGCGCTAGTGCAGCAAAGGCACCTTCAAAACGTACCTGATCATTCCCCTTACCAGTACAACCGTGGCACAGAGCATCGGCCCCAACTTCCAATGCACATTCAACCTGTGCCTTAGCGATAATCGGGCGTGCCATTGAGGTACCTAGCAAGTATTTACCTTCGTAAATAGCGCCCGTTTTCAAAGATGGATAAATATAATCTTTAACCATCTCTTCTTTTAGATCGGCGATGTAACATGACGATGCACCTGATGCGATGGCTTTTTCTTCAATACCAATCAGCTCTTCTTCACCTTGACCGACATCTGCTACAAAGGCGACCACTTCACAGTCATAATTTTCTTTCAGCCACGGAATAATGGCTGAGGTATCTAAACCACCTGAATAGGCTAATACCACTTTATTAATCTTACTCATCTGCTGCACTCCTTTCAGCCTTGTCGCGGTCATCCCGTTGAGGCACATTTCCAAAAATAAAAATCAGTCTTTATTGATAGCGTATTAGGGGGTAAATTTAGTACCAATACTGTTGCCCATTAATAACGCATTAAGTTTTTCAGGGTAACGCCAACTTGCGACTTCAATCGCGCGTCCTAGTGCCTTAGCAGCTGCAAATGCGGCGCGCACTTTAACGATCATGCCATCGGTGATCACCGCTTGAGTAATTAACGCTTCTGCTTCTGTCTCTGTCAGTTGGTGAATTAAATTACCTTTACCGTCAAGCACACCACTCACATCCGATAACAGCACTAATTCCCCATCAACAGCAGCTGCGACTGCCACTGCGGCTTGGTCTGCATTTACATTCATCATGTTGCCATTATCATCAAGCCCGATTGAACTGATGATAGGCACAAAACCAAGTTGCATCATTTGAGTGACTAAAGTGCCGCTATTAGGCTCAGCATGACCAACCGCTCCTAATTCTGGATCTAATTGACTAACACGGCATAATCCACCATCGGCTAAACTTAGCCCAACAGCTGCCACACCCGCTTTTAGTGCTTGGCCCTGCAACATTTTATTGGCCGTACCGGCTAATGCTCCGGTGATTAAACCAATTTGATCAGCCGGTGTTACCCGTAATCCTTGCTTTTTTATGGTCGGTAATTGCAACTTTGCCAGTAACTCATCCACCAAATAGCCACCACCGTGAACAAATAAAATCGGTCGCTGACAACTGGCTTGATAAGTATTAATCGTGGAAAACAACCGCTCTAAGGTCACATTACACTCTAATGCCGCACCGCCTAATTTAATCACTAAAGGAACTTGGTTCATGGTATTACTCCTACATCAATGCGGTTAATTGAGGAAAGCCGTTGCGAATATTTATGCACTGCATTGCTTGAGAAGAAGCGCCTTTTAATAAATTATCAATCGCAGCGGTTAAAATAATATGTTCACCTTGTACCTGCCAGCCAATATCACAGAAGCAACTACCAACCACATTATCAAGTTGAGCCGTGTTATTGTTAAGTAACCGCACCGCATGTTGATCAGTAGCATTTGAATATGCTGCTTCCATTGCCGCAGTGACGTCATCCGCAGTCACTCCAGAGGCTAATTTAGCGGTAATAGTCGCTAAAATTCCGCGCTTAAAATTACCAAGATGAGGTGTAAAAATGACATCACAATTTAAATGATGGGAGATTTCAGGTTGATGACGATGACTAAACAACCCGTAGGCTTGTAAGCTGACTTCACAAAAACTATTGGTCATAGATGCTTTACGACCAGCACCAGAAACGCCACTTACTGCATTAATCACCGGCCATTGCTGACAATCAAGTAACCCTGCAACCACTAATGGTTTTAATGCTAGTTGCGATGCAGTTGGATAACATCCGGGAACCGCAATTAATTGTGCCTGAGCAATATCAGCTTGGTTCCATTCTGCTAACCCATAAACGGCATTATCTAGCCACTGACCATATTGATGCTCAAAGCCATAATATTGCTGATAAAACCCATCTGCTTTAACTCTAAACGCACCCGATAGATCAAACACCTGACAACCAGCATCAAGAAACTCAACAGCAATATCATGGCTCACCTCATGGGCGGTGGCTAATAACACAATATCTGCAGTTGCAGCAGTTGTTTTAAAATCGATTAAGGGTTGTAACGGTAAATCAACTATTCCTTTTAGCTGTCCATGAAGTTCACTTAATGGTTTATTTGCATCAAGACTGGTTGCTGATACATACAAACCTGCAAGTGTTAACTGTGGATGGCGACTCACCATTTTTGCTAATTCTGCACCGGTGTAACCACTGGCGCCAATAATGACAGTGTTTAACATTGCTAATTCCATCTGTAGTAATTGTCTATCAACCGTCATTAAAAAATTGAGACTATGCTCTAAAAAATATTGACATCATAACGGCAAATGAAGGAGTGCTGTCACCAGCGAAAAACAGGCGCGTCAAAGCACCGCAGGCAAAAGATTAGCGTCGTCGAAGGGAGATAATGAGAGATGTTGGTGTGTGATTCATGATAATAGCTTCCTGAATTTAACTATTTCCCCTAAGCGATCCTTGCTCAGAGACACAATAAACAACCGTGTTGTCTATTCACAATTCTGAATTAATATGTTTACTGGTTAATTTACGTACTGTCAATAGCGTAACGATAAAAAAATATATTTTGTTATCTTTTCGTTAACTTTTACGACATTTAACCATAACAGAAATAAACGCCTTAAGTGCGTTTTTTTACTCTATCCAATTAATAACAAACAAAAATGTGCACTAACAATGGCAATAATGAAACAAAATTACAAAATACAATCAATTGTATGACCAGAATCAATATCGACAGTTTTTATTGGCGATAAATATAATCTCTGTTGACCTGTTACTAGATTCGCGGCTAGATTGTGGGTAAAGGTTAAATTGGATGTAACAAAATTACGGAATGGATACGATATGAACGAGAAATACAGCGCACTAACGAGTAATGTCAGTATGCTTGGTCATTTGCTAGGTAATACAATTAAAACAGCCTGCGGTGATGAGCTATTTGAAAAAGTTGAAACTATTCGTAAACTTTCTAAATCAGCGGGCACCGGTAATCAGGACGATCGTGAAAAACTGATTGATGAATTACAAACACTTCCCGATGATCAATTACTTCCTGTGGCTCGCGCGTTTAGTCAATTCCTTAATCTCACTAATATTGCAGAGCAATATCATACTATTTCACGCCATTGCGAAACCACTTTATGTAGTCCAGGCGCGCTTGATGAGTTATTTACTAAATTAGTCAAAAATGACGTTAATCCAGCCGACTCTTTAGCTGCCGTCAATGAATTAAATATTGACTTGGTATTAACAGCTCACCCAACTGAAATCGCCCGTCGTACCATGATCCATAAATTGGTACAGATTAATAAGTGTTTATCACAATTAGAGTTAAGTGAACTATCAACCGCAGAACGTGATCGAGTTGAACAACGACTAGAACAACTGATTGCTCAAGCATGGCACTCTGATGTTATTCGCCAACAACGTCCAACCCCACTTGATGAAGCAAAATGGGGTTATGCCGTTGTTGAGAATTCACTGTGGCAAGCCGTGCCAGAATTCGTACGCTTGTTTGATGAAAAACTGCAACAACATTTAGGCCAAAAGCTCCCGCTTGATGCAACACCTGTTACCTTCTCATCATGGATGGGCGGTGACCGCGATGGTAACCCTTTTGTCACCTCAAATATTACCCGTGAAGTATTACGTCTTTCTCGCTGGAAAGCAGCTGAGCTTTATCTTGGTGATGTGCAAGAGCTGATCAATGAATTATCAATGATTCAATGTAATGATCAGGTGCGAGAGCTCGCTGGCGAAGAGCATGAACCTTATCGAGCAATTTTAAAGCAATTACGCACTAAGCTCACTGTCACCCGTGACAGTTTAGAAGCACAAATTAACGGGCAAACTCCTCTTTCAAATAACATTATTAACGATGTTTCTGAACTATGGGACCCATTATTTGCATGTTACCAGTCTCTGCATCAATGCGGCATGGCTATCATTGCCGATGGCTTACTGCTTGATACGTTACGTCGCGTGAAATGCTTCGGCGTTCACTTAGTCCGCCTGGATATTCGTCAAGAAAGTACCCGTCACGAGAATGTTATTTCAGAGCTAACTCGTCACCTGGGTTTAGGCGATTACAGCCAATGGTGTGAACAAGATAAAATTGCATTCTTAGTCCGTGAACTTTCATCAAAACGCCCATTACTGCCACGTAATTGGGAACCATCAGCAGAAGTAAAAGAAGTTATTGAAACCTGCCAAGCAATTGCCGAGCAGCCGCGTGAAGCACTAGGTGCTTATGTGATTTCAATGGCGCGTACCGCTTCTGATGTTTTAGCCGTTCACCTACTTCTACAAGAAGCGGGTTGCCCATTCCGTATGGATGTATGCCCATTATTTGAAACATTAGATGACTTAAATAATGGTGCTGATGTTATTGAACAATTGCTTAATATTGATTGGTACCGTGGCTTTATTCAAAACCACCAAATGGTGATGATTGGCTACTCTGACTCAGCCAAAGATGCGGGTGTAATGTCTGCAGGTTGGGCACAATATAGCGCAATGGAAAAACTGGTTACGGTATGTGAGCAAGCAGATGTTGAAATCACCTTGTTCCATGGCCGCGGTGGTAGTATTGGTCGTGGTGGTGCACCTGCACATGCTGCATTATTGTCGCAACCGCCACGCAGCTTAAAAGGTGGTTTACGAGTCACCGAGCAAGGCGAAATGATTCGCTTCAAATTAGGATTACCTGAAGTTGCCATTAACAGCCTCAGCCTTTACGCCAGTGCAACCCTAGAAGCAAACTTATTACCACCACCGGCACCGAAACAAGAATGGCGTCATGTGATGGATGAACTATCAAGCGTTTCGTGTGAATCATACCGTAACGTTGTGCGTAACAATCCTGAGTTTGTGCCTTATTTCCGTGCAGCAACACCTGAATTAGAGCTAGGAAAGCTACCACTCGGTTCACGTCCTGCCAAACGTAATCCTAATGGTGGCGTTGAAAGTCTGCGTGCTATTCCATGGATTTTTGCATGGAGTCAAAACCGTCTGTTACTACCGGCATGGCTCGGTGCTGGTGAAGCGATTCAATATTCAATCGATAATGGTCACGCAGCATTATTAGAAGATATGTGTCGTGAATGGCCATTTTTCTCAACCCGCTTGGGCATGTTAGAAATGGTATACAGTAAAACTAATCTTGGCATTGCTGAATATTATGACCAACGCTTAACGAACGAAGCATTATGGCCATTAGGTAAACAATTACGCTCGCAATTACTGCAAGATATTAAAGCTGTACTGACGGTAGAAAATAATGACCACTTGATGCAGCAGGACCCATGGGGTGCAGAATCTATTCGATTACGTAATATTTATGTTGAGCCACTTAATATGTTGCAGGCTGAGTTACTTTACCGCACACGTCAGCAAGAAGAATTACCGAAAGAACTTGAAGAAGCACTGATGGTGACAATTGCAGGTATTGCAACAGGTATGCGTAATACCGGTTAATCAACTTATCATCCTAATAAGGCTATCTTTTGATAGCCTTTTTTTTTGAGTGGTTATTTACAATTTTGTTAAAAAAAATCGCAAAGTCTCAATTTTGATACAGCACTATAGTGCTTATACAGTCTAAGATAGAAATGCTCAATATGATAAAAGATGAATAGATTTCAATCAGGTTGTTATTTTTTAGAGCTAATTTAACCTCGTGTAAGCTCACAAGATAATAAATTGAAACGCCTCAGTAACAGATAATTCAACTAGAAGTATCGATATTGAGTCAATTAATGATATTCTATGCGACCACAATTAGGCAGTGCAATAGCACGATTATAAATTAAAAACGTCATTTGAAGCGTTACATAATCTAAGCCCGATTGTGTTTTTATTTTATATATTTAACGGATAGAAGAGATGTCACTACCACATGTAATTTTAACAGTGCTAAGCACTCGCGAAGCAACGGGTTATGATATAACCAAAGAATTCTCACACAGTATTGGTTATTTTTGGAAAGCGAGCCACCAGCAGGTGTACCGTGAACTTAATAAAATGGCAACCAACGACCAAGTAACCTGTCGTCTTGAACCTCAAGATGGTAAACCTGATCGAAAAGTATATGCGATTACCGATCTTGGCCGACAAGCATTATTTGAGTGGTTCCAAGAACCAGCCCGTAACCCCACTACTCGCGATGAGTTTTCTGCCAAACTACTGATTTGTGGTGTTCACAATTCATTACCGATGCAGCAGCAACTTGAAGCTTTAATTGATGAATCACATATTTTGATTGGTCACTATCAAGAGCTAGAGCAAATTCATTTTGGTGACTATAAAAACATGGATCGCCAACAACGCCTAGACCGTTTAACTTTGCGTCGTGGTCTACATAATCGCCAAGCTTGGATATTATGGGCAGAAGAAGTATTAGCCGAACTTAAAGATATGGACGGTGAAAATAGCGCAATTGCTATCAACTAAACCATTATCAAATAAAAAGCCGTAGTTTAAAACAACGGCTTTTCTTTAGTTCTCGATCAACGCACTACAACATCGTTGCTAACCGATTAATATCCGAGATTAATGCGCCAGCAGTCACATTCCTTCCCGCTCCAGGCCCCCGGATCACTAACGGATTCTCTCGATACCACTGACTTTCAATCGCAAAAATATTATCGCAAGGTAATAAGTTCGCCAATGCATGCTCACTAGGCAACGCTTCTAAACCAACATAGGCTTTTCCATGACGATTAAGTCGAGCGACATAGCGTAATACTTTATCTTCCTTGACCGCACGGGCTAATTTTTCGGCCAATAACAAATCTAACTCAGCCATTTGTTCAAAAAAATCATCAACGCTTAATGCTTGTAAACTCAACGGAACCAATGACTCAACGTGGACTTGCTGGGGCTCAATCTCAAATCCAGATTCTCGCGCCAAAATAACCAGCTTACGCATCACATCACTACCATCGAGATCGTGACGAGGATCGGGCTCGGTTAACCCTTGCTGCCATGCTTGTTCCAATAACGCTGAAAATGGCAGACTGCCGTCAAATTGTTGAAATAACCACGATAAAGTGCCAGAAAATACGCCAGATATCGCTAAAATACTATCACCACTTTCACGTAAATCACGCACGGTATGGTTTATCGGTAACCCTGCACCAACGGTGGCATTAGATAGCCAATAACGGCTACTTTTAGCAAACGCATCAATCACAGCTTGATACTCAGACGTTGTGGCAGAGGCGGCAATTTTATTGGCTGAAATCAGGTGTAACCCCGTTGCAGCAATGTGTGGATATAGTGCTGCCAGCTGATGACTTGCGGTCACATCAACGACCACCACATCATCATACTCAACCGCAGCTAACTGAGATAATAACTGCGGTAATTGATAATCTACCGCATGTAATGGAAACTGTTCTAAGGCTGTTTGAGGATCGATTCCCTGGCAATCTAACCAGCATTGTTGCTGACCAACAATACCAATTAGACTAAATTGCATCCCATGACGCTGTTCCAGTGCTGTTTTTTCGCGGCTAAACAAACTCAACCAGTGACTGCCAATATTGCCTTTACCACACAATACTATTGCGACGCTTTTTTGTGCTTGAAATAGCGCTTGATGAATAGCATTAACTAACGCATCAGTGTCAATGTCACGTAGTACTGCAACTAAACTTAGCCCTGACTCAGTTTCTGTCATAAATTCAACCGGCAACCCTTTTAATTGCTGATAGAATCCATGGCAATGATTGGGGTTATTTAATACGCCAGCCCCCACAGCTGCCACCATTGAAAAACCTTCACGTAGCCGTAATTCAGCAGCAACACCACTATCTTGTAACAAGCTAAGTACGCTATTGACGACTTCTTGAGTGTAAGCCAGAATAATCCGTCGCTTACCTTTATCAACTGTTTGAGCCAATGGCTGTAATTGCGACTTATCAAGCAGCTGCTGCACATCATGTTGTACCGATGCCAACACCATACCTTGCGGCACACTAAGTTCAATCAGGCACACATCATTTAACGACGAAATAATTTTAGCACCACGACCCGAAGCTAATACTCGCTCTACCCGTGTTGATCCTGATTCCGGTTGATGACTACAGCGTAAAGTTAAATCAATCGCACTTTGCGCCACCGGCTGTAAAGTACGGCTATGCAATACTGGCGCTGCAAGACGAGCAAGTTCATTGGCCTCATCTAAGCGTAATAATGGCAGTAAGCAAGCATTGGTCACTTTACGTGGATCGGCACTATAAACACCAGCAACATCACTCCAAATAGTCACCCGTTCAACACCAGCTAAAGCGCCAATCATAGTGGCTGAATAATCAGATCCATTACGGCCTAACAAGACTGTCTGCTGATGCTGATTCGCAGCCATGAAGCCAGTGATCACTAATCGTTGCTGAGGATATTGAGCCAATAACTGCTGCAATAATGGTTGTGATAACGCTTTATCCACTGCAGGTTGAGCAGCATGCTCTGCTCGTAAAAATAGCCGTGAATCAATCGCTACAGCAGCTAATTGGTGCTGAGTAAGTAACCCGGCTAATAATCGTGCTGACCATAACTCACCATGGCCTAAAACGGCATTTTTTATCTCCGTCGTCAATGGTGATTCGCCCCATTTAGCAAGCTGGGCTAACTCAACATGTAGCTGTTGCAGCAGTAATTGTGCGTGATCTGGTGCCAACAACTCAGAGATTAATTGCTGCTGAAAACGACGAATGGATAATAGTGTTGCATGGGCTAGACGACCATCAGTAACCAATTGTTCCAACCACAATAGCAATTGATTAGTGGTTTTTCCTGCTGCAGAGACGACCACGATATCATTGGCTGCAGAATAAGATTCTAAAATCTCTGCCACGCGCCGATAACACTGCGCATCAGCAAGGCTACTACCACCAAATTTATGCAACTGACGCAGATCTTTTATCATTAGCACTCCCCCTGTGCGACAGTAAAGGCGTGGGTCAGATCGGCAATTAAGTCACGTGGATCTTCTAAGCCTACCGATAGCCGCAATAAAGATGTTGAAATACCAGCTGCCCGTTGAGCTTCATCGGTCATAGCGCGGTGAGTCATTGAAGCCGGATGAGCAATAAGACTCTCCGTTCCGCCTAACGACTCTGCTAATGAAAATAATTGTAGTGTTTTTACAAATCGTTGCAGTTGCTGATCAGTTCCTGCAAATTCAAAACTCATCATTGACCCAAAACCACGCTGCTGACGCTTAGCTATCTCATGTCCGGGATGAGTGGGTAAACTTGGGTGGTAAATGGTGCCAACCAATGATTGTTGTTGTAAATAAGCTAGTACCGCTGCACCATTTTCTTCATGCATTCTCATTCGAGGCGCTAAAGTACGCAGGCCGCGTAATGTCAGATAAGCATCAAAAGGTGCGCCTGTTGCACCAATACAGTTCGCCCACCAAGCTAAATTTTCAGCCGCTGATTGCTGTTTCGCAATTAACACACCGCCAACAACATCAGAATGGCCATTAATATATTTAGTGGTTGAATGCACCACAAAATCAGCACCAAGTGATAACGGCTGTTGCAATAGCGGTGACAGAAAGGTGTTATCAACCGCAACTTGGCAATCGACTGCCTGTGCTTGCTGACAAATGGCTTCAATATCAATGACTCTTACCAAAGGGTTCGACGGAGTTTCAAGCCATAATAAGGTCGGTTTTTGTGCGAGCGCTGCTGCTAATGCATCAGGATCAGCTTGATCAATAAACAATACTTTAAAGTCACCCTTTTGAGCACGAGTATTAAATAATCGATAGCTGCCGCCATAACAATCATGTGGAGCAACAAGCAAATCATCAGGCCCTAACAATGCTGACACTAATAAATTCATTGCCGAGGTGCCACAACTGGTGACCACAGCGCCCGCTCCCCCTTCCATGTCACTTAATGCATCCGCTAATGTATTGCGAGTAGGATTTCCTGAACGAGAGTAATCGTATTGCGGTAACTCACCTAAAGCTGGAAAACTGTAAGTCGAGGTTAAATAGATCGGGGGCACGACAGCATTATATTGTGAGTCAACATCAATACCGGTACGGACTGCAATTGTTGCAAGCTGCTTGTCACTCATAATAACGTTCCTTGTTATAAGGGGGTGATCCCTGAAAATAAATTGTGGTGGCTACACAACCTTAACCATATCAAAACAAGACGTCAACACTTCTGGACGTCTATATGTCTTTGCTTATAGCGGTAAATCCCGCTAAAATTCAATTATTGAAAAAAATAGTCGTGATCGAGCAACAGTTGTATACCACGGTAGAGGACAAACTAACGATGTTCACGTAATATCGCCGCCTATCATGACTATGCACTAACAACCGTCATCGCGACATTGTTATCATTATTAATTAAACATCGCTGAGAAGGTAAAACATGGCAAAGTGGAATGGCGAATATATTAGCCCTTATGCAGAACACGGTAAGAAAAATGAACAAGTAAAAAAAATTACAGTGTCTATTCCATTAAAGGTTCTCAAAATTCTTACTGATGAACGTACTCGTCGTCAGGTCAATAACCTGCGCCACGCCACCAACAGTGAACTATTATGTGAAGCTTTTTTGCATGCTTATACTGGTCAGCCATTACCTACTGATGACGATATTCGTAAAGATCATCCCGATGATCTGCCAGCAGAAGCAAAAGCCTTAATGGAAGCGATGGGCATCAGTTACGAAGACATTAATGAATAATACGTATATCAGATAGCAGAAAACCAGCTTTTATGCTGGTTTTTTTATGTATTGCATATTGAAGCGATAAAAAAAGGGATGCCTAGGCATCCCTCTTCTTTACATTCAGTCGGCAAGTAATTACTTGCTACCAAGTGCACCGAAACGCTTGTTGAATTTGTCAACACGGCCACCAGAGCTAACTACGCGCTGCTTACCAGTGTAGAATGGGTGACACTTATCGCATACGTCAAGGTTAACGTCTTTGCTCATAGTAGAGTTAAATACGAAAGTGTTGCCACAAGAACAACGTGCGTTTACTGCTTTATATTCTGGGTGGATACCTTGTTTCATGGGGAAACCTCAAGTTAAGGCCGTGTCGCTCTCCCGATCCAAAGCCGGGCACCACACGTGGTTAATAAAATAGTTTGTCGTTGATTTACGACAAATCAGGCGGCGTATAGTAATCAATCATTCCCCAGAGATCAACTCGAGCACAGTTTTTTATCGCTCTATTTTATTCATCACTAAAACAGTCAATAATAGTACTCACATTGCAGTACTGATTCCTTTTCACGCGATCTGTTACTATTTAGTATAAGCTCAATTAAAGCGATAAAATATGACCCACCCAATAGCACGCGTTGCTTTACCCGTCCCACTCGACAAAAATTTTGATTACTTAATCAAACCTGACATGACGCCCGTTATTGGCGGACGGGTACTGGTGCCTTTTGGTCGACAGCGATTGGTAGGGATCGTAGTAGCTATCGGTAATGATTCAGAGTTTCCAATCCAACAATTAAAACCGATTCAGCAAGTATTAGATAACCAACCTTTGTGGCAACCACCATTATTTGGGTTGTTAAAATGGGCCAGTCGTTATTACCAATATCCATTAGGGGATGCATTAGCCAATGCCATGCCAGCGTTATTGCGTAAAGGTCGTGCAGCCTCAACGGCGACGTTAAAATATTGGCAATTAACCGAAGCGGGACGAGAACAACCACTCAATGGTTTAAAGCGCGCGCCAAAGCAGGCCCAAATTCTCAACCTATTACGCCACGGCCCTTTAAGTCATGACGCCTTACTTAGCGATGATGTCAGCAGTGCTACCTTAAAAACAGTGATGCAAAAAGGTTGGATAGTTGAACAACAACAGCAACCTAAACAACTACAGTGGCAGCTACAGTTTGCAGTTACTGAACAAAAACCACGTCTAAATGAAGAACAAGCACTCGCGATTGCGACGGTTAACAGTAATCCAGGATTTGGCTGCTACTTATTAGATGGTGTTACTGGTTCAGGTAAAACTGAAGTTTATCTCAATCTGCTAGAACCCGTTTTAGCGGCAGGTAAACAAGCGTTAATTTTAGTACCTGAAATTGGCTTAACTCCGCAAACAATTAATCGTTTTAAACGCCGCTTTAATGTGCCGTTAGAAACCGTTCACTCAGGGCTCAACGATAGTGAGCGTATGGCGGCGTGGCTTGCAGGACGAGATAATCAAGCAGGGATCATTATCGGTACCCGCTCAGCACTATTTACGCCATTTACTGATCTCGGCATTATTATTGTTGATGAAGAACATGATGCGTCTTATAAACAGCAAGACAGCCTGCGTTACCATGCTCGTGATTTAGCGGTGATGCGCGCAAATAAAGAAAATATTCCGATTGTTTTAGGCTCTGCGACTCCTGCACTTGAGACCTTACATAACGCGCAAACAGGTAAATACCACTACCTAACCCTTTCAAAGCGCGCTGGTAATGCAAGCGCTGCCCGCCACGGGGTCATTGATGTCAAAGGCTTATATTTAAATGCGGGCTTATCTGCTCCACTCATTGCGGAAATGCGCAAGCACCTCAATGCGGGTAACCAAGTGATGTTGTTTCTTAATCGCCGCGGTTTTTCGCCTGCAATGATGTGTCACGAATGTGGGTGGATCGCTGAGTGTAGCCGTTGTGACGCCTATTACACGCTGCACCAACAATCAGGTGAATTGCGTTGTCATCATTGTGCAACGCAACGACCAATAATGCATCAATGCCAACAATGTGGTTCAACCCAACTACTGCCTGTCGGTGTTGGTACTGAACAACTTGAAGCACAACTAGCAGAACTGTTCCCTGAATTTAAAACTGTTCGTATTGATCGTGATAGCACTCGTCGAAAAGGGTCACTAGAAAACTATTTAGAAGCGATTAAAAACAATGACTATCAAATTTTAATCGGTACTCAGATGCTCGCTAAAGGACATCACTTTCCCAATGTTACCTTGGTGGCACTGATTGATGTTGATAGTGCATTATTTAGCAATGATTTTCGTGCTTCAGAGCGGTTAGCCCAACTGTTTATTCAAGTGGCAGGCCGTGCAGGACGTGCCAGTAAACCCGGTTCAGTATTATTACAAACTCACCATCCTGAGCATCAACTGCTGCAATCGTTACTTCACAAAGGTTATGGTGTATTTTCTCAAGCTGCATTAACGGAACGTCGCCAAGCACTATTGCCGCCCTTTACACATTTAGTGCTATTGCGCGCCGAAGCCAATGACAGTGATCAAGTGTGCCAATTTTTACAACAAGTGCGCGCTATTTTTGAAGCGAGCCCAGTTTACGATCAAGATTGTTGTGTATTAGGACCAAATCCAGCCCCGCTTGCTCGACGTGCGGGACGATTTAGATGGCAGTTAATATTACAAATACCTAATCGTAATAAATTGCAGCAAATACTCACTATTGCTAAACCGGCGATACAACTATTGCCCCTCGCGAAAAAAATTCGTTGGTCAATTGATGTCGAACCACAAGATTTAACTTAAACTACACAATGCGATACAGTTCACATAGCGAATGTAATTTATGCTATTGAAAGCAAGTTTCAGCTTCTGTATCCATTCTACAATATGAATATGAATTGACTTTTTTCAGTCGGTTACGAATTAGCTGGAAAGCCTATCTGAGTATTTTTGTCACAGATAACCAGCTGTACACTAGAGAGATATAGCAAAAGAGGAAAGCACTATGGCGACAATGAAGGACGTTGCCCAGCTAGCCGGAGTATCAACTGCAACAGTTTCACGCGCATTGATGAACCCGGAAAAAGTATCGGCATCAACCAGGAAAAAGGTTGAACAAGCCGTAATGGAAGCTGGATATTCACCCAACTCACTGGCACGTAACCTACGCCGCAATGAATCGAAAACTATCGTGACCATTGTGCCGGACATCTGTGATCCTTATTTCACTGAAATTATTCGTGGAATTGAAGAAGCAGCAATGGAAAATGGCTATTTAGTGTTACTGGGTGATAGCGGTCAACAACAACGTCGTGAAAACTCATTCGCTAATTTAGTGTTTACTAAGCAAGCTGATGGCATGTTGTTATTAGGTAATAACTTACCATTTGATGTCAGTAAGCCGGAACAAAAAAACCTGCCACCATTAGTGATGGCATGTGAATATGCACCAGAACTTGAGTTACCAACGGTACATATTGATAACCTGACGGCAGCTTTTGATGCAGTAAATTACCTCACCCAAATGGGACATAAACGCATTGCACAAATTACCGGCCCAGATAAAGCGGCTTTATCGCAGTTCCGTCAACAAGGTTACCAACAAGCATTACGCCGCGCAGGGATCACGCTAAATCCAGCCTATACTATTAAAGGTGATTTTAGTTTTGCAGCAGGTGCTCGTGCAATTACGGCCCTACTTGCACTACCTGAACCACCAACGGCATTATTTTGTCACTCAGATGTAATGGCAATAGGCGCGATGCAACAAGCCAAACGTCTTGGTTTACGTGTACCGTACGATATTTCTATTGTCGGGTTTGATGATATTCAATTTGCAGAGTATTGCGATCCACCATTGACCACGGTTTCACAACCACGTTATGAAATCGGTCGTCAAGCGATGTTAATGCTACTTGAATTACTCAAAGGCAAGGATGTTCAGGCTGGTTCGCGATTACTGGATGCAAAACTGGTCATTCGTGAAAGTGCCGCGCCACCAAGTCGCTAATGGATTTAGCCCCATATGTAATCTATGACAGTACCAAGATCATAAAATTGATCATCTTTGTCATTATATGGGGTTTATTATCAACAAACCGCGATAATAACTGGTCAGGATCAATCCAACTTTGTAACATAGCCTTCTGTCTATCTTTCCAACTAATTTGTCGAAATCGTGGCCACTAAAGATTATGTAAAACGCGGGCGCTCTCCCAAAAAAGCGCCAACAAAGGCAAAAGCCACCCCGAAAGGGAAAAAAGCACCAGTATCGGGCTTTCCTACTAAATGGGCAGCACTCGCTGTAGTGTTAGTCTGTAGTCTGATCGCGGGCCTATTTTTCCTTTCAGGTACCGATGTGCCTGAAACGACACCACCCGCTCCTGCTGCCGTTATTGCAAAACCGCAACCAGCAAAAACCAAGGCCGACGTGCTACCGCCAAAACCAGAAGAAAAATGGCGTTATATTCAAGAGTTGGAAAATAAAAAAGTCATTGTGCCGGTATTAACGCCTAAACAAGTTATTGCTAAAGATAAACCAACCAAGCCTTATTTATTACAATGCGGTGCTTACCATAGCCAAGCACAAGCTGAACAACGTAAAGCAACCATTGCGTTTCAAGGCATGAACAGTCAGATCAAGGTATCAACCAACGACAAAGGCACTTGGTACCGAGTTGTACTTGGGCCTTATAAAAATAAGCGCTTAGCAATGGATGATCAGAACAAATTACAACAACATGGTATTAGCCCATGTGCTATTTGGTTTTGGGAATAACGTTTATATAACGATAACAATAACTAAGGATGCTCGACTGGCATCCTTTTTTAATACTTCTAATAACTCGTCACCCAAGCAATTGTTACTGACACCTTGAAAACTAATCTTACTATCCCCAGATCTATTATCATTAACGATGCCGGCTAATCGTCGGAGCTGAATCAAAGAGGGTTTAACGTGACAACTATTGTATCTGTTCGTCGTAACGATAAAGTCGTAATTGCAGGTGATGGTCAAGTGTCACTTGGCAATACCGTAATGAAAGGCAACGCTCGCAAAGTTCGTCGCCTCTATAATGATAAAGTACTCGCTGGTTTTGCTGGCGGCACCGCTGATGCTTTTACTTTATTTGAACGTTTCGAGCGCAAGTTAGAAATGCATCAAGGTCACTTATTAAAATCTGCGGTTGAATTAGCCAAGGATTGGCGTACTGATCGCGCTCTACGTAAACTAGAAGCACTATTAGTTGTTGCTGATGAAACCGGTTCATTAATCATTACCGGTAATGGTGATGTGGTGCAACCAGAACATGATTTAGTCGCTATTGGCTCTGGCGGTAATTTCGCTCAAGCCGCGGCGATTGCCCTATTAGAAAATACCGATCTTAGCGCCCGTGAAATTGCAGAAAAAGCGCTAAATATTGCTGGTGATATTTGTGTGTTTACCAACCACAATCACACTATTGAAGAACTAGAAACTAAGTCTAAGTAAGGAAGTTGCAATGTCTGAGATGACTCCTCGCGAAATCGTTCATGAGCTTGACCGCCATATTATCGGCCAAGACAAAGCCAAGCGAGCTGTTGCGATAGCACTGCGTAACCGCTGGCGTCGTATGCAGCTTCCTGAAGAGCTGCGAGTAGAAGTTACCCCTAAAAATATTCTAATGATTGGTCCAACGGGTGTTGGTAAAACTGAAATCGCCCGTCGTTTAGCGAAGTTAGCTAATGCGCCATTCATTAAAGTTGAAGCGACTAAATTCACTGAAGTTGGTTATGTTGGTAAAGAAGTCGAAACTATTATTCGTGACCTTACCGATGTTGCTGTCAAAATGGTGCATCAGCAGGCAACAGAAAAAGTCCGTTTTCACGCTGAAGAATTAGCTGAAGAGCGTATTCTTGATGTGCTATTGCCGCCAGCTCGTGACGCGTGGGGACAAAACGAAGAAGCACCAACAGAATCCACCACTCGTCAATCTTTCCGTAAGAAATTACGTGAAGGTAAGCTTGATGATAAAGAAATCGAGATTGATGTTGCAGCGCCACAAATGGGCGTTGAAATCATGGCGCCTCCTGGTATGGAAGAAATGACTAACCAGTTACAAGGTATGTTCCAAAATCTTGCTGGCAACACCAGTAAAAAACGCAAAATGAAAATCAAAGATGCGTTAAAAGCAGCAACTGAAGAAGAAGCGGCTAAACTGGTAAACCAAGAAGAATTAAAAGAACAAGCCATTTTCGCGGTTGAAAATAACGGTATCGTGTTTATCGATGAGATCGATAAAATCTGTAAACGTGGTGAATCATCAGGCCCAGATGTTTCGCGTGAAGGTGTGCAGCGCGACCTACTGCCATTAGTAGAAGGCAGCACGGTATCAACTAAACACGGTATGGTTAAAACAGACCACATTCTGTTTGTTGCATCAGGCGCATTCCAAGTTGCTAAACCATCAGATTTAATTCCTGAATTACAAGGTCGTTTGCCAATCCGTGTTGAACTAGAAGCACTGACGAGCCATGACTTTAAACGTATTCTTACTGAGCCAAAAGCATCACTAACTCAACAATATGTGGCGTTAATGGCAACAGAATCAGTTGAAATCGAATTTACTCCAGCTGGTGTTGATAGCTTGGCCGAAGCGGCATGGCAAGTAAATGAGCGCACAGAGAACATTGGTGCTCGTCGTTTACACACGGTAATGGAACGCTTAATGGAAGAAATTTCTTATGATGCTAGCGAAAAATCTGGCGAGAAATTCCAGATAGATGATGCTTACGTACAAGCACGCTTAGGTGAGTTTGTTACCGATGAAGATCTAAGCCGCTTCATTCTATAATCATCCTAACACCATTATTACCCCTTCAAAACGGTGCGTTATATCGCACCGTTTTTTTTTATTTTATAACGAGCATTGATGGGATAAATTTGCGCATGACCAAATTTACGCCATAATAGCTTTCAATATTCACTTTAAGTATCTAATTTATGAACCCACCTTCTTCACTGACAATTTGGTTAGATGCCGCAAGACCAAAAACCTTACCCCTCGCCATTGCGTCCATTTTATGTGGTAGCGCAGTCGCTGAATGGCACGGCACCTTTTCAGCAACCATTGCGGCACTGGCTTTATTAACGGCGCTTTTATTGCAAATCCTATCTAACCTTGCCAATGATTATGGTGATGCCGTTAAAGGCACAGATAACGATGATCGCTTAGGCCCTCAACGAGCAATGCAATCAGGTTTAGTTACCGCTGCAACCATGCGCAAAGCAATGTTCATTAATATTATTCTCACGGCTATCAGTGGCTTAACATTAATTTTAATTTCATGTAAGAACCCCCATGATATCGTCGGCTTTTTAGTTCTAGGATTGTTAGCGATTGCCGCGTCAATTGCCTATACCGTCGGCAATAAACCTTATGGTTATCGTGGCCTTGGCGATCTCTCTGTCTTGATCTTTTTCGGATGGTTAGGTGTTGCAGGTACCTATTACTTACAAGCCGGACAAATTGATGCATTGATCATGCTGCCGGCGACAGCGTGTGGCTTATTAGCCGTTGGCGTACTTAATATCAACAACTTACGCGATATTGATAATGATAAAGCCTGTGGAAAGCAAACATTAGTGGTGCGTATGGGTCCACAATGGGGACGTAAATATCATCTTTTCTTGCTTAGCGCGAGTGTAGTGTGCTTTAGTTTATTTGCATTATTTGAAGTTAAATCACTGTTTGGATGGTTATTTATTCTCAGTTTACCACTGCTGATTAACCATGGTCGCCAAGTATATAACTCAACTAATGGCGCTGCACTAAGACCGATGATGGCAACCATTGTTAAGTGTGCCCTAATCACTAATCTGCTGTTTGCGATTGGTATGATACTGGCCTAATGGCAGACCAAAATTATAACGACAACAACTTACTTTTGTTTTTTACTACCGATAAGAAGCTAACCTATGGAATATAATACCTCTGAACTGTGTGATATTTATCTCGATCAAGTTGATGTGGTTGAACCTATGTTCAGCTCTTACGGTGGTCGAAACTCATTTAGTGGCCAAGTCACCACTATAAAATGTTTTGAATATAATGGTCTTATTCATGATGTTTTAGCTCAAGCTGGGGCAGGAAGAATACTATTAATCGATGGTGGTGGCTCATTACGTCGTGCTTTAATCGATATCGATTTAGCCCAATTGGCTGTAGAAAATCAGTGGGAAGGGTTAATTATTTATGGCTGTGTACGCCATGTTGATGAACTCGATCAGCTTGATATTGGTATTCAGGCATTAGCTGCTATTCCTGTGGGAGCCGATCAACAAACGATAGGTGAAGTTGATGTCGCTGTTAATTTTGGTGGCGTGACATTTTTACCAGAAGATTATATTTATGCGGATAATACTGGCGTAATTTTATCCCCAGAAGCCTTAGAACTCGATTAGTCGATCACACAAGATACACCACCAACAAATAAAAAATCGGCTCGGTATATTTCCTTTTAAAGGATGATATACCGAGCCGATAATCGTATTAAACTAAAGCGAAGCTTATTCTACGCTTTCCATTTTACCTAGTAGTGTACGTACGCGATCTTGCCATACGTTGTGCTCACCACGTAGCTTTTCGTTCTCTTGAGCAAGCGTCTCACGACCAGAACGTAGTTCTTGTGCTTCCATAGCTAGGCTATCATTTTTTTCTTGTAATTCATCAATTTCCATTTGTAGCAAAGAAATTGAATCCACAGCCATTTGAACTTTGGCTTCCAATTTTTCCAACATTTCTAGAGACATATTGTTCACCTGATCTATGCCCATATATTTACCCAAACAATTGCAGGTAATCTCTATGAGCTGGGTTATATATACTTAGCTGCTATTCTAGCGAGGCAATGGCTCGCTGACATCTACATTTCCATTGCATTAGTGCAAATGAATAAAAATCATACAAGTCTGATATAAATTTTGCAAAGACTGCTGACATGGCACTAATTTAACGATTAAAAACCGTAAAATTTAGCCAGCTTCACCTCATTTACATCACTTAATTACACTTCATATTCGCCGACAATAAGGTGATATCTGCGAACTATCACAAATTCTATACCACATTACCATGATAATTTAGCGCCACAATTTTATATTCCACCACAGCGACAATTCTTCTGCCCACAACGCTATCAATAATACCGCGTTCAATGATCTCAACCAGTCTAAATGACAATAAAAAGCCACCAGGCGCTCACTTTGGAAAACATTTCATGCTCGAACGCACATTTATAAGTCGTTATGATTTTAAAAAAAAGTAATTATTGTAAATTATCCAGCATAAAAATAACCAAATACCCTACATCCCATCAAAAGGACTGACAATATGACAAGTTCCAAACCTAATGCGCTCGTCGGAGAATGTTTAGCGGAATTTATCGGTACTGGGCTACTGATATTTTTTGGTGTTGGCTGTGTTGCGGCAATGAAATTAGCCGGCGCAGATTTTGGTCAATGGGAAATAAGTATCATGTGGGGGCTGGGTGTTGCCATTGCTATTTATGTCACCGCTGGCGTGTCAGGCGCACACTTAAACCCTGCGGTAACCCTTGCACTCGCCAGTTTTCATGGTTTTAATAAACGCAAAGTTGTGCCCTATATTCTGGCGCAATTATTAGGAGCATTTGCTGCAGCTGCATTGGTTTATACTCTATACAGCGATCTTTTTACTGATTATGAAACCAGCCATAATATTGTTCGTGGTACTGTTGCTAGCCTTGATACCGCTTCTATTTTTTCAACCTTTCCTCACCCTTCTTTGAGTTTTAGCGGTGCATTTGCGGTTGAGTTCACCATTACCGCTGTCTTGATGTTTGCTATTTTAGCCATTGGCGATGATAAAAATGGTGCTCCTCGTGGCGCAATGGGACCCTTATTAATTGGTTTATTAATTGCGGTAATTGGTGGCTCACTAGGACCTCTAACCGGCTTTGCAATGAACCCTGCACGTGATTTTGGCCCTAAGCTACTGACCTTCTTTGCGGGTTGGGACAATGTTGCTTTAACGGGCGCTAAAGATATCCCTTACTTTATCGTCCCAATAATCGCCCCTATTTGTGGCGCACTATTTGGTGGTTGGGCCTACCCTAAATTGATGGGAATTTACTTGCCAGGTAATAAATGTACTCTACCCAATAAATGTCAAAATACGGCTGATACCCCCAAAGCTGAAGCATAATATTTTATTCGACAACAGGCTTCAGCCTCGGTAATTACCCAGCTCTTAGCCACAATCTACTCTACTATAATAAAGATAACGAGGAACAAATCATGACTACTGAACGAAAATATATTGTCGCGCTAGATCAAGGTACCACCAGCTCGCGCGCAGTGGTACTTGATCACAATGCCAATATCGTTTGTTCGTCACAACGCGAATTTACTCAAATCTACCCTAAAGCAGGTTGGGTTGAGCATGATCCTCTAGAAATTTACGCAACCCAAAGTTCCACCATGGTGGAGGCATTAGCCAAAGCGGGCATTCGTAGTGATCAAGTCGCTGCGATTGGCATTACTAACCAACGTGAAACCACCATTGTATGGAACAAAAAAACCGGAAAACCGGTTTATAACGCAATTGTATGGCAGTGTCGCCGTACTGCTGATATGTGCGAAGAGTTAAAACAACAAGGCTTAACTGATTATATTCGTGAAACTACAGGCTTAGTGGTTGATCCGTACTTCTCTGGCACCAAAGTAAAATGGATCCTTGATAATGTCGAAGGAGCACGTGAACAAGCAGAAGCGGGTGAGTTATTATTTGGTACCGTTGATACATGGCTAATTTGGAAAATGACTCAAGGCCGTGTATTTGTCACTGATTACACTAACGCATCTCGCACTATGCTATTTAATATCAATACCTTGCAGTGGGATGAAAAGCTACTCAGCGCTCTCAATATTCCACTCTCAATGATGCCGGAGGTCAAAGCTTCTTCAGAAGTCTACGGCCAAACCAACATTGGTGGTAAAGGCGGTACTCGTATTCCAATTGCTGGTATTGCAGGCGATCAACAAGCGGCTTTATTTGGCCAAATGTGTGTCTCAGCAGGACAAGCAAAAAACACTTATGGCACTGGTTGTTTCTTGCTAATGAACACAGGCAAAGAAAAAGTCACTTCACAAAATGGTTTATTAACGACCCTTGCTTGTGGCCCTAAAGGTGATGTCGCTTATGCCCTTGAAGGTGCAGTATTTATGGGTGGCGCATCGATTCAATGGCTACGAGATGAAGTGAAATTACTCAGCGACGCCAATGATTCAGAGTATTTTGCTGAAAAAGTCGGCAGTGCTAATGGCGTCTATGTCGTTCCTGCTTTTACCGGTTTAGGCGCACCTTATTGGGATCCGTATGCGCGTGGCGCGATTGTTGGCTTAACTCGCGGTGTTAACTCTAATCATATTATTCGCGCCACACTTGAAAGTGTTGCCTATCAAACCCGTGATGTACTTGATGCGATGCAAGCAGACTCTGGAATTAAACTCGATGTATTACGTGTTGATGGCGGCGCTGTTGCCAATAACTTCTTAATGCAATTTCAATCAGATATCTTAGCTACTGAAGTTCATCGCCCTGTTGTTACTGAAGTGACCGCACTTGGCGCGGCTTATTTAGCTGGGCTAGCAATTGGATTTTGGGACAGCATTGATGAGCTTAAACATAAATCACAATTAGATCGCAGCTTCACTCCATGTAGTGACGATAAAAAACGTAATCGCCGTTACCGTGGCTGGCAACGTGCAGTTGAATGCGCTAAAGGTTGGGCATTTGACGAAGATGATGAAGATGATGACGCATAATCATCGCTAATCCATTTTCAGGCCTGCTCACTCTAGCAGGCCTTTTTATTTTGTTGCTACCACATAATGCTGATTGTGTTGCGTTAGATCATCAACCACTAGGGTCTACAATCTAATTTCCCACCGTGTTAAGAAGTCAATTATGCTAGAATTTACCCTGATTTTTTAAACCTTTGCATCCACCAATTTCTATATCTGGAGTTATCATGAAAGGCGATTTAGCAATAGCATTTGCTCGTGTTACCGAAGGCGCAGCCCTTGCTGGTCATAAATGGTTAGGCCGTGGCGATAAAATTGCAGCTGACAATGCGGCTGTCGAAGTGATGCGCACTCTGCTTAATCACACTAATATAAATGGCGAAATTGTTATTGGTGAAGGTGAAATTGATGAAGCACCAATGCTCTATATTGGTGAGCATGTAGGTTGTGGTGGCTGCGCGGTTGATATCGCCGTTGATCCGATTGAAGGTACTCGCATGACGGCAATGGGACAAAACAATGCCCTTGCGGTACTGGCTGCAGGTGAAAAAGGTAGCCTATTAAAAGCACCAGATATGTACATGGAAAAATTAGTAGTTGGCCCACAAGCAAAAGGGGTTATCGATCTTGATAAGCCATTAGCTGACAACCTTGCAGCGATTGCCAACGCACTGAATAAACCCTTGAGTGAATTAGTGGTGACGGTTCTTGCTAAACCTCGTCACGATCAATTAATCACTGACATGCACGCTATGGGTGTGCGCGTATTTGCTTTCCCTGATGGCGATGTTGCAGCCTCTATTCTTACTTGCATGCCTGAAAGTGATGTCGACGTGATGTACTGCATTGGCGGTGCACCAGAAGGTGTTGTTTCTGCTGCTGCTATTCGTGCCCTCGGGGGCGATATGCAAGGCCGTTTATTACCTCGTCACCATGTAAAAGGCGATAACGAAGAGAACCGTCGTTTAGGCGAGATGGAAATTCGTCGCTGTAGTGAAATGGGCATTGAGCCGCACAAATTACTGCGTCTTGAAGACATGGCACGCAGTAACGATGTCATCTTTGCCGGTACCGGTATTACTAAAGGTGATTTGGTCGCTGGTATTCAACGCCAAGGCAATATTGCAACCACAGAAACGCTACTTATTAGTGGTCAATGTGGCACCCTCCGTCGTATTACATCCAATTACGATCTTACTCGTCAGAATGATGCAGTTAAGCAACACACGTTATAACGACGATCAAGTTGACCATAAAAAATGCACTACGGTGCATTTTTTATGCCTGTCACAGCATACTGGTTGCGCTTTCTCTAGTAACAGACACCACTCTTAAACCTAAGAAGTCCTACTTTTAACGCACTATTACATTGTAAAGATATTGCTTTATTTAATAAGCTGATCCCATAATATAATAAGAGCAGCAATAATGACTGATTATGAAAACTATCGAAAAAATCCTCTATCACATCAAATGCGATGGTCCAGTTACCGCTAAAGTATTAGCTGATAAATTTCAGTTAACCACTATGGGTATTCGTCAACATTTACAGGCGATGGAAGAACAAGGGTTAGTCGATGCTTATGACGTAAAAGTCAAAGTCGGCCGTCCAACCCGCCATTGGCAACTGACTTCTCAAGGCCACCAACACTTTAGTGATCACCACTCTGAACTAGCAGTACAAACGCTTGATGCGGTAAATGATTTATTTGGTCCTCAAGGCTTACAAGCAATCATCAATAAACGCGAGCAACAGACACTAACACACTATCAAACAGCCATTGCTGATTGCCCTGATTTAAAAGCTAAGCTCGTCGTACTGGCAGAGTTGCGTCAACGTGATGGTTATATGGCAGAGCTTATTTGCGATGATAACGGCTTTTTATTAGTTGAAAATCACTGTCCTATTTGTCTTGCAGCCACGCGATGTCCTTCTCTTTGTCAGTCTGAACTGGCTATTTTTCAACAATTATTAGGTGAAAATGCTGTTATCTACCGTCAAGAACACATTATTACAGGCCAAAGGCGCTGTGCTTATCGAATAACATCCAAATAACGAGGAGGCCACTATGGCTGATTGGATCCCTGCACAAGTTATTGCAAACCGTCACTGGAACCAAGATTTATTCAGTTTATCGCTACGCGCGAACATTGAGCCGTTTAAAGCGGGGCAATTTACTAAACTGGGAATAATGATCGGCGATAACTTGATCCAACGTGCCTACTCGTTTGTTAACCCCCCTCAACAAACCGATATTGAGATCTATGCCACTCGCGTTGCTGATGGTTTATTGTCACCACGATTACACGCTTTAAAAGCAGGCGACACTGTACAAATATCAGCGCGAGCAAGTGGCTTTTTTACCCTTGACGATATCGCCAATAGTCAGCATTTATGGCTGTTTGCAACTGGTACTGCCATTGGCCCTTACCTGTCAATTTTAGGTCAAAAAGACGTCTGGCATCGATACCGTAAAATTATTCTTATTCATGCGGTACGTTTTGCAGCAGATCTCAGTTATCAAGCTGAAATCAGTGCGCTCAAGCAGCAGTATGGTGATCAGTTAATTGTGCAACCCTTTGTCAGTCGCGAACCGGCACCATTGTGTTTAACCGGGCGTATTCCACAAGCCATTGCTGACGGATTATTAGAGCGCCATGTTGGCTTATACCTTAGTGCCGAAAACAGCCAGGTGATGCTATGTGGTAATCCACAAATGGTGCGTGATACAAAAGCAGTATTAGAGGCAAAAGGCTTAACAAAAAATCTTCGTCGAGCCCCAGGCCAAATTACTATGGAACATTATTGGTAACTGCATTAGTCATTGATTTTCTTGTTTCTGAGCCTGACTCATCAGGCTCATTATCAACAATAAGACAGCGCGATCCTGCCCTATCAGCTATCGTTAAAGATTAGGGATGAAATAAGGAGCCGCGTAATGCAATCACTGCCTGATTTTGACCAACTGATGCACCTCGCAGCAACAGATCCACAGCAATTTGCTTTATTACGCCAACGCTTAATTGACCAAGCGATCACTCAGGCAAGCGCTGCGATGCAACCCCGCTTACGTGCCCAACAGAGCCATATTGATCGGCTGATTAATCACGCGAGTAATCCACTCCATAGCAACATCCTGTTACAGCAAGAATTGCAACGTCAACTACAACGTTTTAGCCAAGCTCTGCAATCACACTCTCCGCCACAGCCTGCCCAAATACTGCCGTTCAAATGATCAAATTACTGTCGCCCCTTGGCAGCATATTCCGCCAAAACGTTACAAAAAATCGACAAGAAACTGCATATATTGAAATATTTTTCTATTTGTAGTTCACTTTTTGTCGCGAAAAGGGTACAACCAAGTACATTAATGATTTTGAACAGTAAAAATTCAGTTTCGGCTGGTATATTTTTACGTAGTTAATTAATTACGTCATTTAAATTTGGAGAAAAACTATGCGCCATCCTGTAGTTATGGGTAACTGGAAACTAAACGGCAGCAAAGAAATGGTTGTTGATCTACTAAACGGTCTTAACGCTGAACTTGAAGGTGTTACAGGCGTAGACGTTGCAGTTGCTCCACCAGCGCTTTTCGTTGACCTTGCTGAGCGTACGCTTACTGAAGCAGGCAGCGCGATCATCCTAGGTGCTCAAAACTCTGACCTACACAACAGCGGTGCATACACTGGCGACATGTCTCCAGCTATGCTTAAAGAATTTGGTGCTTCTCACATCATCATCGGTCACTCTGAGCGTCGTGAATACCACCACGAATCAGACGAGTTTGTAGCGCAAAAATTTGCTTTCCTAAAAGAAAATGGTCTAACACCTGTTCTTTGTATCGGTGAGTCAGAAGCACAAAACGAAGCGGGTGAAACTGTTGCTGTATGTGCTCGTCAAATCGACGCAGTTATCAACACTCAAGGTGTTGAAGCGCTTAACGGTGCGATCATCGCTTACGAACCAATCTGGGCTATCGGTACTGGTAAAGCGGCAACAGCTGAAGATGCACAACGCATTCACGCTCAAATCCGTGCTCACATTGCTGAAAAATCTGAAGAAGTTGCTAAGAACGTTGTTATCCAATACGGCGGTTCTGTTAAGCCAGAAAACGCTGCAGCTTACTTCGCACAACCAGACATCGATGGTGCGCTAGTTGGCGGTGCAGCACTTGACGCGAAAAGCTTTGCAGCTATCGCTAAAGCAGCAGCTGAAGCAAAAAAATAATCACACTTGATGATTAGATAAAATTAAGGTCACTTTTAAGTGGCCTTTTTTTACCACAAATATTAGCCTCTTCTAAAAATATCTCTAAAAACAGCATAAAAAAAGGCCGATAAAATTATCGACCTTCCTTATTTCAGTATCTTAATAACGTAATTTTAGAACAGCTTTTCAGCTAATTCATATAAATCGTTACGTACTGGACGACGCATATTTTCAATTGCATCGATGATGTCGTGGTGAACCAGTTTTTCACACTGAATACCCACACAACGACCACCTTCTCCTTGCTGAAGAAGATCAACCGCATAAGCACCCATACGTGATGCTAATACACGGTCAAACGCCGTTGGTTGACCACCACGTTGAATATGACCTAATACTGTTGCACGCGTTTCACGGCCAGTTTCAGTTTCGATAAATTTAGCCAGCGCATTAACGTCTGTCATTAATTCAGTGATAGCGATAATTGCGTGTTTTTTACCTTTCGCAATACCTTCATTGATATGCGTTAGTAACTTCTCTTTATCTAGGCCAGTTTCTGGTGTAATGATGTACTCACAGCCACCTGCAATTGCTGACATTAGCGTTAGATCACCACAGTGACGACCCATAACTTCAACGATAGAAATACGCTGATGAGAAGATGAGGTATCACGTAAACGGTCAATCGCATCAATTACAGTGTTCATTGCTGTCATGTAACCGATAGTGTAATCAGTACCCGCAACATCATTATCAATCGTGCCTGGAAGACCGATACATGGGTAACCCATTTCAGTCAACTTCTTTGCGCCCATGTATGAGCCATCACCACCGATAACAACTAATGCATCAATACCATGCAATTTTAGGTTTTCAATCGCTTTTTCACGAACTTCCACTTCACGGAATTCAGGAAAACGCGCCGAACCTAAAAATGTGCCGCCTTTGTTGATCACATCAGATACACTTTGACGATCTAGCTTTTTAATACAGTTGTTATATAGGCCTTGGTAGCCATCATAAATACCGTAAACTTCTAGACCTTCAGTCAACGCTGCACGAACTACGCCGCGAACCGCTGCATTCATACCAGGTGCGTCACCACCACTGGTCAAAACACCAATCTTCTTAATCATGGTTACCCTCTGACTTTGGGAATTGAAAAATCAAATCCAACACGATATACCAAGGTTCCCCCACTCGGTATCACAGTCGATGACGATCAAACTGTGTTCGTGAAAACTGAAACTTTCCTACTTATGTAGAAGTATTACAATTTTAATGAAATAGTTTGTTGATTCATATCACGCTAGCTCGTCACTTCCCCGTCGGCCAATACTTATAATCGGTCATTATGGTTATTTTTATATTTTTTTGAGTAAACCTATAATAACTAATAATAGGTGTCGACATTAATGATAGAGGAAATGATGGCGATAATTAATATCACGCAGTATAGCTGTTTTATAATAAAAATTAATAACAAAACCTATCATAAAAATACAATTACTGCCTTGTTCTGATGCCATTTATGACTAAAGAACTAAAAAAAACACCAAATAATAAACTTAATATCAAAAACAAAAAAAGCCATAGTAAAGACTATGGCTAATAAATACCTAACTCACCCTTAATTAGTGATGTCGTTTCGCTTCTAAACGCATATGATGTTTTTCTGCTTGCTGTTGCTTAAGCTCAACATACTTTTGCTTTTGCTCTGGCGTTAGAATATTAAGCATTTTATGACGCTGCTCTAACATCGCAACTCGACGCTCAACCTGCTGTTGAGACATTTTCTCAGCCACAGCACGTACAGCTGACTCATCAAAATTACTCGCTAACACTAACTTTTCAAGTTGCTGCTGCTCAGCCTGCATCAGTTTACGGTTTTCAGCACGTTGTGCTTGGAATTCACTGCGATTAGCTTGACGCAAAGTTTTCATTTGTTGTTTTTGCGTCGCGGTAAGATCTAACTGGCTAAACAACTTACCGCCATGATGGCCTTTTTTCATTTCATGATGATGTTCTTGACCAGCAAAGGCTGACATTGAACCTAGCGCTAATGGTAATGCCATCGCGATAACAATTGTTTTATTAAATAATTTCATTGTGGTTTCTCCAGCATTAGTATTTGATAAATTGCCATTCGGTATGGCTTGGTCGTTATCTTAACCTGTGGAAGGTAAAACGCTGTCTAGTAAACGTAAACTAGCGTAAAGCTGATACAGCTTAACTTGGCGTATACGCAAAGATTAGCGATACTAATGCCTCTTTAATTGGTTGATCGCATTACATAGTAGGACTTCACAATGGCAAAAATTCTCTTAGTCGATGACGATATAGAACTGACTGCGCTCCTTAAAGATATTCTTGAGCTTGAAGGATTTGAGGTTGAGGAAGCCAATAATGGCATTGAAGGACTACAAAAAGTCGATGCCAGCATTGATTTGATCTTACTGGATGTGATGATGCCAAAAATGAACGGTACTGAAATGTTGCGCCGTCTACGTGAAAAACACACCACACCAGTAATGATGCTGACCGCTAAAGGTGATGAAATAGATCGCGTACTTGGGCTTGAATTGGGTGCTGATGACTATTTACCAAAGCCGTTTAGCGACCGAGAACTACTTGCTCGTATGCGTGCAGTACTGCGCCGTACTCAAACAAATACTGACACCAAAGCCAGCAATAGCGAGTGTCTGGTTTATCAAGATCTCACTATTTACCCCGGTCGCCAGGAAGTCCTATATCACCAACAACCAATTGAAATGACTGGAACTGAATTAGCGTTATTAAGTTATTTTGTTCAACACCCAGGAAAAATCATAGCTAAAGAAGAGCTGAGCTTGGAAGTACTTGGCAAACGCTTAGCCCAATTTGATCGCGCAATTGATATGCATGTCTCAAACTTACGTAAGAAACTACCAGTACGTAGTGATGGTAAACCACTGATAAAAACCCTACGTGGTAAAGGCTATTTATTGGTTGAGGCTCAATAATGAGAGTGCCTGGTTTTACCCACCTTTATGGACGCATCTTTGCCATTTTCTGGACCACATTATTGGTGGTAGTGGTTGCACTGGTACTGATGTTTCAATATGACCCTCGCTCGGTACAACCGATTCCCGAACACCAATTGCAACGACTACAATCGCAAGCATCTCAAGTTAATCGGCGCCTAGAAAACCACCGTTCTCCTAACTATGCTAGGCTTATCAACCACGTAAAAACACTTACAAAACGCCGCGATAACCATAATAGTCAGCTCTATTTCACCACCGTTGAGGGTGATATTATTGCGCCACAAAAGCACACTAAAGCACTACGTAACTTCATTACCATTGCTGACAACCCCAATAAACCCAAACAACGTCTTTATGGGCGCTGGCTAATGGCTGGGCCGTTTATGATCACCACCGAACATCAACCACTGTATATGTATAGCGGTCAAGTTTGGCGAGGTGCACCACCATTTTTCATTCAAATAATGGATAAACCCTTTAAACTATTGTTGCTTACTATGCTGGTAAGCACACCATTTTTATTGTGGTTAGCTTGGGCTGTCACTCGTCCAGCACGACGCTTACAACAAGCTGCTGAGCGCGTTGCTCGCGGTGAATTTGCGGTAGATCCTAGCTTAGAGCAAGGACCACAAGAGTTTAAACAGGCTGGCGCCAGTTTTAATCAAATGGTTGATGCTTTAAATAATATTATTAGTGGTCAGCAACGGTTGTTATCTGATATTTCACATGAATTACGCTCGCCATTAACACGACTAAGAATGGCGACAGCACTGGCACAGCGTAAACAAGGCCAAAGCAGTGAATTATCTCGTATTGATACTGAAGCTGAGCGACTAGAAAAAATGATCAGCGAACTCTTAGAGCTGTCACGAATGCAAGTCAATAGCCACCAACAACAACAAATTATTGATGGTTATAGCTTATGGTATGAAATGTTAGAAGATGCCCGCTTTGAAGCCGAGCAACACCATAAGACCCTAACCTATCACCAACTTCAACATTGGCCACTAAAAGGCAATCCTAATTTGTTGATCAGTGCACTAGAGAACGTGATCCGCAATGCGATTAAATATGGTAATGATGTCATTGAGATTAATTTCACTCAGCAACAACAGCAATTGCTGATCACGATTGACGATAATGGCGAAGGCGTGCCAAATGATGAACTTGATGATATTTTCAGACCATTTTATCGCGTATCCACCGCGCGCGATCGTAGCAGTGGCGGTACCGGATTAGGACTTGCAATCACAGAAAGTGCTCTGCGTCAGCATAGTGGCAGCATCAAAGCAACCTCGAGCCCGCTAGGTGGATTACGGATCAGCATGACATTACCGCTGATCCGTTGAGCATCACCGAATTTAACAATAAAGATGATTGCTTGTTGACGTAGTGCTTGTCACAATATGCCATCTTTTTGCACCAAATAAGCAGAATAACTATGTTTGATATTGCGTTATATGAACCTGAAATCGCCCCTAACACTGGCAATATTATTCGCCTTAGCGCTAATTGTGGTGCCAATTTACATTTAATTGAACCGTTAGGGTTTGATTTAGAAGAAAAAAAATTGCGTCGTGCCGGTTTAGACTATCATGAACTCACCCATGTTTTTCGTCATAAAAACTTTGATGCTTTTATGGAGGCCATGGCGGGTCGACGTATTTTTGCCTGCACCACTAAAACAACTAACTACCATGTTAATGCCGAATTTGCTGAAGGTGATGTGTTGTTATTTGGCCCCGAAACACGTGGCTTACCGGCTGAATTTATTGCTAGTTTACCTCTCGAACAACGGTTACGTATTCCAATGCAACCTGATAGCCGTAGCTTAAACTTATCCAATGCAGTTGCTATTATTGCTTTTGAAGCATGGCGTCAATTAGATTTTGGTGGTGCTATTTAGCATTACTATTCATGTCCAAATATCAAAAAGGCGATCCTATGATCGCCTTTGTTAATATTACTATTCTGCTCTGAAATACGCAGCCTTAATCAATATTCTTAAAAATATCATCACTGCCATTAAACTGCTGATCCATTTCAGTCGCCGGTTTAGCTGTTTTTGGTCGACCAATAATAATCGCAGGCACACCAGCCACGGTAGTATGTGGCGGCACTGATTCTAATACCACAGAACACGCACCAATTTTAGCGCCGACCCCAACTTCAATATTACCTAGCACCTTAGCACCAGCACCTATCATCACGCCTTGGCGAATCTTAGGGTGGCGATCACCACTTTCTTTACCGGTACCACCTAAGGTTACATCCTGTAGAATCGATACTTCATCTTCAATAACGGCTGTTTCACCAATCACAATTCCCGTTGCATGGTCAAACATAATTCCACAGCCAATCTTTGCTGCAGGATGCACATCGACCTGACACGCTACCGAGATTTGATTTTGTAAATAGACAGCTAACGCTTTGCGATCTTGCTTCCACAGCCAATTCGCAACACGATACCCCTGTAGAGCATGACAGCCCTTTAGGTAAAGTAATGGAATAGAATAAGCATCAATCGCGGGATCGCGCTCAACAACCGCTCGAATATCACAAGCCGCAGCTTCAACGATATTACTATCACTAACGAAAGCTTCTTCTATTACTTCACGTACTGCCATCGCTGGCATTGATGGTGTTGCCAATTTATTGGCTAAGATATAACTCAATGCTGAAGCTAAATTTTCATGCTTGATAATAGTGGCATGATAAAAGCTGGCAAGCATAGGTTCTTGTTCTGCTTGCTGTCGTGCTTCTTGCTCAATCGCTAGCCATAATTGATATTGCTGACATTCCTTCACAAGTTCCTCGGCTTCACTCTCTATTGTAATCACTTCCACGACTATCAGCAGTCATGACTTCAGTAACAGCGGCGACTGACTAATTTTCCACAATCAAGCCACTGAACATTATTGTATTTTAGTACAGTTATAAAAAATAACGCGAGCCTAAGCTCGCGTTATTCAATAGATACCAGTTATCACCTACAACAAGCAACTTTATTCGTACTTTTTCTCACGTGCGAGTAAATCTTTTGCTGCTTCGCGTGCATCTTTACCAAGATAAAGCACTTGATAAATTTGCTCAGTAATTGGCATTTCAACTTGATGACGTTGAGCCAATAACCACACTTCTTTGGTATTACGATAACCTTCTACTGTCTGACCAATATCCTGTTGAGCTTGCTCGACACTACTACCGTGGCCGAGGGCTAAACCAAAACGACGATTACGTGATTGGTTATCAGTACATGTCAGTACTAAATCGCCTAAACCTGCCATTCCCATAAAGGTTTCAGGTTGCGCACCAAGTGCTGCGCCTAAGCGACACATTTCAGCCAAACCACGTGTGATAAGAGCTGTACGCGCATTAGCACCAAAACCAATACCGTCTGACATACCTGCACCAATTGCGATCACGTTTTTCACCGCACCGCCTAACTGCATACCAATAAAATCACTGTTGCTATAAACACGAAATGTCTTATCACAATGTATTTTTTGTTGTAGATCAGCTACAAAATCAGTATTCGGTGAAGATACGGCAATCGCGGTTGGCATACCTGCTGCTAATTCTTTTGCAAACGTAGGCCCTGACAACACCGCCAACGGTATTTTGTCGCCTAAAACTTCAACAGCGACGTCTTTCAATAAACGTCCGGTATTCGGTTCAAGCCCTTTTGTTGCCCAGCAAATACGAGAATCTGGACGTAAAAAAGGCTTCATTTGCGTAAGTACATTACCAAAAACATGGCTCGGTACTACCACTAACACATCACGGCTACCTGCAACGGCAGCTTGTAAATCTGAGGTTAGAATAAGCGAATCAGGAAAGCTTACTCCAGGAAGAAACGCTTCATTGGCACGATCGATTTCCAATTGCGCCATATGTTGAGGTTCATGCCCCCACAAAATGACATTGGCACCATTTCTGGCTAATGCAATTGCTAATGCTGTCCCGTAAGATCCAGCGCCTAACACTGCCATCGAAATCGTATTATTAACGTTCATCATATTGGTCACTTTTTACAAATTAAGCTTCTGAATTCGCAGTATTTGCTTCAGCTTGGTTTTCTAGGTAGTTCATGAATAAAGCATCAAAGTTTACTGGTGCTAAGTTCAATTGTGGGAATGTACCTTTAACCACTAGGCTCGAAATTGTTTCGCGTGCATATGGGAACAAAATGTTCGGGCAGAATGCGCCTAGGCAATGAGCTAGCTGCGGTGCTTCCATACCAGCAACAGTGAAAATACCACCTTGTTGAACTTCACATAGGAATGCATTTTCTTCTTCGTTCTTCACAGTTACAGTAAGACGAAGTACAACTTCATATACACCTTCAGCTAATTCACGGCTTTGAGTATCAAGATCCAATTTCACATCTGGATTCCATTCTTTTTGGAATACGTCTGGCGAGTTTGGCGCTTCAAAAGACACATCTTTTAGGAATACGCGTTGAATTTGGAAGTTTTGTTGTACTTCAGTATTTGCTGCTTCAGCCATTTTGGGAGTCCTTTATAAATACTCGCTACCACGAGCTATTAACAATACTAGCAACTGTGAATTCCACAGGCTGCATCAATTTGAATCATAACTTCACACTCAACAGGCTGCAAAGTTACATCGAATACAATTATTTTTTCTTACTCGCAACAAGCGGTAAGTTTGCTTCATTCCAAGCAATAAGACCGTCTTTTAAAACGTTAACATTAGTAAAACCATCTTTACTTAACTGGTTTGCACTCTCTTGTGCAGTTTGACCTGTCTTACATACAACAATAATTGGGGCAGCTTTGTGTTTTTCAAGCTCTGGCGTGTTCTGACGTTGAATTTGACTTGGTAAAATGTGAACTGAACCTACAATATGACCCTTACGGAACTCATCACGATTACGAATATCAAGGAACACACCGTCTTCGTTATTCACTAATGCGGTTGCTTCGTTAATACTAATCGTTTTGTACTTAGCATTTTTCTCCTTTACCATCGAGCTGATCAGTGCAACTACAATACCAATCCAAGCTAATGATAAAACAGGGTTACTGGTTAGAAATTCAATATATTGATGCATTTACTTTACTCTGTTGTCATGGTTAGCTACTGCCTGCCATGATATGACGGGGCTAAAAAAATGAGTGTGAGTATACCTAGGATGCTGATCTTGTAACAGCACCCCTGAGTATAAAAGCTTATTGACTAATGACCTATCAATGAAATAGAAAAAAACTGTGATCTAGGGCTTACACTTTAATCAATAAATGCCTATATTCGACTCACAGGATAAATAGCTATGCGATGATTTAGTTGCATCTACTGCTACTGCTTTAATGTGCTTTTGTAGTAAAATCATGATAATTATTATATCAATTACCTTAAGCGGTGCGTCGTACACTGCGCCTATTAAGGTAATTGATGTATTTTATTTAATTCGAAGAGGGACAGCATATGTCTGCCAAGAAACCACTTGCACTTGTTATTCTAGATGGCTGGGGCTACCGCGAAGATAACGCCAATAACGCGATTGCGAACGCTAACACACCTGTAATGGATGCGTTAATGGCTAACAATCCTAATACGCTTATTGCAGCTTCTGGCTTAGAAGTTGGCCTACCTGAAGGCCAAATGGGTAACTCTGAAGTGGGTCATACTAATATCGGTGCAGGCCGTGTGGTATATCAAGATCTAACTCGTATTACTAAAGCTATTGGCGATGGTGAGTTTTTTGAAAACGAAGCACTGGTTAGCGCAATTGATAAAGCAGTAAATGCAGGTAAAGCGGTTCATATTTTAGGTCTTGTTTCTCCTGGTGGCGTACACAGCCATGAAGACCATATTGCTGCAGCTATTGAAATGGCAGCAAAACGTGGCGCAGAAAAAATCTACCTACATGCTTTCCTTGACGGTCGTGATACACCACCACGTAGCGCACAACATTCACTAGAGCGTTTTGATGCCCTATTTGCAAAACTAGGTAAAGGTCGTACAGCGTCTCTTGTCGGTCGTTACTATGCAATGGATCGTGATAATAACTGGGATCGCGTTGAGGTTGCTTACAACTTACTGACTGCAGCTAAAGGTGAATATACTTTCGCTAATGCCACTGAAGGTCTAGCAGCAGCTTACGAGCGCGATGAAAACGATGAGTTCGTTAAAGCAACTGAACTTCGTGCTGAAGGCCAAGAAGCGGCAATCATGGCCGATGGCGATAGCGTTATCTTCATGAACTACCGTGCTGACCGTGCCCGCGAAATTACTCGTACATTTGAACCTAGCTTTACTGACTTTGCACGTGCACAGTTCCCACAGTTAGCTGATTTTGTAATGTTAACTCAGTACGCTGCTGATATTGAACTAACTACAGCTTTTGCACCTGCAAGCCTAGATAATACACTAGGTGAGTGGCTATCAAAGAAAGGTAAGAAACAGCTACGTATTTCTGAAACTGAAAAATACGCCCACGTTACTTTCTTCTTTAACGGCGGTAAAGAAGACGAGTTTGAAGGTGAATCACGTTCATTAGTTGCATCACCAAAAGTGGCAACTTACGATCTTCAACCAGAAATGAGCTCACCAGAGCTAACTGAAAAATTAGTTGCTGCAATTAAGAGTGGCGAGTTTGACGTTATTATCTGTAACTACCCTAACGGTGACATGGTTGGCCATACTGGCGTTTATGATGCTGCGGTTAAAGCCTGTGAAGCGCTTGATAGCTGCATTGGTCAAGTTGTTGCTGCAATCAAAGAAATGGACGGCCAATTATTAATCACAGCTGACCACGGTAACGCAGAAATGATGATCAACCCTGAAACGGGTGGCATCCATACTGCACACACTAACTTGCCAGTACCATTAATCTACGTTGGCAATAAGAACCTTGATCTTAAGTCTGGCGGTAAGCTTTCTGATCTAGCGCCAACAATGCTGTCGCTAACAGATATCGAAATCCCAGCAGAGATGTCTGGTCAGGTGCTATACAATCTGAAATAATTATCCCATGCGGGATATTATTCATAGACACCTCAACCTAAAAATCCGCGCCAGTGCTTTATGCACTGGCGCTTTTCTATGTGTGGTTTTTGCAGCCCCATGTGCAGCATCCAGTCAAAAACAGCTTGATGGCGTAAAACAGGAAATATCACGCCAAAAAAATCAGCTCGATAGTAATCAGCAAAACTATGCTGCGTTACAAAAACAACTTAAACAACATGAACTGGATATCGCTCAAACTGCAAATAAAATCCATCAAACCAATGACCAGTTAGCCGCGCTAACTCAGTCAATTACCAAGCTAGAGAATCAATTACAGCAGTTACAACAACAACAACAGCAACAACTTAGTGTGCTCAAAACCTTGATTAATGCTCAATATCGTCAAGGCAATAACAGTGACATCGCCAATCTTCTCAGTGGTGAAAATTCAGCAAAATTAGATCGAATGACAACCTATGCTGAATATGTCAGTAAAGCGCGTGCCACTGCCATTGATAAGCTTGATGCGACCAAAACTGAATTACAGCTTAAGATTCACACCTTAGCTGAACAAAAAACCGAAAAGCAGCAAGCACTTACTGAGCTCAATCAACAAAAACAACAGCTTGATAGCCAGCAACAATCACGCCAATTGACGCTCAATAAAATAAAAGCTCAAATTCATACCAGCACTGAAGCTCTGGCTGATCTTCGGGCTGATGAAAAGAATATGCTTGAAGCTATCGCCAAAGCCAAAGCAGAAGCAATTGCACGCGCTAAAGCTGAAGCTGCTGCACGTGCCAAGGCTGAAGCTGAAGCTCAGGCCCGTATTGCTGCAGCCAAAGAAGCCAAAGCAAGGGCAATAGCAGAGGCACAAGCTAAACAGCTCAATGCGCGTTACGCTAAAATGAAAGTACCTATGGATGGCTTATCTAGTCATAAAGGTAAGCTGATATGGCCATTGCGAGGGCCAATCATCCATAATTATGGTGCGCCATTACAGCGTGAACTGCACTGGAAAGGCATGGTGATCAGTCAACCGATTGGTAGCCAAGTAAAAGCCATTTACTCCGGTAAAGTAGTATTTGCGGATTGGCTACGCGGTTATGGCCTGATGATCGCTATCGATCATGGTAAAGGCGATATGAGCTTCTATGGCTATAACCAAACCCTACTCAAGAAAATTGGTGATTCAGTGCAAGCTGGTGAGCCAATAGCATTAGTGGGTGATAGTGGTGGCCAAGAACAACCAGGGCTATATTTCCAGATCCGCCGCAAAGGCACACCGGTTGATCCGCGGCCATGGTTAAAACGCTAATATACGATTGAATTAGCAAGGTTGGTCTATTAGGCCAACCTTATTCAATGATTATTGACTGCTCGCGATCTTCTGCTGCTCTAAATACTGCTGTTCTTGTTCTAGATAATAACGCTGCAATGCTGTGACGCGTTGCTGACCAAGATCGGTCGCTAATGGACGTACGATATTCAACATTTGTTGCACACCGTGATAAATCACTGTCTGAGTTATTTTTGCGCCCGCGACTTGAGTAGTTTGATAGCTAATCCATGATGAAGCGACCAACTTTAGCGTATCTGCTAATACTTTGAGATCAGCATCAGCGAGTGCAAGCAGACCTGCATCACGAAAATTGATCATAATTTGACTAATATTAAGCTGAAGTTGATTTTGTACTGCCAGGTATTTAGCCTGTAGCGTCGCATCTCGGCGTAAAATATCAGGTAGATTGGCATAGAAAAATCGATAACGCCACATCAATAGAAACACCGCATCAAGATAACGTAATAAATTATCTTCGATAGTTTCATCGGCACCCATAGGCTCAAAACTAACTTTTAAATCAATGGCATACTGATCAAATATACAATGAATTATTTGTTCTTTATTACGAAAATGATAATACAGATTACCAGGGCTGATCCCTAAATCAGCAGCAATATGGTTGGTGGTGACATTGGGTTCACCGTGTTCATTAAACAACGCCAATGCTGCATGAATAATTCGATCGCGGGTTTTCATTTTATTATCATCCTTCGCCCTTGCTGTGGATATAATGTTATCATAATTTAAGATTTATCATCTGAGTAAGGTAATAAAAACCATGGCTTTAGCTATCAACGTAAATAATGTTCAATTGCTAAAAATGCGTTATTACTCAGTATTAATAAACTGGATGAATGGTTGATTTAATTATCATTTTACCTTCAGTTCAATAACGGTAGAATATACAAACGACGCTGGCAATAACCACGTTATAAGTACGTTGGCATCATAACTCGTCCACACCATAACTTCGTGAGATAAACGTAATTGATATGACTAAAAACCATTACGACAAACAAGCTTATAACCCTCAGTTTGAGTGGTCTTTTATCCACCCTCGTTATTGGGGTACGTGGCTCGCGGTAATCATTGCTTCACTATTAAGCTTATTGCCTCATGGTGCACGTCGTGCACTAGCAACTATTTTTGCCAAACAAGCCATCAAACTTAAAAGCGGTGCTAACCATCGTGCGCGCGTTAATCTCAAAATGTGCTTTCCTGAAAAATCAGAGGCTGAGCGCGAAGCGATTTTATTACAAAATTTAATCACTGCAGGCAGCTTTCTAACAGGGTTTGCATCGCTGTCATTACGCAATAAAGCTTGGCTTGAGCAGCACACGGTTATTCGTGGTATGGAAAACCTTACCTGCCTTACTGAGCAGCAACAAAGCGTGATTTTATTAGTGCCGCATACGTGGGCTATTGATATTCCAGCAGTGTTACTTGCCTCGCGTGGATTACCTGTATCAGCAATGGCAAAAAAACAAAAAAACCCAGTATCGGATTGGCTAATGCACCGTCAACGGGTGCAATATGGCGGCCGTGTTTATGAACGCAGTGGCGGTATTAAACCGTTTATTAAATCAGTACGTGAAGGCTATTTAGGTTATTACCTGCCTGATGAAGATTTAGGCCCAGAACACAGTGTCTTTGTTGATTTCTTTGGCACCACCAAAGCGACGATGGCAGGCTTAGGTCGACTATCAAAATTAAGTCGCGCTAAAATTGTACCGTTATTTGCCATGTACAACAGTGAAACAGGCATGTATGAATTGGATTTTTATCCCGCCCTGCCGTTTCCTGCAGAAACAGAAGAGCAAGATGCGCGCATGATGAATCAATGCATTGAACAATATGTTAGTCAGCGCCCAGAGCAATATATGTGGATTTTACGCTTGTTGAAGACACGTCCGAATAATGATGAGAAACCTTATGCTCAAAGCTAACTTAGCACTACTATTTATTATCCTTCCGTTTACATGGATGATCAGTGGTCAATTTTTATTTTCAAATGGTGATAAGGTACTTGTTATTATTACGGTTATCGCTCTTATAACAACATTATTTAAGTATGGTTTTACGCCATTAAAGAAAAATATAATAAATAACCAATATCTATATTTACTAATTATATTTTCAGGTATATCTGTTATTTATAACTATTTCTACAAATCAGATATTATTAATATTCGTTCTGTTTTATGTATCATCCTTTATTTCATTTTTATTCCATTAAATATAGTGTCCACTCGTGTAATAGCATACAGCACTCTTATTGGTAGTATCGGTGCAACTAGTTTTGCATTTTGGCAGAAGAATATTTTACATCTAGATCGAGCCGTATGGCAATTAAATGCTATACCGTATGCAGCTTGCTGTCTTATATTAATGATCGCAGCGATAATGTTATGTTTTATATACAAAGATAAAAAAGAAATACTAGCGATCTCGATACTAGCTGCAGCAACTTCTTTTTACGCTATTATATTAACAGAAACTCGTGGGGTTTTAATTGCTGTTTTATCAGTTTTTTTATGCCTATTTTTATATATTTTATCAACAAAACTATCTTTAAAAATAAAAATAACAACTATTTCTATTTTAGTTGTTATAACAACAATTGGTGTATACTCCACTAAAGACCGTCTTATTCATGATACGTTTCAAGGATTTTCACAATATAAACAAGGTGACGATCTATCAAATACAGCATCCAGATTAGCAATGTGGAAAGCCGCTCTATTACTTATTCCTCAGCAGCCAATATCTGGCTTTGGCGATAATTTTGAGCCTGCGATTGAAAATCTTTATCACGAAAAAAAAATCAGCCCACAACTTTATAACTTACATCTGCTGCACTTTCACAATCAGTTTATTGATACAACTGTCAAGCATGGAATAATCGGCTTTATGTTATTACTATTGTTTCTGTTATTCCCTTTTTATATTCTACAAAAGACAGAGCACTCGAAAGAAAGTAAATTATCGATACTTATGTTAACACTTGGTATCGTCATAAGTGGATTAACCGACGTACCACTTGAACACAAACAAGTCTTTGTTTTATACGTTGTTTTTATTTATTTGTTTTTAAATAATCCCAACCGAACATCATTGTAAACGATAAAGGCACCAATTATAACTAGGTGCCTTTTACTTATTTAATCATAGAAAAAAACTGTATATATTGTTTAGCTATTTTGGTTGCATCAAAATTAATATATATCTTTTCAAAGTCTACTGCTTCTTTATTTAACAATAATTCATCAATTTTACTTGAAATATTTACAGGTTCTGCTTCTTTAACTAAATAATATTTCAGTTGGCCAGTCATAATTTCTGCAGGTCCAGAATAACAGTCAACACTTACGATTGGTGTCTGACAAATTAAAGCTTCCACTAATACATTACCAAAGCCTTCAGTTTCTGAAGTTAATATTAATGCCTTCGCTTTTTTTATTATAGGAAATGGATTATTAGAAAATGGAAATATAAATACTTTATCACTAATATCTAACCTATCAATCAATTTTAATAAAGATGCTTTATACTCATTGCAGCCATCACCAATAATAAATAAATTTACGTCCTTATTAATTAAGGCATAGGCATTAATTAATAGTTCTAGCCTTTTTTCTGTTGCTAGTCGTCCAACATAGCAAATATAATCATTTTTTAAAAAAAACTCATCTAGTGGTTTTTCTGATAAGCTCTTTATTTCATCAATCGCAAACGGATTATAAATAGTTGTAATACTCAGGTAAGAGCTTGTAATTGATGAAATAAAATCAGCCATGCCTTTAGAAACACAAATAATATGCTTATTATTAATCTTTTTTAATAGCTTTAGCCGATACTTTAATTTCCTAAAATAGTTTTTATTTTCGTAGCTTATTTTATCACAGCTATGTTGCTGGATTATCAAACGCGGATCATCAATTACAGAAACTATATTTATAGTGTCACCATGCCCACATAAAATAACATCAAACTTATGCTTACAATCTTCGTCATACAACCATTTTGAAAATATTGGAGCATATTTTATTATTTTCTTATACTTAATTTCTTTCGGAATATTAAGTATATGAAGTTGTATATCACTATCTACTTCTAGCTCTTTTTCTGCATCTAAACAAATAAAGTCACACTGATGCCCTAGTGCTATAAACTCTTTCGCCAATCGCAAAGCAACAACTTGCACGCCTTCAATTTTCAAATCTCGCAAAAAGAAACCAATTCTCATGCTAACGCCTTTAAAATAGTTGCACGTGCCAACACTAAATCCTGCCAATCAAACTCATGCACATGAACGCTATCATTATCACTGAACGGTTTACGATTAAGCAACCGCTGAGAATACATTCCAACAGGTTTCCATTCCTCATAATTTTGCATATTGTAACGATAAATGCCAATAACCGGTTTATTGAGTGCCGATGCCATATGCACTACAGCAGTATCCGGAGTAAAGGTAAAATCAGCAATATCAATAATAGCTAGTGATATTTCAAAACTTGCAAGACAGTTAGGTGAAATAACCATAGCATCATTTACAGCAGTGACTAAACGCGCAATAAATTTATCCTCTCCCGGTGTCGGGATAATAACTAATAAATCATCAGGGAACTGCTGTCGCCATTGAAGTATTAATGTTTTCGCATGTTCAAATGAAAAACGACGATACTTACTTGAACCAAATAAATTAACCCCTACTACGTGGTTAAATTGTTGTTGTGCTTGATTAATAAATAGCTGCAAATCAGCTCGCTGCTGACTAAACTCCGGAAGAGGTAACTGGCATTGTTCACCAATGGGGTGAGATATAAGTAGTTTGGCGGCTGCAATATATCGCTCTTTAAAATGAACATATTGTGGTGCAACTTCAACATCAAATAAATGATAGTGCTGTTTATTAAAACCAAGGTAATGCTTGGCCTTAAACTGAGAGGATAAGCATAAATCTTTATGGCTACAATTCGTACCAAGATCAACAAACAGATCAAATTTACCAAAATTATCAGTTATTATCTGCTTTTTCTTCATTTTATTATAAATAATATAATTATCAGCAGGCGCGGCGTTCTCCAACCATAGTTTTGTCGTCGTACCCGTTAAAACTGTAATCTTTATATCTGGGCGATATTGGCGCAGTAATTTAATAAAATTACCACACATAATGGCGTCACCTAACTTATTATCCCAGCGTAGGAGTAGAATTGTTTTAATCTTCGATGGCTCAAAATCAATCTCCTGCATGCGCTTATCGTATACTTTTCGATAAAGATTAAGTTTTAATGCTTTCATCTTGTTACGGATGAAACGCCATCCTGCCTTTATTTTTCTCACCCAATTCATATAAAAGCTCAACCACCGTAAATATATAAATAAAAAATATGAATAACTACATTTAAAAACATCAGCTAAAAAATAATAGCTAGCGAGAAATTACATTAACAAATGCACATAAAAAACTAGAATATAATCGTGTTACTAACTTTTTAATTCTCACTAATGGCTGCATTACTTTTTGCTTACGGCAACCAATCGTCGAATTTTTATCGCCTCCAGGTCTAACCGGAGCTGGATAAAGCCCATAAATAGCTTGTCGATGCAAATATGTATTACGAATAAATACATCTACAGGTAAGATCATTTTTTCGCTTGCACTTAAAAATGCCTGCGCACAATGTGGCGAAATAAAATACCCAGTAGTGCATTGAGGCACTTTTAAAAATTTAACTAATTTAACCTCATTCAGCTCTGCAGCCGAATAAAAAAGCTTCGTTTTCCATGGCTCAAGTCGAATAAAATGATGCTTATTCATCCATGATTTAGCCACTTCAATTAACGCACAAAAATCATCTCGAAGAATAAAATCATCTTCAAGAACAACCACTGGTTGATCGAGCTTAATGACTTGTTGCCAAGCTAAAATATGACTCGCGTAACAGCCTAGCTCTCCAGCCAAAGCTTTACGGCCACGATGACGAATAAAACTAGCTTCATCATAACGCTGTAATAAGGGATCGATTCCTAACCGTCCATCAACAGCATCAATAATATCATAGCTAAGCCCATGTCTCTTGAGTATCGTCTCTGCATGATCTCTTCTAGTTGTTGAAGAAGCGAGACTAATAAGAAGTACTTTCATCATATCCTTTTAAATCACTCATTATACTTATCAATAACCCCAAATCGTGGTGACTTTATTATCTGTAATAACTTGCTTTTTCTTAAAAAATAATTATCTACTCTATAAAAATTCAGACCAATATTTCATAATGTTTTCGTGTATTGTAACCTATAAAAATGTCTACAAGCGCTTATTAACTTCTTCTTGCTAAATATTGAGATATACAATGAAAATAATGGTATTCAGTTCATACATGGATGCATGGAACAGCGTTAGGCCTGAAGCTGAGATGATCATTGCGATGGCACAACAAGGCCACAAAGTAACGGTTGTGACTCAAGGTAATGCTGATTATGTGGCTCGTTTTCACGAACAAGGCATTAAAGTCATTGATGGATACCCGACAAAAAAAATATGCTGCAACACTATTAAACGGCTTCGCCATGAACTTAAACAAAACCAATACGATATCGTTTATGCAACCAATTCACGGACGATTCCAAATGCTGCCTTTGCTTGTATCGGTTTTCCTGCCACAAAACTCGTTACTTACCGAGGTACCGTTGGCGGTTTATATCGTCATGATCCCAGCGCGTATTTAACTCACCTTCATCCTCGTGTGAATGGTATCTCATGTGTAGCAAATAAGGTGCGAGAGGATGTCGCTAAGCAGGTGTGGTCAAATAAAAAGAATGTTGTTGCGATTCACAAAGGTCATAATTTGTCCTGGTACCAAACTCAAGCAGCCGATTTAAGCTCTTTAAATATTACTGCCAATGACTTCGTGATTATTTGTGTTGCTAACGCACGTCCCAGCAAAGGTGTACATGTACTATTAGAAGCAATGCAATATCTAGTAAAAGAGCCCAATATTCATTTATTACTGGCTGGACGCGGTATTGATACCACTGCCAATCAACAACTAGCCCAACAAACACCTTATCCAAATAACATTCACTTTCTTGGCTACCGCACTGATGTACCCGAATTAATGGCAGCAGCTAATGTACAAATTCAACCTTCTGTCAGTGGTGAAGGTCTACCCAAAACAGTCATTGAAGCGATGGCAATGGCCGTACCTTCAATTGTTACGACCACTGGAGGTAATGCTGAAATCGTTGAGGACGGTATTTCTGGTTTTGTGGTTGATACCAATAATGCTCACGCCATTGCCGATAAAATTAATTACCTGTACTCCCACAGTACTGAAGCTAAAGAGATGGGTTTAAAAGCTCAACACTATATAACCACTACGCTTTCTGTTGAAAATACAGCACAACAACATCTGGCATTTTTTGAACGCTTATTAAAACAATAAATTATGGTGAAAAATCCATTATGATCCTGTCATTATTACTGGCAGGATCATTTATTATTAAACGCCACTTTTTTCTGTCGTTGTTGTAATCGACGCTTGTTTTCAATACGTGCAGGAAAGACATATAAACAACGCTGTAAAAATAATTTACATCGCTCCCACATAGAATATTGAATCACAAAGCTAGGATCGCAATATTTTTTATAAAGTTGCTGCCACTCTTTAAATTGCCAATGCGCAACCTTACCTTTAGTTCTCGATACCCGCGCTTTTTCAGCAAATTTACGACATAAACCTACACCTACTTGCTGTGGCTCTGCGATAACAAAATTATTAGCAAAGCAACGATCTGAAAAAATTTGCTTTTCTGGATTATTATCAAGTAGCCCATTTAAAGTAAACTGCGAATCAAATTTCCTCATTGCTCGAACAAACAACATCTGCGTACAATCGATTGAATAATCAGGGAAACCAATGTTATAAGGGCAGTCTTTGGTTACAATAAAATCATCGATTAAGGGTATATTCCAACAAGCAATAACATCATCCGTTCGACCAAAATAGAAAAAATCACTCATATGAAAAACAACAGGAACCCCTTTTGCGTAACGTCGAGTAAAGGTATTAATTACTACAACTTTTTCATGGAAAAAACGGTCTTGCTCACATCGTTTGGGGAAATCTTGCTGTAAATGGAGAAATGCATCAGAAATCAAATAATTATCACTACGTAACTTCATCGCATAAGGCGTTGTCACTTGCTCTAATCCACTCAAGGTTGAAACAATTTGACGATTATTATTAAACGTTTGTGGTGTTCCATCTACATTATAAGCGCGGACATTGCTCCCCGGATCGTCACACAATACTAATTGATCATAATCTAAATCAGTAAGATCTTGATTATGCCAAGTAGATAAGATTATCTTCGCTCCCGGTAAAAAATAGCGAACTGAATCTAAGCACTTTCGTGTTATTCCAAACTCTTGCTCACGAGCATTAAATGTTTGAACGGGTCCTTGGACTACAACAGTAATATCTTTCGTACTTATCTTATGTTTATTCTTCATTGCCAATCCATTGCTTGATACTCTTCAATTAGCCACACTTATCGCTACTTATTAAATATCTCGAACTGTAGCGAATGATATTTTAACCGATAGCAATTAGGTCTCCTAGTTAACATTACTATCGTTAGTTATTATAATTAGCTCTTATCTAAATGATAACAAAATAAAAATTTAAAATTATGCTTTTAGTAGCCTAGTTAACAATAAATAAAATAATACTTATAAAAAAGGAACCTAGCACACCATGAAAAAATTAGTTATTGACTTAGATGGCACATTAACAACAGCAGATACAGCTGATTATCGACTTGTTTCCCCTAATAAAGACGTAATCAATAAGCTAATCGACTATAAACAACAAGGCTTTAGTATCACTATTTTTACCGCTCGAAATATGCGTACCTATGAAGGCAATCTCGGAAAAATAAACGTTCATACCCTACCAATTATTGTAGAATGGCTCGAGAAACATAGCGTACCTTATGATGAAATCATCGTTGGTAAGCCTTGGTGTGGCCATGACGGTTTCTACATTGACGATCGTGCGATTCGCCCATCTGAATTTGCCTCACTTTCAGCAAAAGAAATCAAAGGCTTACTTGATAAGGAAAAAATAAAGTGTTCTTGATTATGTCAGCAGCCTATGTTGATCAGGATTTAAAATCTGAATTTGGCAATATACCCCCAAGTTTATTACCACTTGGAAACCGTCGCTTATTTCAACATCAAATCGCTGCGGCGCCTAAGGGAAAAGCACTTTATCTTAGTCTACCGGAGTCTTATGATTTACCAGACATCGATGCTAAATGGCTTCAGCAACACAAGGTTACTGTACTCTCGATTCCGGATAATATATCGCTAGGAGCTTCGCTAGTTATTGCATTAAATCTTATCGATAAGCCAATCGATGCAAATCTTGAAGTATTATTTGGCGATACTCTAATTTCGCCATTACCTACAATTGAAGACTCAATAACGGTCTCTCAAGTAGAAGATTGTTACAATTGGTCTGCTGTAACAAATAACAAACATCATTGGATTCAAAACATTAATAACGATCTTGACCATACTAAAAATAATGTTGTCAGTGGCTATTTTCACTTCAGCCAACCACGTCAACTTATTCGCTGTATAACCCAAAGCCATTGGGATTTTCTTGAAGGCTTAAATCGCTACAACCAACAGATAGGTTTAACGACTGTTCGTACAACTAACTGGCTCGATTTTGGCCACGTAAACACTTATTATCGTTCTAAAGCGAAATTCACGACTCAACGTGCCTTTAACCAATTAAAAATATCACCTGAGTGGTGTGAAAAAAGCAGTATCAATGATTTGAAAATTCAGGCCGAAGCGAATTGGTTTGAGCATTTACCACCAATGATGCGTAATTATACGCCTCAATATATGGGTCATTATGAAGAACAAGGTATTTTCAGCTATCGTCTTGAATATCTTCATCATACAGCTCTGAATGAACTATTCGTTTTTGCCAATTTACCTTCCGTTATATGGCGCCAAATCATCAATAGTAGTTTATCTTTTTTAACTACGTGTCAGCAGTATTTGCAGCCAATTGATCAACCAGCAGCATCACTGGCACAACTCTTTGGTGAAAAAACATCACAACGCCTCAATGATTTTTGTCAAGATCGTGATTTTTCTTTAACAACGACTTGGTGTTATAACAATCAATATCATATCTCACTACAACAATTAGTCACCGACAGCCAGCAATATCTCCCCAACCCTGCTGCGGTTGCGACTATCATGCATGGTGATTTTTGTTTTAGTAATATTTTATATGACTTTAGAACCAATCGTATAAAAACCATTGATCCTCGAGGAATGACACCTGACGGCACCATGACTTTATTTGGTGATATTCGTTATGATTTAGCCAAATTAAGCCATTCTATTCTCGGTTTATATGACTGGATTATTGCGGGCTATTATCATGTCGACATTAGTGATAATAGGATAACCTTTGATATCGCAGGTTTCGAACAACACCAAGAAAATCAACAAATTTTCATTGAGTTAGTGAATGATAAATTTAACCTCTCAGCGGTCAATTTGTATGCGATGCAAATTCAATTATTCCTATCAATGTTGCCTCTTCATGCCGATGACCCTCGTCGTCAAGATGCACTAATGGCAAATGCATTCCGCCTTCATCAACTTATGGTAGCACAGACATTATGATCGTTATCCCAATGGCCGGGTTAAGCTCACGCTTTTTCAACGCTGGTTATACTCAACCTAAATATATGTTAGAAGCTCACAATCAAAGCTTATTTGATCATGCGGTAAAAAGTTTTGAGGCTTTATTTGATACCGAGTTATTTATGTTTATTATTCGAGATGTTTATCACACTCGTCAATTTATTGAAGCTCGTATTACAGCTCTTGGTATCAAAAATTTCCATATTACAGTTCTGACTCAAGACACCCGTGGTCAGGCAGAAACTGTAGCCCTTGGCCTTGCTGATATTAGCTATCAAGGTTCAATTACTATTTTTAATATCGATACCTTCCGCCCACATTTTAGCTATCCGGATTTGACACTATTAGGCGATGGTTACTTAGAAGTATTTGAGGGTACTGGTGATAATTGGTCATTTGCGAAACCTGCACAAGTAGGCTCGACACAAGTTATAGAAACCGCAGAAAAAAGACCGATATCAAATCTTTGCTGTACTGGGCTGTATTATTTTGCAGATATTAATGATTTTCATTATGCCTATAATAATTATATTTCTAAGCCAATAACTGAATGGGAAAAAGGCGAGCTTTATGTCGCTCCACTGTACAATATTCTAATCAGCGCAGGCAAAGAGATCCATTATCATCAAATAGATCGCCAACAAGTAATTTTTTGTGGTGTGCCTCAAGAGTATCTTGATTTTTTAAATCAGTAATTAATCCACCCTCATTACTCGGTCAGAGAATCCTAACTCGGTAAATTATTTATGACTAAAATTTTAATCATCGGTCCATCTTGGATTGGCGACATGGTGATGTCGCAGTGCTTATATATTGAATTAAAAAAACAATACCCAGATTGTATCATTGACGTAATGGCACCAGGTTGGTGTAAAACAGTATTGGCACGTATGCCCGAGATCAACAAAGCAATTGAAATGCCAATTGGTCATGGTGATTTTAACTTTTTTGCTCGCTACCAATTAGGTAAGGTATTACGTGATAACAACTATGATCACGCTTATATTCTACCCAATTCAGCCAAATCAGCGCTTATTCCTTTTTTCGCCAATATTCCAACTCGTACCGGCTGGAAAGGTGAAATGCGTTACGGGCTACTTAATGATTTACGTAACAATAAAAAATCATTTAATTTAATGATTGAACGTTATATTGCTTTGGCTCATCCAGCATCAGCGATGACAGGTTCTGGTTGCCTAACTGATATGCCTTTCCCTGCTCTGACTATTGATACTCAAAATCAACAGCAAGTACTTGAAAAGTTCAACGTTAACCAAAGCCGTACCTCAATTGCACTTTGCCCAGGAGCCGCTTACGGTTCAGCTAAATGCTGGCCAATTGATCATTATGCATCAGTAGCTAAAACGCTTATAGAGACTGGTTGTAATATTCTATTATTTGGCTCAGATAATGAAAAAACATTAACCGACCAAATTGAAAAATCTTTATCTAATAATGCCCAGCAGTATTGTCATAACTTGGCGGGTAAAACATCACTCACAGATGTTATCGATCTATTGGCATCATGCTCAACGGTTATCGGCAATGACTCTGGATTAATGCATGTTGCAGCAGCAGTACAATGCAATGTCGTTGCTCTTTATGGGCCAACCACACCAAATTACACGCCGCCACTCACCGATAAAAAAGCCATATTACACACAGATATTGAATGTCGACCGTGCTTTAAACGTGAGTGTCCTTTAGGGCACAACAAGTGCATGACTGAAATTTCACCACAACAAGTCATCGATGCGATTAGTCATTTACAAACATTATGATTCGAACTTTATATACCTTATTGTTAACCCTGATCGCTCCCATATTATTATGGGGGCTTTACCGTACCAAACCAGGAAAACCGGCTTTTGGTTCGCGTTGGAAAGAGCATTTTGGTTTTACGCCAGCGTTACTCAAAGCAGAACAACCGATTTGGATTCATGCAGCGTCAGTCGGTGAAGCGATTGCGATCGTGCCGGTTATTAAAGCACTCAAACAAGCCTACCCTGAGCAAGCCATTGTGGTGACCACGACCACCAGCACTGGTGCTGAGCAAATAGCAAAATTAGGTGATTGGGTTGAACATCGCTATATGCCAATTGATTTTGGGTGGTGTGTGCGTGGCTTTTTAAAAGCGATAAAGCCAAGATTATTTCTTATCGTCGAAAAAGAATTATGGCTCAATACCTTAACTTGTGTTCACCACCAAAACATTCCAACCATCATTGTTAATGCCCGCTTATCGGAACGTTCAGCCAAGCGCTACCAATCGTTTAGTTTTTTTACTCATCAATTGATCAATAAAATAGATAGAATTCTATGTTTACATGATGATGATGCTCGACGATTTATTGCTATTGGTGCTCAACAACATCAGGTAACAGTGACGGGCTCAATCAAATATGATCTCAGTATTGCTGACACTGTTTTTGAGCAAGCACGCCAACTGCGCCAACAACTCGGTATAGAGCGCCCTATTTTTGTCGCAGCGAGTACTCATCAAGGAGAAGACGAGCAAGTACTGGATGCCTATCAAGCCGTACAACAACAATATTCTAATGCGATGGTCATTATTGTGCCGCGTCACCCACAACGGTTCGATAGTGTAGCTAAACTCGCGCTAGATCGCGGCTTGCAAGTCCATCGCCGCACAGATGCCACACCAATCAATGCGAACACTCAGCTATATCTTGCAGATACGATGGGAGAAATGTTAGTCATGCTGGCCGCTGCTGATGTGACTTTTATGGGAGGAAGTTTAGTGGGTGAAAAAGTAGGTGGGCATAATCTATTAGAGCCAGCAGCGGTGGCAAAGCCTGCCATTACCGGCCCTAGTTATTATAATTTTGAGGATATCACCCAGCAATTATTAGCCGCTGGTGCAATTGAAATCTGTCATAATAGTCACCAATTAGCGCAACAATTGATAGCATTATTTAATGACCCTCAACGCCAACAACATATGGGTATACAGGGCCAAAGAATAGTGATTGAAAACCAAGGTGCGGTGAATAAAACTATCGCAAGCATTAGTCACTATTTAGCAGATGATTAACCTATCGTAATTCGAAGCTGACTTTTGTGTGCATAACCATCACACAAAGCAATCCAATCATCTTCACACCATTTAATCGCACGTTTATCGACTTCTTTGAGAAAAGAGCGCTTTAAACGTGCCAAATTGTCGACTTTCCAATCATCACCGTCGCGACAATCACATTTATCAAAATCAATCAGCCATGGACGCTGACTAGCATCTAATAAAATATTATGGGCATTCAAATCGGTGTGGCACACTTGTAAATCATGCATCTTACCAATCATTTCACCAATATCACGCCATACTGTTGCCGCGACCGTTTGGGTTTGTAGTAATGCCACTAAATCACGACTATTGGCAATCTTCTCTACCAATATATCCGCTTTATATGTCAGACCTTTTTTAACTGCACGCGCGGCAACAGGACGTGGTACATTAACCCCACCATCACGTAATAATTTTAATAGCGCTAACTCAGCCCCACTGCGAGTGTTATGCCAATCAGTAAACCAATAGCTATCATTGTTCACTTTAGCAAACAGCCCACCACGGTGATAATGCCGCAATGCCATTTCCAGTTTCTCATCGGCAACAAACCATGTTGTGCCACGCCCTGCGGCTGAACCAATAACTGCATCACGCTGACGCCAATACTCAATATCAAAGCAACCATGCGGATCTGCACTTAGATAATCGCTATCAAACCAAATGGCCTGGTTGTTACTGATAATTTCCTGCACTACAGCCTCTCTCGCATTTATTGTTGAATATTTTACAATTTCAATGGCTGGCGGCATAATTCACCAACCACTTTTAATAAGGTAATCTCATGGCTCTGTTCTCAACGCCACCACGTTCAATTTGTATCTTACGTTTATCTGCTATTGGTGACGTATGCCATGCGATTGCTGTTGTTCAAGCCATTCAACGCCAGTGGCCAACGACTGAAATCACTTGGGTTGCTGGTAATGTTGAAGCACAGTTAATCAATGCATTACCTAATATTAAGGTGATCAGTTTTGATAAAAAAGCTGGCTGGAATGGCATTAAACAGGTTTGGCAACAACTGAAATCACACCACTTTGATGCACTACTCGATATGCAAGTTGCCTTACGTGCAAGTGTACTATCTTTAGGTATTAAAGCTAAGTATCGCGTTGGGTTTAGTAAAAATAGAACCAAAGAAGGACAGTGGTTGGTTACTAATCAGCACTTACCCAACACTAACAGTATACATGTTCTCGATAATATGGCTGATTTTGCACGTTTTATTGGTGTGCCCTTTACGACTCCAGAATGGAATATTCCACTGACGACGGCAGATAATAGCATTGCTGCACAATATATTAATCAGCCGACACTGGTAATATCACCTGCAGCCAGTAAAGATGAACGTAACTGGCTCCCTGAACGCTATGCCGCCATTGCAGATTATGCCGCAACTAAAGGCTTGGCCGTTATACTCTGCGGCTCACCAAGTGAACGTGAGCAACAATTGGGTCAACAAATTATCAGCCACAGCCAAGCACCAATCACTAATTTGATTGGTAAAACAACCCTGTTACAGCTAACGGCGTTATTACGTGCAGCAACTGTTGTGCTTGCACCAGACTCAGGTCCTGCTCACTTAGCAACGACCCAAAGCACGCCAGTAATTGGCCTCTATGGCCATAGTAACCCAGCGCGTACTGGGCCGTATTTATCGCAGCCATACACTGTTAGTGTGTATCAGCAAGTGGCGGAACAACATTACGGCAAACCATTGAGTGAATTACCATGGGGAGCACGCGTCAAAGGCAGTGATATCATGCCGCAAATTAGTGTGGCGATGGTCAAAGAAAAACTTGATCTCATTCTATCGTTATCATCACCAATGTCATAAGCTGCAAAGGAAGCCACATGAGCATATCAACAGAAAAACCGACACTTGGTGTTGCATTAATTGTTAAAAATGAAGCCAAGCATCTTGCTGCATGTCTAGATACGGTGAAAGACTGGGTCGACGAAATAGTTATTCTAGATTCTGGCAGCACAGATGAAACAAAAGCTATTGCTCGTTGCTATACTGACAAATTTTATGTCAATGCGCAGTGGCCTGGATTTGGTAAACAACGTCAACTTGCTCAGCAGTATGTCAACAGTGATTATGTGTTATGGCTTGATGCTGATGAACGCATAACGCCAGAGCTAAAACAATCCATTCAAAATGCACTCCAAGCCAATCAACATAATGTGGTTTATAGCGTTAACCGCCTAAGTACTGCATTTGGAAAGTTTATTCGCCACGCTGGCTGGCACCCTGATTGGATTGTACGTTTATATCGCCCTCAAGAAACTCACTATAATGATGTTCAGGTACATGAATCGGTGATCATTCCTTCAGGATGCCAAGTGATAAAGATCGCAGGTGACTTAGAGCATTATACCTTTGATGATTTCTTTGAATTTCAAAAAAAACAATCAAAATATGCTGAACTATGGGCCAAAGAAAAGCACATACAAGGCAAAAAAACCTCTATCGCATCAGCTATTGGACATGCTGTTTTTAGTTTTATACGGACCTATTTTATCAAACGCGGCTTCCTCGATGGTAAGCATGGTTTTATTATTGCCTGTATTAATGCGCAATATGTACTTAATAAATATATTGGCCTTTATCTTAAACAAAATAAGTAACCCATTATGACAACACGTGTTATCTATCCCGGTACCTTTGATCCAATCACTAACGGCCACCTTGATCTTATTGAGCGTGCTGCGGCCATGTTTGATCATGTCATTGTTGGTGTAGCATTTAATCCAACCAAAAAACCATTATTCACATTAGAAGAGCGGGTTGACCTTGCCCAACAAATCACAGCACATTTGCCTAATGTTGAGATTGTTGGTTTTTCTGGATTATTGGTCAATTTTGCCCAAGAGCACCGCGCCAATATTTTAGTGCGAGGGTTACGTGCGGTGTCTGATTTTGAATATGAATTTCAACTCGCCAATATGAACCGACGTTTGATGCCTGAACTGGAAACGGTATTTTTAACACCAGCAGAAGAGAACTCTTTTATTTCTTCAACCATCGTCAAAGAAGTCGCGCTCCATAAAGGAGATGTGAGTCAATTTGTTGATCCAATCATCACTCAAGCCTTATTGGCTAAATTTACTCAAATATAAACAAAAAAGGGAGCACATCGGCTCCCTTTTCTACTCAATCATCATGGCTTATTTGTTGTAGTATTCGCGATACCAATCAACAAAGGCTTGTACGCCCTCTTTAACTTTCACTTCAGGCTTGTAGCCTGTCGCTGCAAATAAATCATCGGTATCAGCATACGTCATGTAAACATCACCCGGTTGCATTGGCATAAAGTTTTTCTTCGCCTCAACACCGAGTGATTCTTCAAGTGCTTCAACATAATCCATTAATTTAACTGGGCTACCATGACCAATATTATAAATACGGTATGGCGCAGAGCTCGTCGCTGGTGAGCCTGCTTCTACAGTCCACTCAGGGTTCGGTTGTGGAATCACATCCTGAATTCGAATAACACCTTCAACAATATCATCGATATAAGTGAAATCTCGACTCATATCACCATTGTTATAAATATCAATTTCTTTACCTTCCATAATTGCATTAGTAAATTTAAACAATGCCATATCAGGACGACCCCATGGGCCATAAACAGTAAAGAAACGTAAGCCTGTCGTCGGAATGCCGTAAAGGTGTGAGTAGCTATGCGCCATCAGTTCATTGGCTTTTTTAGCGGCTGCATACAATGATACCGGATGATCAACGCTATCTGCGGTATCAAATGGCATCTTTTGATTTAAGCCATATACAGAACTTGATGAAGCATAAACAAGGTGCTCAACCTTGTTATGGCGGCAACCTTCAAGAATAGTCAAATAGCCAATTAAGTTACTATCACCATAAGCCATTGGATTATCTATTGAATAACGGACACCTGCTTGACCTGCTAGATGGATAACTCGATTAAATTTTTGGTCCGCAAATAGCTTAGCAATCGCTTCACGATCAGCAAGATCCATTTCAATAAAGCTAAAATTATCATGCTTGATACGGTCTAAGCGGGCGTGCTTTAACGCAACCTCATAATAATCATTAAGGTTATCGATACCAACCACCTGGTGGCCTTGAGCACATAAACGTTCTGTCACTGCACTACCAATAAAACCGGCTACTCCAGTTACTAAATACTTCATTTTCTAGCCTTTAATGTGTTTTAAAACACGCTTTATTTTTTATAACATTGGTAGTTATGATAGCAAGATTGATAAGGATTACTGCTCAAAAAAAATGAACCTATGCTTAATTAAAATCGAATAAATAACTAACTCAGTGCTGACACTTATCACAAAAAACCGTGGCTCGTTGACCGAGCTTTATCTCAGTTAAAAGCTCACCACAACGTGGACAAGGCTGACCTCCTTTACCATAAACCTGTAATTCTTGCGCAAAATAACCTGGTTTACCGTCAGCATTTTTAAAGTCTTTTAGCGTTGTTCCGCCTTGAGCAATGGCTTTGTTTAATACCGTTTTTATTTCATTGACCAGCAAATGTAACTTTTGAGATGAGACTTTACCTGCAGGACACTGTGGATCAATTCCTGCCGCAAATAATGATTCATTGGCATAAATATTACCGACGCCAACCACAACATGATTATCCATGATCAGTAATTTAATCGCTTTACGCTTTGCTTGTGCCTTAGCAACTAAATAATCGCCATTAAAATCCTCACTCAATGGTTCTGGGCCCATTTTATCTAATACCGGATGTTGTTCCCCTATCGGCTGCCATAGCCATGCACCAAAGCGACGAGGATCGTTATAACGCAGGATCTCACCACTCCCCAACACCAGATCGACGTGATCATGTTTTTCAGCCACTGATCCCGCTGTTAAAATACGCAAACTGCCTGACATACCAAGATGAACAATCGCATAGCCGATATCGGTTTCTAATAATAAATATTTGGCGCGTCGAACAACCTTGTGAATTACCTGCCCTTCAATCTGTTTTATCGCATCAGGAATTGGCCAGCGCAATCTTGAATTACGAATAATAATTTGGGTTACCGTTTGCCCAACAACATGCGGAGTTATTCCCATGCGAGTCACTTCAACTTCAGGTAATTCAGGCATTTTTCACTTGCTCCGATAATAATGATAATTTTGACGATAATGGTGGAAATAAAAAATCACCCGCCACTGTTACCGCTAACCACTCGCCAGTGCCAGTGTTTAGCAACCAAAAATGCGATAATTGATAAGCAGTGATCCGCTGAGGTTGCGACAGACCGACAAACCATGCTTCAACAGTATGCGGCAACAACAATTGTTTTTTTAATACTGATAACTGCTGTTGGCTAATTTTGGTCCCCTTTAAGGTTTGCCACCGAGCAATAACAGCTGCGATATCGAACGTCACCACAGGCTGACTCTTCCACCCCATCGCTGACTGCTGAAAAGTCATGGTTGGTAACACTAACCGTTGAATAATACGATTCTGAGCAAATAATGGTATCACCACCGATGACGTATTCATCTCTGTTGGCGTGAAACGTGCACGAATAAGCTCTGGAAGCTGTATGACAGCGATAAAAGCTAAAACCCCAATGATGATAACGTTATTCCATCCCCGTCGCGTTAAACGCATTCTCAGGCGCTCCTATGCGCAATTATCAATACAGACTAAGATAACATTGCTACTCGCAGCAGCAATAGCCAATTATGTCAGTGTCTAATGGAGTATACAGGGAAAGCAGGGAAAGCAGGGAAAGCAGGGAAAGCAGGGAAAGCAGGGAAAGCAGGGAAAGCAGGGAAAGCAGGGAAAGCATACTGAATTTTAAGTATAAAAAAACCCAGCTAGGCTGGGTTTTTATCAAAGATTTAAAAACCAATTACTTGATTTTAGCTTCTTTGTAAAGCACGTGCTGGCGAACTACTGGATCAAATTTCTTGATCTCAAATTTGCCTGGCATGTTGCGCTTGTTCTTGTCGGTAGTGTAGAAGTGGCCTGTACCAGCTGATGATACTAGACGGATCTTCTCACGAATGCCTTTAGCCATTGTTCAAATTCCTCTAAACGTTCTCGCCGCGGACACGCATCTCTGCAAGAACGGTATCAATACCTTTCTTATCAATGATACGCATACCTTTAGCAGTAAGACGTAGTTTAACGAAGCGTTTTTCGCTTTCTACCCAGAAACGATGAGTTTGCAGGTTCGGCAGAAAACGACGCTTGGTGGCATTACGTGCGTGTGAACGGTTGTTACCCGTTACAGGACGCTTACCAGTTACTTGGCATACTCGGGACATTACTGTCTTCTCCAAATCGTTTCGCTCGATATCTACCATGGAAATTTAATGTAAAATTCAATTTTACATATAACCACAGCTATCAAAGGTCGCGCATTATACTAAGTCAAAACCAGTTGCTCAAGTCCCGAGCAGATCCTTTCTCACTTTTTTTGTCGAAAATTGTCTATTTTATAGCCAACCACGCTCAGCAAAGGAAATAACATCTCCCTCACCGACAACAAAATGATCCAGAACACGAATATCGACTAAAGCCAGCGAATCGCTGATCTTGCGGGTTATTCGATGGTCAGCCTGACTAGGTTCAGCAACGCCTGATGGATGATTATGCGCTAAAATTAACGCCGCTGCATTAAGTTCTAACGATCTTTTTACAACTTCACGCGGATAGACGCTCGCACAATCAAGTGTTCCTTCAAATAATACCTCTCCAGTGATCACTCGGTGCTGATTGTCTAGGAATAGGATATAAAAGGCTTCGCGCTGTTTATGGCGTAATTTTTTGACTAAATATTGGCGAGTATTTTGTGGATTTGTGAGCGCGTTATCTTTTTTTAAAATTTCTTCTAAATATCGTTCCCCCATCGCTAAAACGGCCTGCAAAAGAGCAAATTTTGCTGGCCCCAAGCCTTTAACCCCACAAAAAGTTTCTTTATCTGCAGCCAGCAAAGCACGTAATGATCCAAATTCTTGCAATAAATACGTCGCCAATTCCAACGCATTCATTCCTTTGATGCCCGTACGTAAAAAAATGGCTAATAATTCAGCATCTGTGAGCGACTCACTGCCATGAGATAATAATTTTTCTCGCGGACGCGATGCTAATGGCAATTGCTTAAGCGACATACTGTCTCCTTGTTGGTATACCACTAGCAAAACAGCCATCACTTTTTAAACAACCTACCCTGTCGCGTTTTTTGAAATCAGCGACAATTTTTAGGGCTAATATGTCGATTTACAATCCTAAAACCTCGACCCGATCACTGATAAAAAAACTAACACTCATTGCAAGCGATGATCGTTGATAGATTTGATGCTATCGTGTCAGCAAAATTTATTGGCTTCTAGACACAGGCAAAACCATGCAAACACTGGCAGGAAAAAAAATCCTTCTCGGCATTAGCGGCGGTATCGCTGCCTACAAATGTGCAGAGCTTACACGTCGGTTAATTGAACGCGGCGCACAAGTTCAAGTTGTAATGACCACCGCAGCACAAGAATTCATTACACCACTAACCATGCAAGCGGTATCGGGAAATCCTGTTTCAAGTAGCTTATTAGACCCTTCTGCCGAAGCATCAATGGGTCATATTGAACTCGCTAAATGGGCAGATCTGGTTTTACTCGCGCCAGCAACAGCTGACTTAATTGCTCGCATCAGTGCTGGCATGGGTAATGATTTACTGTCGACACTTTGTTTAGCAACCGATGCCCCTATCGCTGTTGCACCTGCAATGAACCAGCAGATGTACCGCAACATTGCGACTCAAGAGAATCTACTTACGCTTCAGCGTCGTGGGTTTAGGTTATGGGGACCAGCGAGTGGTGAACAAGCTTGTGGTGATGTAGGGCCAGGACGAATGCTTGAGCCAATGCAGCTAGTACATCATTGTGAGGATTTTTTTCAACAGCCTGATCTAGCAGGATTAAATATCGTCATTACCGCAGGCCCTACTCGTGAAGCGATAGATCCTGTACGTTATTTAAGTAATTACAGTTCAGGTAAAATGGGCTTTGCCATTGCTGCTGCAGCGGCTAAACGTGGTGCTAATGTGACCTTAATCAGTGGTCCAGTCAACCTAACTACGCCAGTAGGGGTAACACGAGTTGATGTCAGTAGCGCTATCGACATGCAGCAAGCTGCGTTAGCTTACGCGGTAAAAAATGAGATATTTATCGCCTGTGCCGCAGTGGCTGATTTCCGCCCTGCGCAGGTTGCTGAACAAAAAATGAAAAAGCAACCAGACAATGAAACAATGACCATTCAACTGGTGAAAAATCCTGATATCGTTGCTGCTATTGCTGCGCTCACTGATCAGCGTCCATTTACCGTTGGCTTTGCCGCTGAAACTCAGAATGTCGAGCACTATGCGCGTGGTAAACTCGCCACCAAGAAGCTTGATCTTATTTGTGCCAATGACGTTTCAGTACAAGGACAAGGCTTTAATAGCGACACCAACGCACTCCATTTATACTGGCCTAATGGTGATAAAGCTTTACCATTAACCACTAAATCTGACCTTGGACAACAATTAGTAACTGAAATTGTAGCCCTTTATCAACACGCCACGCACTAGAGCATTATTATGAACACTATCGATCTTAAAATTCTTGACCCTCGTGTTGGAACCGAGTTTCCATTACCCGCTTATGCAACCACAGGTTCTGCAGGGCTTGATTTACGTGCGTGTCTTGATCAAGCATTAACCGTGGCACCTGGGGAAACTCACCTGGTGCCGACAGGCTTAGCGATTCATATTGGTGATTCAAATCTAGCTGCAACGATTTTGCCACGCTCAGGTTTGGGTCATAAGCATGGCATTGTGCTAGGTAACCTTGTAGGTTTAATCGATTCAGATTATCAAGGCCAACTGATGGTATCTGTCTGGAACCGTGGTGACACAACCTTCACAATCGAGCCAGGAGATCGTATTGCGCAATTAGTTTTTGTGCCTGTGGTACAAGCACAATTTAATATTGTGACTGATTTTGACGATGCAAGTCTTCGTGGTGAAGGTGGTTTTGGCCACTCAGGCCGTCAATAAGTTTATTGTTATCAATAAATATCAGTTATGCTTTTAACGCATGAATTTATTTTGATGCTAAAATAACCGATAACGATCAAACACAAAGCGCAACTATTGAAGGTTGCGCTTTTTTTACTGATAAACTGCATACATTTATCATCCAGCGCTTTTCACGACGCAATGGCATCGCTAAGATAAGCGGGTTTCATGCTGTCCATGGACAGTCTCATTTTGCAAAGGAACGATAATTCATGGCTGGCACCAAAAAAAGCAATCGCCGCGAAGAGATACTTCAGTGTCTTGCTCATATGTTGGAATCAAATCAAGGAAGCCAACGTATTACCACCAAAATGCTGGCGGCTAATGTTGGGGTCTCGGAAGCTGCACTCTATCGCCACTTCCCAAGTAAAGCACGGATGTTTGAAGGCCTGATTGAATTTATCGAAGATTCAATTACCACTCGTATTAACCGTATTCTTGACGATGAAAAAGATACCCTTACCCGCCTGCGTATGGTGCTACAACTGATCTTGATGTTTGGTGAGCGTAATCCCGGTTTGAGCCGTATTATGACCGGTCACGCATTGATGTTTGAACAAGATCGCTTACAGTCACGCATTAATCAGTTATTTGAACGCATTGAATCACAATTACGTCAAATTCTTAAAGAACGTAAATTACGTGAAGGCAAAGGCTTCCCTATTGATGAATCCATTTTAGCCGCTCAGTTACTTGGTCAAGTCGAAGGTAGTTTAAGTCGTTATGTTCGTTCAAGTTTTAAATATAAGCCAACTGAAAACTTTGATGATTACTGGCAGCTACTAAGCGGTCAATTAGGTTAATCAAACTCAGCATTGATTTAACTTATCAACAGCGGCATAAAAAAAGCGAGCCTCAATCGAGCCTCGCTTTTTTATTATTCGACAGTCATTGAAGCTAATTACACACCGTATTGAGTTCGGTACGCAGTAACAGCGGCTAGATGCTGCTCCATGCCCGCTTGCTCGCTTAAATACGTCACCACATCGCCAAGGGAGACAATTGAAATCACCGCACAACCAAAATCACGCTCGACTTCTTGAATCGCAGATAATTCGCCCTGACCTTTTTCTTGACGATCAATCGCTACTAATACGCCCGCTAAATCAGCGCCATTGGCTTTAATGATTTGCATTGATTCACGAATCGCAGTCCCTGCTGTGATCACATCATCAACCAACATAATGCGGCCTTCAAGTTCACTACCAACTAAATTGCCACCTTCGCCATGATTTTTGGCTTCTTTACGGTTAAAGCAGTATGGCATATCAATATCATGATGATCAGCCAATGCCACAGCGGTAGTGGTCGCAATCGGAATCCCTTTGTATGCAGGGCCAAATAACACATCAAACTCAATCTTAGCATCAACCAATGCTGCAGCATAAAAGCGGCCTAGACGCGCAAGATCACGACCAGTATTAAATAATCCCGCGTTAAAGAAATACGGACTTTTACGACCCGACTTCAGAGTAAACTCACCAAACTTTAATACGCCTTTTTCTAGGGCAAATTCGATGAACTGACGCTGATATGCTTTCATTGTGGCTCCTTAAACGACTTTCGTGTTTTACAATGTTGAAGATAGAAGCAACCTTTACCCATCTCAGTGGTAAAACTGTTGCCGCTGAAATCAATGATTATTCCTCTAACCAATAAATTTCAGATAAAAAAAAGCGGCTCCAATAGGAACCGCTAACAATTAGTTTTCTAAGGCTTGTTTCTGCATCGAAATAATATCGGTGATGCCGTCTTTGGCCAGTGCTAGCATTGCCAGCAACTCTTCATGGCTAAACGCCTCACCCTCAGCAGTACCTTGAATCTCAATCATCTTGCCGTCTTCGGTCATCACCACATTCATGTCGGTTTCAGCGGCGGAATCTTCAAGATACTCAAGATCACAAATTGGCTCGCCTTTATAGATACCAACCGACACTGCAGCAACCATGCCTTTTAGGGGGCTTTTCTTGATCATGCCTTTTTCAAGCATATAATTGATTGCATCAACTAATGCCACCATTGCGCCGGTGATAGAGGCAGTACGTGTACCACCATCTGCTTGAATCACATCACAATCAACGGTGATCATTTGCTCACCAAGCACTTTCAAATCAACCGCAGCACGTAAACTACGCGCAATCAGACGTTGAATTTCCATAGTACGGCCGCCTTGCTTACCACTAGCCGCTTCACGACGGTTACGGGTATGGGTTGCACGTGGCAACATACCGTATTCAGCAGTCACCCAACCTTGGCCTTTACCTTTAAGCCAACGCGGCACATTTTCTTCAACACTGGCAGTACAAATTACTTTGGTGTTGCCAAATTCAACCAATACTGAACCTTCAGCATGGGCTGTGTAGTTACGAGTAATAGTGATTGGACGTACCTGAGTGGCACTTCTTCCGCTTGGACGCATCGGGATTTCCCTTTGGCTGGATGATATTAACCGGCGATTATAGCGACATCTCAATCCCAGTGCACGAGAAAAGCATCGCTTAAATGATAGATTCAACCTTGTTTTGCATTTACAGCAGTAGCCCACAACCTGTGATCTCGCATATAATAAAAAAACTCGGTTACGACGCACCTCAACTGTAATTAAAAGATCAGACTTACCGTACAATACGCTAAGTTTAGCCGTCGCGACCATCATAACCAAAGGGCCACAAGCCAATGATCCATAGTATGACTGCTTATGCTCGTCGCGAAATAAAAGGCGACTGGGGCACCGCTGTGTGGGAAATCCGCTCAGTAAACCAACGTTATCTTGAAACTTACATTCGTATGCCTGAACAATTCCGTAGCCTTGAGCCGGTATTGCGCGAGCGTTTTCGTAAACGTCTAGCACGCGGTAAAGTTGAATGTAATCTTCGTTACGAAGCTAACACCGCGGCCAATACCGAACTCACCATCAATGAAGCCTTAGCCAAACAAGTCATTCATGCGGCGCGTTGGGTAACAGAAACAGCTGGTGAAGGTAATATTGGTCCATTCCAAGTGCTTAACTGGCCAGGCGTGATGGAAGCACCCGAACAAGATTTAGACGTGATAAATAAAGATCTACTGGCGGGCTTTGAGCTTGCTATGGATGATTTTATTGCGGCACGTGCTAGCGAAGGCGACAACATGAAGCAGTTGATCGACCAACGTTTAGCTGCAATTTCAACAGAAGCGATCAAAGTACGCGCTTTAATGCCACAAATTATGGTATGGCAACGTGAGCGTATTATGTCGCGTCTTGATGAAGCTAAAGTTGATCTAGACAGTAACCGTCTAGAGCAAGAGCTGATCATGCTGGCGCAAAAAAGTGATGTTGCCGAAGAGCTTGATCGCCTAGATTCACACGTAAAAGAAACCAACAAAATTCTCGCTAAAGGTGGCGCATGTGGTCGCCGTCTTGATTTTATGATGCAAGAATTTAACCGTGAATCAAACACATTGGCATCAAAATCAATTAATACTGACGTCACAGCATCTGCGGTTGAACTAAAAGTATTGATCGAGCAAATGCGTGAACAGATTCAGAACATAGAGTAATTAATCGCTACTCATACTTTCCAAGCTAGGCTATTGAGCTTGGAAAGTAGTTTGAAAAACGAGTCTGATTATGAAATCTCAATAAAGCCAGCTAGGCTTAAGTTATATTGACTTCGTAAAAAAGATGAATTTTCAAGCAATCAGCTAATTTCAATTATGCGCAGATCGTGATAATCTTCGCGCCCTTCTATCACTGAGTGAAAATAGGCAATGAGCAAAGGTACTCTATACATCGTGTCGGCCCCGAGTGGTGCTGGTAAATCAAGTTTGATTAATGCCCTTCTTGAAACTAACCCGACCTATGACATGAAAGTATCCGTGTCCCATACGACTCGTGGCATGCGCCCGGGCGAGGAAAACGGCGTTCATTACAATTTCGTTAGCGTAGAAGAATTTACTGACTTGGTAGAACAAGGTGCATTCCTTGAGCATGCCGAAGTATTTGGCAATTACTATGGTACTTCTCGTCCTTGGATTGAACAGCAATTGAATAAAGGTATTGATGTCTTTTTAGATATCGATTGGCAAGGTGCGCGTCAAATTCGTAAACTGATGCCAGCCGCCAAAAGCTTGTTTATCCTACCTCCGTCAAAAGAGGAATTGGAGCGTCGACTTAATACTCGAGGTCAAGACAGTGAAGCTGTTATTGCTCGTCGTATGGAAGAAGCACGTTCAGAGATCTCACACTATGACGAATACGATTATGTAATCGTTAATGACGATTTCGATGTCGCATTAATTGACTTTAAAGCAATTATTCGTGCAGAACGATTGAAGCAAGACAAGCAAACTGCTAAATATAGAAGCATGTTGACTGCACTACTAGCAGATCAGTAAGTTATTTTGTACAATTTTCTATTCCTAATTTAATAACCACTGGAGTCCTCCATGGCACGCGTAACCGTTCAAGACGCTGTTGATAAAATTGGCAACCGTTTCGATCTGATCCAAATTGCTGCTCGCCGCGCACGTCAAATGCAAACCGGCGGTAAGGATCCATTGGTTCCTGAAGAAAACGACAAATACACAGTAATTGCACTTCGTGAAATCGAAGAAGGCCTAATTACTAAAGATATCCTTGATGCTCGCGAGCGTCAGGAACTGCAAGAGCAAGAAGCAGCTGAATTAGCAGCTGTTAGTGCGATTGCTGGCGACCATCACCGTTAATCAGGAAACCAGGCATTGTATCTTTTTGATAGCCTGAAAGAAGTCGCAACCAAGTACCTGTCGAAGTCTCAAATTGAGGTGCTTCGACAGGCTTATCTTGTTGCTCGCGACGCCCATGAAGGCCAAACTCGTTCAACCGGCGAACCTTATATTATCCATCCAGTTGCGGTTGCCCGTATTCTGGCGGAAATGCGTCTCGATATTGAAACTCTGATGGCAGCCCTGCTGCATGATGTGATTGAAGATACCGAGGTCACTAAAGAGGATTTAGCCTGCCGCTTTGGCGATACTGTTGCCGAATTGGTTGATGGCGTCTCTAAACTCGATAAACTCAAATTCCGCGATCGCAAAGAAGCGCAAGCTGAAAACTTCCGTAAAATGATCATGGCAATGGCGCACGATATTCGCGTTATTCTGATCAAACTTGCTGATCGTACTCACAATATGCGTACGTTAGGGGCACTACGTCCTGATAAACGCCGCCGCATTGCTCGTGAAACCCTTGAAATATTCTCTCCGCTTGCCCACCGTCTTGGTATTCATAACATCAAATCTGAACTTGAAGAGCTTGGCTTTGAAGCGTTATACCCCAACCGCTACCGCGTCCTAAAACAAGTCGTCGCAGCAGCCCGTGGCAACCGTAAAGAAATGATTAATAAAATTCACGCAGAAATTGAGGGTCGCCTTAATGATGCGGGAATAGCAGCAGAAGTATCTGGTCGCGAAAAGAACTTATACTCCATCTATAACAAGATGAAGAATAAAGAACAGCGCTTCCATTCGATCATGGATATCTACGCCTTCCGCGTCTTAGTTAATGATCTTGATACTTGCTACCGCGTTTTGGGTCAGGTACATAACCTGTATAAACCCCGCCCAAGCCGCATGAAAGACTATATTGCGATTCCAAAAGCCAATGGCTATCAATCGCTACATACTTCACTGGTTGGCCCTCACGGGGTACCGGTTGAAGTTCAAATTCGCACTGAAGACATGGATCAGATGGCGGATAAGGGTGTGGCTGCGCATTGGACTTACAAAGACGGTGAAAACCCTGGTACCACTGCCCAAGTTAAAGCCCAACGTTGGATGCAAAGCCTACTAGAACTTCAACAAAGTGCGGGAAGCTCATTTGAGTTTATCGAAAATGTAAAATCAGATCTTTTCCCTGATGAAATTTACGTTTTTACCCCTAAAGGCCGCATTGTCGAGTTACCTGTAGGCGCTACTGCTGTTGATTTTGCCTATGCTGTGCATACCGATATCGGTAATACTTGTGTCGGCTCTCGCGTCGATCGTCAGCCTTACCCATTAAGTAAGCCGCTGAAAAACGGTCAAACCATCGACATTATCTGCGCGCCAGGTGCGCGACCTAATGCAGCATGGCTTAACTATGTTGTTACTTCACGTGCACGCACGAAAGTACGCCAAGTATTAAAAACCATGCGCCGTGATGAGTCGATTACCCTTGGGCGTCGACTACTTAATCATGCCTTAGGTGGTGTCAACATGCAGACAATTGCAGCTGAAAACATTACCAAAGTATTAGCCGATCTAAAACTTGAAACCGTTGATGATTTATTAACGGAAATCGGTTTAGGTGAGCTAATGAGTGTGGTTATTGCACGCCGATTATTAGGTAATGCTGATGAACTCACAGCCAAAAACAGTGATCGCCGCTTACCAATTCAAGGTGCTGACGGTATTTTGCTGACGTTTGCCAACTGTTGTCATCCAATCCATGGTGATCCGATTGTTGCTCATGTCAGTCCTGGTAAAGGCTTGGTTATTCACCGTGAAGAATGTGCCAATATTCGTGGTTACCGTAAAGAGCCCGATAAATACATGGCAGTTGAATGGAGCGAAGATTTTGAGCAAGAGTTTGTCACTAACCTCAAAGTCGATATGCAAAATCACCAAGGTGCACTGGCAGATTTAACCAACACGATTGCAGCAACAGGCTCTAATATTCAAGGTTTAGCGACCGAAGAAAAAGACGGCCGTCTGTATACGATCACTGTTCGTTTGACGACTAAGAGCCGTGTTCATTTGGCCAATATCATGCGTCGTATTCGTATCATGCCAGATGTGGTGCGGGTTGCTCGCCAAAAAAATTAACCGCAGCCATTTAATCTGCTGTTAATACTATGAATAAAACGCCCACTCATGGGCGTTTTGTGTATTTGGCAATCAATCCATATTATTATGGTGTCATTGTTATTATTACCAATGGCTTAAACCGTATGACTCCTGATCGCTTTCAACGTATCCATCAAGTATTAGCTACTCGCCAACCCGACCTCACTGTATGCATGGAAGAGGTCCACAAGCCCAATAATGTCTCTGCTATTATTCGTACTGCTGATGCGGTTGGGGTTCATAAAGTGCACGCGGTGTGGCCAAAAGAGGCCATGAAAGTACTGAGTCATACTTCAGCTGGCGCTCGTAACTGGGTCGAGCTTGAAACCCATGACACCATGGTTGAGGCTATCAGCACCCTTAAAGCACAAGGCATGCAAGTCCTTGCGACCAACTTATCCGCCTCTGCGGTTGATTTTCGTGAGGTCGATTACACCAAACCAACCGCGATTATTCTCGGTGGTGAAAAAAATGGTATCACTGCTGAAGCATTAGCGATGGCTGATCAAGATATTATTATTCCCATGGTCGGTATGGTGCAATCTCTCAATGTTTCTGTCGCCAGTGCACTCATTCTCTACGAAGCACAACGTCAACGTCAAAATGCAGGCATGTATGATCGCACGACCACTTTACTTGATGCTAGTGTGGTAAATCGTATTCTATTTGAACGTGGACATCCGGTATTAGCCAATGTTGCTAAACAGAAAAATCTACCGTACCCGCAATTAGATGATCAAGGCCAGATTGTTGCCGACGAGCAATGGTGGGCAGCGATGCAAGCCAAAAAGGTCAAACGCCCTGTCGCAACTAGCGTAACTAACAAGGACTAACCATGAGCGGACAACTCCTCAACACTATCGCCCTCACTGAACTCACTGGTGTTGGCGCCAAAATGGCAGAAAAACTCCACAAAATTGGGCTTAATAACGTTCAAGATGTGCTGTTTCACTTGCCACTTCGTTATGAGGATCGTACCCGCATTTGGCCAATTAATCGGGTTGCGCCCGGTCAGTTTTTAACGGTTCAAGGTGAAGTTAGCCATTGCAGCATTCAATTTGGCAAACGCAAAATGCTAACGGTAAAAATTGGTGATACCACAGGCTCGGTGACGTTAAAGTTTTTTAATTTTAATGCCGCGATGAAAAACAGCTTTAGCCAAGGCAAGCAAGTAAAAGCCTACGGCGAAATTAAAGGGAGTCAGTTTGGGCTGGAAATCATTCATCCCGATTACCGCCTTTTTTCTGAACCGACAGCGCTGAGTGTTGAGGAAACGTTAACGCCGGTATACCCAACCACTGATGGTTTACGCCAAGCAACATTGCGTAATTTAACCGATCAAGCGCTCGCTTTACTTGCAAAGTCAGCAGTTACCGAGTTACTCCCGACGGGTCTTTATGATCAACAAATGACCCTCGCTCAAGCGTTACAATTGATGCATCGTCCCACGGCTGATATTTCGTTAGAACAATTTGATGCTGGCAAACATCCAGCCCAAAAACGGTTAATTTTAGAAGAATTATTAGCCCAAAATTTATCAATGTTGGCACTGCGCAGTAAAGGGCAACAGCATCAAAGTTGGTCCTTAGCGCCACAAGACACTCTCAAGCAACAACTACTTGCCAGTCTACCGTTCACACCAACAGGCGCGCAGCAACGGGTTGTGGCTGATATAGAGACCGATCTTGCACAACCGCAGCCAATGATGCGCCTAGTACAAGGGGATGTTGGATCGGGAAAAACACTAGTGGCCGCGCTGGCTGCTTTACGCGCCATTGAGCACGGTTATCAAGTTGCATTAATGGCACCTACCGAATTATTAGCTGAGCAACATGCGCACAACTTTGCACAGTGGCTCAACCCAATGGGGATTGAAGTCGGTTGGATGGCAGGCAAACTCAAAGGTAAAGCGCGAGAAAAAGAATTAGTTCGCATTGCCAATGGTGACGCCAAAATGGTGGTTGGTACTCATGCTTTATTTCAAGACCAAGTAGTATTTCAGAACCTTGCGCTAATTATTATCGATGAACAACACCGTTTTGGTGTCCATCAGCGGTTAGATCTACGAGAAAAAGGGGCGACAAACGGTTGTTACCCGCACCAATTAGTGATGACGGCCACCCCAATTCCACGTACCCTTGCGATGACAGCTTATGCCGATATGGATACCTCGGTGATCGATGAGTTACCACCAGGTCGAACGCCAATTCAAACCGTTGCGTTGCCTGATAGCCGTCGCCCACAAATTATTGAGCGTATTCGCGCCGCATGTCAGCAAGAAGGCCGTCAAGCGTATTGGGTTTGCACCTTGATTGATGAATCTGAAGTATTAGAAGCGCAAGCGGCATCAGATACCGCCGATGAACTTACTCGCCTATTACCCGATCTCAAGGTTGGTTTAGTTCACGGTCGAATGAAGCCCAAAGAAAAACAAGCAATTATGGCAAGTTTTAAAGCAGGTGAGATTGATTTATTAGTCGCCACTACCGTTATCGAAGTTGGCGTTGATGTTCCCAATGCCAGTTTAATGGTGATTGAAAACCCAGAACGGCTTGGATTAGCGCAATTACACCAATTACGCGGTCGAGTCGGTCGCGGCCAAATCGCCAGTCATTGTGTGTTGCTTTACCATGCGCCGCTGACCAAAACGGCTCAAAAACGCTTAGCAGTGTTACGAGAAAGTAGTGATGGGTTTGTGATTGCGCAGCGCGATCTTGAAATTAGAGGCCCTGGTGAATTACTGGGCACGAAACAAACGGGTATTGCTGATTTTAAAGTGGCTGATTTAATTCGCGATCAATACTTAATTCCTCAAGTACAAAAACTCGCACGTTATATTCACGACCAATATCCTGATAATGCTGCAGCGATTATCGAGCGCTGGATAGGCCAACGTGAAAATTATTCTAACGCCTAGCATCTATGCTATCGCGGTTATTGTTGCCTAATGCTAATAACCGCGTAGTTTACCCTTCGTCAGTCGTTATTAATTAATCACATCACCCACCAAAAGCAAACGATTGCTATTTTAAAAAAGATAATTACAATAGCGGCAAAATTTCACTACTTTACTCTCTGCCAGTGTTGATTTGGTTCTGACTAACAGCAATCACAGATCACCGCCAATCACACAAGTATTTGCCCACTCAGCGCGAATAATGGATACCAGAGAACCGGTTAGGATCGAACAATGACTCAGCATCACACCAGTTCCACGCCAAAAAACTCTGATCTTATTTATCGTTTAGATGATAGACCGCCGCTGCCCCAAACCCTATTTGCTGCAACCCAACATTTACTGGCGATGTTTGTCGCAGTGATCACACCGTCATTAATTATTTGCCAGTCTTTGGGATTACCCGCCAATGACACTAACACGATTGTTAGCATGTCATTACTGGCATCAGGGATTGCTTCATTTATTCAAATTAAAACCTTTGGCCCAATTGGTTCGGGCTTATTGTCAATTCAAGGTACAAGTTTTAATTTCTTAGGCCCGATTATAGGTGCTGGTTTAGCACTGAAAGCCGGTGGTGCTGACACTCAAACCATGATGGCGGCCATTTTTGGTACCATCATTTTTGCCGCTTTCACTGAAGTATTTATTTCACGGATTTTGCAACATGCGCAACGTATTATTACTCCGTTAGTGTCTGGCATTGTGGTGACATTAATCGGTTTAACCTTAATTCAGATAGGCCTAACCTCCATTGGTGGTGGTTATAGTGCAATTGCTGACGGTAGCTTTGGTAGCCTTGATAATCTGATGCTAGCAGGCACAGTATTAGGGTTTATTGTGTTGCTGAACCGCGTTAAAAATCCTTACTTACGAGTATCATCGATTGTTATTGCCATGACTGCTGGTACTTTATTGGCATGGCTGTTAGGAATGATAAAAACCGATATCGCCACTACCAACCCATTAATTGCGATTCCAATGCCAATGCAATATGGGCTCAGTTTTGATTGGGGATTATTGGTACCCTTGATGATTGTATTTGCAGTCACTTCATTGGAAGCTATCGGTGATATTACTGCAACCTCAGAGACCTCAGAGCAACCAGTCAAAGGGCCGCTATATATGAAGCGTATCAAAGGTGGTGTGCTCGCAGATGGACTTAACTCAGCAATGGCTGCGGTATTTAATAGCTTTCCCAATTCAACCTTTAGCCAAAACAATGGCATCATTCAGCTAACCGGTGTTGCAAGTCGCTACATTGGCTATTTTGTCGCAGGTATGTTGGTGCTATTAGGGCTATTTCCTGATGTCGCTAATTTAGTCCAACTGATTCCTGAGCCAGTATTAGGCGGTGCAACGATTGTCATGTTTGGCACCATTGCCGCATCGGGAATTCGAATCATCTCCCGCTGTCACCTTGATCGTCGCGCCATTTTAATCATGGCACTGTCATTCTCGATGGGATTAGGCATTGCGCAAAAGCCTGAAATTTTGCAATTCCTGCCAGAGATTGTAAAAAGTATTTTATCTTCTGGTATGGCTGCTGGCGGTATTACCGCGATTTTATTAAATATCATTTTGCCTGATGATAATGCTGATGCTGTTGAACTGATTGATGAAGCAAAGATCACTCAACACTAATTATCATCCTCATTAAAAAAAGCCCGCCTCATTATGAATTGAGAGCGGGCTTTTTATTGGGTCTTATTTCACAGCCAAGCGAAGTTAAATCCTTACGGCTTGAGCTTATGTAATGGCAAACTGATCTCCACTCTTAGTCCACCTTCACTGCGATTACGCACTGAAATAGCCCCTTCATTTTGATCGATAATTCGCTTCACAATCGCTAACCCAAGCCCTGTACCTTCGGTTTCACTACCACGGGCAGAATCACCACGGGTTAATGGCTGAAACATTTTAGTGACTTGATTGGGTTCAATCCCTGGACCATCATCTTCAACGCAAAACCAAGCGGATTTACGATCAACCGAAGCACCGCTGGATATTCTCACCCAACCATTACCGTAGCGTTGCGCATTGATCACCAAGTTAGCTACCGCGCGTTTAAGGGCTACCGCGTTAGCTGAAATCGTCCCCGGTACTGGCGTTAATTGCTGTTCAATAACATTGCCATAACTGCCTTCAGTATGTGCCACATCTTCTAACAATACGTTCAGATCGATATCTTCTTCATCTTGTTTTTTGGTCGATTTTAAATAATCCATAAACTGACTAATGATAGCGTTACATTCTTCAGTATCTGTGATCATTGATTCCGCTAAATAACTGTCCTCTGGTGACATCATTTCAGTCGCGAGTCGAATACGGGTTAATGGTGTCCGCAAATCATGGCTCACTCCCGCCATTAATAAAGCCCGATCATCTTCAAGCTGTTTGATGCCTTGTGACATTTGATTAAAAGCTTTGGTCACAGAGCGAATTTCAGAGGCACCTTGTTCAGGTAACTGCGGCGGTGTTTCACCACGCCCAACTTGCAATGCGGCTTGTTCAAGTTCGACTAACGGCCGATTTTGAATCCGAATAAACAACCAACCGCCAGCAATAACTAAGAAAGCAATAATTAAGCTATAACGAAATAACGGTGCGAAATCATCTTCTTGTAATTCAGATAAAGGAATACGCATCAAAAAGTTTGGCATCGCATCGGTTTTCATCCACAGCACATAGCTATGAGTACCAAGCAATAACCGCACATCGGTTGGTGAATGTAATTCACGCGACATTTCTTCACTCAAATAACTAATATGAGTGGCATCATTAAATTCTTCAGCGCCTGGAGAATTAGGCGCATGTAACGTCACTCCAAGTTCTTCAAGTAACTTACGTCGAATAGGTCGATCAAGATAAATCGTTTGGCCGTCAGCCATCTTAATATCTTCTTTCAACATCAACTTAACTTCGTAAGCTAAAATACGATTAAATTGCTGAATACTTGGCAGTAGCGCGTAATTCACTATAGTGAGATATGAAAAAATCTGGCTTGCGATTAACAAGCCAGCTAATAATATCAGTGTTCGCGCAAAGGTACTTTTGGGCGATAACCGCATGGCTTACGCCTCACGACCATCAGGTACGAATACATACCCTAAACCCCATACCGTTTGAATATAACGCGGGCGACTAGGATCATCTTCCACCATGCGGCGTAGACGTGAAATCTGTACATCAATCGAACGTTCCATCGCCGAATATTCACGACCACGGGCCATATTCATTAACTTGTCACGTGACATTGGCTCACGCGCATTAGTAACAAGGGCTTTTAATACAGCAAACTCGCCCGATGTCAGTGGCATTGGTGCATCGCCGCGGAACATTTCACGGGTGCCAAGATTAAGACGGAACTCACCAAATTCAATCACTTTGCTTGAGACACTCGGTGCGCCCGGTGCCTCAATCGTTTGACGACGTAATACCGCACGAATACGCGCTAATAATTCACGTGGATTAAATGGCTTTGGCAGATAATCATCGGCGCCAACTTCAAGGCCAACAATGCGATCAACTTCATCGCCTTTTGCTGTCAGCATTAAAATAGGTAGCATGTTGTTAGCATTACGTAGGCGACGACAGATAGATAAGCCATCTTCACCAGGTAACATTAAATCTAATACCATTAGATGAAATGTTTCACGCGCCAGTAAACGATCCATTTGCTCGCCATTAGCAACACTGCGTACTTGAAATCCTTGCTCAGAAAGGTAACGCTCAAGTAACGCCCGTAAACGCATGTCGTCATCGACCACTAATATCTTATAATTTTCCTGCATTTTTCACCTTCATCGATCACGATAGCAAGTTGTTACTAAGTGTACGCAAGTCGTAATAACTAACGCTTTATTTAACAAACATTAGCGATACATAATAATCACCATTAGACATGAATTATAACATGCTAATTCGTCTCATGATTGGGTTATTAACATCACGTAAATATTCAATCGCCACTGTTTTGCTATGTCTTTATAGCATGGAGATTCATCTCTGAATACTCTTTTACTTGAGAGATTAATTTGCTATATCAACACCATAACATTTCACCTGTAGCACTACCTGCTACAACGTATCGACATCATCAGCCCGCCACTATTAAGAGGTCGCAAATTATTATCATCCGACTTTCTATTTTGCCTAAGCAATGATAGAACAATGCCAAACAATCGCTTGAGAATAATGATGAGAACCAACTTAATCACCCGTGAAGGTTTTGATAAATTAGAAGAAGAACTCAATTACTTATGGCGTGAAGAGCGCCCAGAAGTGACCAAGAAAGTAACGTGGGCAGCAAGCTTAGGTGATCGTAGTGAAAATGCGGATTATCAATATAATAAAAAGCGACTGCGTGAAATTGACCGCCGAGTACGTTTTTTACGTAAACGCTTAGAAGCAGTTAAAGTCATTGATTATTCCCCTCAACAAGATGGCAAGGTGTTCTTTGGTGCTTGGGTTGAAATTGAAAATGAAGCAGGAGAACAAAAAACATTTCGCATTGTAGGTCCAGATGAAATCTATGGCCGCAATGATTACATTTCTATAGATTCACCGATGGCACGGGCATTGCTCAGCAAACAAGTGGACGACGATACCGTGGTTACGACACCGCTGGGTAAAAAGATGTGGTTTATTAATCACATTCGCTATCAAACCCAATAAAGCTATTACAGCCTGACACACTCTTCACCGCGGCTGACTTGCCAGATCAAGATTCAGCCGTAGAATGGAAGCTTAACGATTAACAAGAGATATCAACGGATGAGCAACGCTATCAACCAACAGATTGCCACAGAACTGAATGTGCGCACTGAACAAGTGAATGCTGCAGTTACCCTACTTGATGACGGTAATACGGTGCCTTTTATTGCCCGTTACCGTAAAGAAGTCACTGGCGAATTGGATGACACCCAACTACGTCAATTAGAATCGCGCTTAAGTTACCTGCGCGAACTCGATAGCCGCCGTCAGGTGATTCTAAAATCAATCACAGAACAAGGTAAACTGACACCAGCATTGGCAGCTGAAATTAATAGTGCTGACAGTAAAACCCGCCTTGAAGATCTCTACCTGCCTTATAAACAAAAACGTCGTACTAAGGGACAGATTGCGATTGAGGCTGGCATTGAACCACTTGCAGAGTTGCTATGGAATCAACCACAGCATTCACCAGAAGAAACGGCACGACAATACCTAAATCCTGAGCAAGGTTTTGCAGATAGCAAAGCCGTGCTTGATGGTGCTCGCGCTATTCTGATGGAGCGCTTTGCTGAAGACGCTGCATTACTTGAAAAAATTCGTCACCAGTTAAATAACCATGCTGAGCTCACTTCACGCATTATTGAAGGTAAAGAGCACGATGGCGCTAAGTTTAAAGATTATTTCGACTATAACGAGCAGATAAAAAACATTCCATCACACCGCGCTCTGGCATTATTCCGTGGTCGTAATGAAGGCTTTTTACAACTGTCACTCAATGCTGACCCTAATACTGAACAAGCTGTTCGTCATTCATATTGTGAAGTGATTATTGCTGAACATTACCACGTTAGTTTAGGCAACCAAGCTGCCGATGCATGGCGCAAACAAGTGATCAGCTGGGCATGGCGCATTAAAATTTTAATGCACATGGAAACTGAACTGATGGGCATTTTACGTGAAAAAGCCGAAGACGGTGCTATTCAAGTATTTGCCGATAACCTCCATGACTTACTAATGGCTGCTCCAGCTGGACCTCGCGTCACACTGGCGCTCGATCCTGGTTTACGTACCGGTAGTAAAATTGCAGTGGTTGATGAAACGGGTAAAGTATTAGATACCGCCACTATCTATCCACACCAACCACATAACAAAATTGTCGAATCAACCAAAACAGTCGTGGCGTTAATTAATAAACATAACGTCAACTTAATTGCGATTGGTAACGGCACTGCTTCACGTGAAACAGATGCATTTGTTACTAAACTGATTAAAGACAATCAGCTTAAAGTACAAAGTGTGATGGTCAGTGAAGCTGGCGCATCTGTCTACTCAGCATCAGAACTGGCAGCGAAAGAGTTCCCGAACCTAGATGTTTCCATTCGTGGTGCCGTTTCAATTGGCCGTCGTCTGCAAGACCCACTAGCAGAACTCGTTAAAATCGATCCCAAATCAATCGGTGTAGGCCAATACCAACATGATGTTAGCCAAAGCATGCTGGCTAAACGTTTGGACGTGGTGGTCGAAGACTGTGTAAACGCCGTTGGTGTTGATGTCAACACCGCATCTGCTGCTTTGCTGACTCGTGTTGCCGGCTTAAATACTACTATTGCCCAAAATATTGTTAATTATCGCGATGAAAATGGCCGCTTTGATAGTCGTACCGCACTTAAAAAAGTGGCGCGTTTAGGGCCAAAAGCGTTTGAGCAGTGTGCTGGATTCTTGCGAATAATGAACGGCAAAAACCCACTTGATGGCTCTGCGGTTCACCCTGAATCTTACGCAGTGGTGAAAGCCATTTCAGCAGCTAACAATAAACCGGTTGATGCTATTATTGGCAACACCGAATTCCTACGTAGCTTAAAAGCGGCTGACTACACCGATACTAATTTTGGTGTGCCTACGGTAACCGACATCATTAGTGAGCTTGATAAACCAGGTCGAGATCCTCGCCCTGAATTTAAAACAGCAACCTTTGCTGATGGCGTCAACGAAGTAAAAGACCTAATTCCTGGTATGGTGTTAGAAGGCGTGATCACAAACGTGACTAACTTTGGTGCTTTTGTTGACGTTGGTGTTCACCAAGATGGTTTGATCCATATCTCTGCCCTATCTGATAAATTTATTTCAGATCCACGTGAAGTGGTTAAAGCCGGTGATGTGGTGAAAGTTAAAGTGATGGAAGTCGATGTTCAGCGTAAACGTATTGCGATGACGATGCGTTTAAGTGATGAGCCAGGTCAAGAAAAACCAACTCGCCAAACCACCAACACCACCGCATCTCGTCAACAACCATCATCGCAGCAAACGCGTCAACATACGCCACCAGCATCCAAAAACACGCCTCCTATGGGCGGTGCTTTTGCGGCGGCGTTTGCCAATGCTAAGAAAAAATAATCACGATTAAACGCTAAAGAATAAGCGACATACTCGCAGTCAGACTCCTCGTCTGGCTGTGAGTTTAAATAACCTTCAAATACTGCGTCGGTGGATTAGGCTGTGTTGCTTGCGCATAATGATGACTGACAACTCCTTTGGTACGCTCACTGTCATTGATTAATGCTAGCTGCGCTAATAACTCTCGTGGTAATTCAATGTGCATCGAATAACCGAGCTCCGTAGCTGGTGCAACGTAATTATCCAACGATAACACTCGTACAATTTGAGCTAATTGCAGCTGATAGCCCTCAAATAGTTTCGACTGTGATTGCGAATAATCAGGGTGTTCACTTGCATCCCAGCTGGGCTTATTACGCTGTTTTTCTTCTGCCGTCAGGGATTTTTCTGCTGTCGCGGCACTACTCTCAACCACAGGTATGATTTTTTCACGCACACGGTTATCTCGCGCCACTTGATCCGTTAATGGATTCGTCGTTGTCGCTAATACCGGCACACTTGATTGTAATGGAGCAATCACCATCTTGAAAAACCCACCGTTGCTATCCAAAAACGCGTTATGACATCCTAGGTACTATATCGACCATCTATGATAATTATTTACTTCAATGATCATTGCGTAATGCTCTTATCTATCGTATTCCGCAACAGCAGTTAGCCAATAAAATCACTCACCACAGCAACAAACTCATCCAAATGTGAAATAAACGGTGCATGTGATGCATCAACAAAAACATAACTTTGTGAGTGAGGATGTTGGGCACTTAATACCGGCTCAGTTTTAATCGGCACTAACGCATCTAATCGTCCATATAACCGCAACCACGGTTGTGATAGATCCACTAATGATGGTCGTAAATCAACATTTTCTAATAATTCTAACCCAAGGGTTAACGCAGCTAATTGTGGCTGTGGTCTTGATAATACCGCAGCTTTCAATTGTCGAATGTCTTCCTTTGCTGTGCGACTACCTAAGCCCTGCAACACCAAAAACCGTTCAATGGTAATGGCAAAATCAGTTACTAACTGGTTTTGGAAATTAGCCAGTACCCGTGGCTGAATACCGTTCCAATCCGTTCGCGACATAAAACATGGCGAACTGGCAACGGTGATTAATTGAGTTACCCTTGATGGTGCTGTTAGTGCTGCTTGTGTCGCAATCACGCCACCTAATGACCAACCTAGCCACACTGCTGTTGGTGGTGCTTGGGCTAATAACAACTCAACAATGTCAGTTAATGAGGTCGCACTTATACCGCCGTTATCACCATAACCTGGCAAATCACACCAATGGACACAATAATGCTGACTTAGCATCGGGATCACATCTTGCCATACACCAACATTCATTCCCCACCCATGAATGAGAACCAGATCTGGCCCCTGACCTTCACTGTACCAATTAAGCTGTGATGTCATTTATAGTTCCCTGCATCGATTGTTTATGAGTAATAATGATGCCAAATAGAGTGCCATCATGGCGAGATAATTTATACCATCGATTATTGTTTAAACATTGTTCTCTATGCCAACTACCACTCAATCAAACTGAGCACTATTGGTGCAACCATTGTATTAATCATTTTCCAACCCAGCCCTATTGCCAACATTGTGGCACCACTATGTTGAGTACTGTTACCGATTGTGGTCGCTGCCTAAGCAATCCTCCTCGATGGCATCGCCTCTATCGTTTAGGTGAATATCGGCCGCCATTACAGCAACTTATCCATCAATTTAAATTTTATGGTAAGTTTTGGTTAGCTCAGCCACTGGCACAACAACTTGCTTACCAAATTACTGACCCTGCCCCACTATTATTACCCGTTCCGCTCCATTGGCGACGCTATTGCTTGCGCGGGTTTAATCAAAGTCATCAATTGGCATTAGCATTAGCTGCTATTTTACATAGCCAAGTTAATCAACATGCTTTTCAACGTCTACGCCACACTCCACCTCAGCAACAACTAACCAAAATTCAACGTCGCCACAATCTTAAGCATGCTTTTAAATTACACTCTTGCAGCTTGCCAGATCATGTCGCGATCATTGACGATGTCGTCACCACAGGTGCCACAGTCGATCAATTAACCCAATTACTACTTCAACGTGGTGTTAAGCGTGTTGATATTTATACGCTATGTCATACTGAACAACCACCTCACTAATCTTGTATAAAAAAGACGCGCATTAATTAATAAAACGTGGTCAAATAAAAAATGTCGCTTTAAAGATGCGACAATGACTCACAAAGAGTAGAATGAATAAAACTTACTAAATAAGTCAGGTATTACATCGTGTCCATGATCACTATTACTGAAAGCGCTCAGCAGCACTTCGGCAAGCTTCTTGCCCAGCAGCCTGAGGGTACTAATATCCGTGTTTTTGTTGTAAACCCAGGCACCCAAAGTGCTGAATGTGGCGTATCCTACTGCCCACCAGAAGCGGTTGAAGCAAGTGATACGGAAATGAAACTTGAGCTATTTTCTGCTTTTATTGACGAATTAAGCCTTCCTTTCCTTGATGATGCTGAAATTGATTTTGTTACTGATAAAATGGGTTCACAGCTAACATTAAAAGCACCTAACGCTAAAGTGCGTAAAGTTGCCGATGATGCGTCATTGATGGAGCGTGTTGATTACGTACTTCAAACTCAAATTAACCCACAACTTGCAGGTCATGGCGGTCACGTGTCCCTGTCTGAAATCACTGAGGATGGTGTTGCTATTCTTCAATTTGGTGGTGGTTGTAATGGTTGTTCTATGGTTGATGTGACGCTAAAAGAAGGCATTGAGAAAGAGCTACTCGTGCAATTTGAAGGCGAATTAACTGGTGCACGTGATATTACAGATCACGCTCGTGGCGATCACTCTTACTATTAATGGTATAGATCCACAATTGCAGCAGATAGTAAAAAGCCGCATCAAAATGCGGCTTTTTTATTATTGAACGATCAATTTAGGATTTGAATAGTAACCGTACGCTTGCCCCATTTTCGAGCCGCTTTTACATCGTTACCCATATAAATATCAATCTTATTACGCCAACGACGGTGCATTTTATCCAGCACAATATACTCGCCAGTTAAGCCTTGAATTTTAATTCGAGTACCTTTTTTAAATCCTTTTTGGAGTAAATCTCGTGATATTGCCACAGCTTTCATGCCCGGCTTTAACCGCACTCCCCAAGCTGTCAGATTAGGTTGATGATTGGTTTGCGCCCGTACTGAATTGTAAGCGCTTGCAGTTACCCGCAATGTTTTTATCGAACTAGCATAGCTAGACAAGCTAAAAAGCAGTGACAAAAATACGACAAAAAAGATCGATTTTTTCATTTTCTACAATGCCTTGGAAGTCAAAGCTGCGTATTAAACCAAAAACCTACCGTCAATAATATATTTAAAGAGCATTAATAGCGCCAATAAATAGAATTAAGCTCTAACAACCGTGATAGTTACCCGTCGTTTACCCCAATTTTTAGCTGCTCTAACATCTTTACCCATATAGATATCAATCTTACGATTCCAACGGTGGTGCATTTTATCTAGTACTACATATTCACCGGGTAAACCTGAGATTTTGACTTTAGAGCCACGCTTTAGCCCCATTTTAAGTAAATCCCGAGAAACAGCGATAGCTTTCATGCCGGGCTTTAAACGATCTCCCCAAGCTGCAATATTAGGACTAGCATCTGTTTGCGATCGCACTGAATTATATGCTGTTGCGGTAACATGCAATTTTTTAAAACTGCTGGCATAGCTATGAACACTGAAAGTTAAACTCAGCACCAACAATAAATAACCTATAATCTTGTTTGTCATTTGCACCACCTGGATAATAAGTGAACGCATTTAAGCAAATCATAATCACGATTGAAAGCCTTTTTTGTGTAAAAAAACGTCAATTCTATTCACAGAAATGATAACTGGTTGTTTATAAAGTGTGTGGTAAAAATATGTTTTTCCGCCATTGCGAAATAAATATCACTGCTAATATCGCCCCTCGCAACGCCATAAAACCCACCATCGCCGCCCATAAAGCATGATTACCATAACTGCTCATTGACCACCAAATCACAAAAAAACCGCTGGTTGCTAAAAACATGCTATTACGCATATCTTTACCACGCGTTGCACCGATAAATACCCCATCCAATAAAAAGCACCACATTGCGACTAACGGCACAGCTGTCAACCACGGCAAATAATTATCAGCTTGTTGTTGAACTGCAGGAATATCAGAAATCATTGCAACTATTTGAGTACCAAAAACAGCAAAAATAACGGTTAACCCTAATGAAATTAATAAACTCCAAAATGTTGTCCCAACTAAATAACGCTCAAGTTGGCCCTTATTTCCAGCCCCGATTGCTTTACCTACTAACGCTTCCATAGCATATGCAAACCCATCCATCGCATAGGACACCAGCATTAAAAAACTCATTAATACCGCATTGGCAGCCACCACATTATCGCCTAAATGCGCCCCCTGAAAGGTCATAAAAGTAAATGTCGCTTGCAAGCATAAACTGCGTAAAAATATATCGCGATTGAGCTTTAGTAATCGCCCGATGCCATAACGGATACTGGTAAGCTTTTGCTTTAGCGGCGGTAAACCTAAACGTAACCATTGTTGAGCAACAAACCATAAGCCTAATACCATACCGCTGTAATCAGCGATAACAGATGCTGCCGCAGCACCTTGCACTTTCCACCCCAAACCCAGCACAAAAACTAAATCTAGCAGTATATTGACGACGTTCGTTACAATAAGTAACCACATTGGCAGTTTTGCATTTTGCATGCCCAACAACCATCCCATGATCACAAAATTAGCTAAAGCCGCAGGTGCGCCCCAAATACGGGTCGAGAAATACTGGTTCGCATATAATTTCACTTCACTGCCAGCGCTACTAAAATGAAAAATGAGCTGGCTTACTGGGTAGTGGAATACCACGAGTACCGCCCCCAATAGCCACGCAAGTGCCATGCCTTGAACAAAAATGATCGCTTGAGCATCTTTGTTATCGCTGCCTTGCGCCTGAGCAGTAACACCTGTGGTTGCCATCCGTAAAAAACCCAGCAACCACAACGTCACATTGATCATGGTGCCACCCACAGCAACACCACCTAAATACCATGATTGATCAAGATGACCGATAACCGCAGCATCAATCAATCCCAACAATGGCACAGTAATATTAGACAGCACCATCGGCAGCGCTAATGCGAAAACCTGATAATGAAGTGATTTATCTTTTAATGTAGTAAACACAGGCTTCCCTTAGCTTTCCAAAATAAGGAACCAGTTTACCATTTGAGAAAGGTGACAACAGACTGATTAAGATAACAAAGGCGCAGCCTGTGACGTAATATTAAGTCGCTATAAAGGCTAACCACCAATGATCAACTAATAACACCACAAACAAGGCTAATATATGCCAAATTGAATAATTAAATGTTGCCCATGCATGACCTGCATTATCAAAAAATTTTAGCTTAATGGCATAACCAATAAAACCAAGGTTTAACATACTACTGCCAATTAAATAAACGCCGCCACTCATGCCAGTTAGCCATGGTAACAACCCGACCGCAAACAACAATAAGGTATAAAACAGCACCATGGTTTTGGTATATTCAACCCCATGAGTTACAGGCAACATCGGAATACCGGCTTTGGCGTAATCATCGCGACGGTGAATTGCCAGCGCCCAAAAATGCGGTGGCGTCCATACAAAAACCAGCATCACTAATAACAGCGCATAAGGACTCACACTGCCTGTCACTGCTGTCCAACCTAACAATGGCGGCGCTGCTCCAGCTAAACCACCAATGACAATATTCTGCGGCGTAGCATGCTTTAACCATACGGTATACACCACCGCATAGCCGACTAAACTTGCCATCGTTAACCATGCCGTCAGTGGATTTAGCTGCCATAGTAAAAGAAATCCTAACACCATTAACAGACTTGCAAACAACACCGCATTGACTGTTGCGATACGCCCTTTTGCTAATGGTCGATGGTAAGTTCGTGCCATTTGAGCATCAAAACGCCGATCAAGCACATGATTAAATACCGCGGCAGCAGCTGATTGTAAGCCAATCCCAACCAATCCCAGCACCACCACTTTGAACGAGGGTACTGTTGGCACCGCAAGACACATTCCAACCAATGCCGTCAGCAATAACATTGCCACCACTTTAGGCTTTGTCATGGTTACATAATCTCGCCACACCGCAGTAGTTAATGTCACACCACGGCTGCGTTCAGGCCATTGTAATTTATCCATATGATTACTCCTGCGGTAATGGCTGCGCTATTGTGCGTGACCATCGAGACCCCACTCCCACTCGATAACTCACACTCACCATCATCACCAACAACCCTAAACCAGTAACATTATGAGCAACAGCAACTGCTAGCGGTAAACTGGCCACCACATTTGTCACTCCAAGTGCAATTTGCACTAACAACAACAGCACTAACCCAAAGCTATAACGTCGCAATGAATGCTGTAGCCAACATAACCATGCCATGGTTAATACCACTACCGTTGTAATCATGGCGCCAATACGATGTACCACATGAATCGACACCCGTTGGCCATAATCAAGCACACCATATTGATAACTGTCATGTGGTGGCTGCACCAACAAAAAAGCTTTTGAATCAAACAATTGCATCCAGTTAGCTTCACAGATCGGCAGTTGACTACACACCAATGCAGCATAGTTCGCCGCAGTCCATCCACCTAAAGCAATTTGAAAAAAAACCACTATAACGCTGATGATCGCTGCGATTCGTAACCGACGTAAGGGTTTGGCTGCAATCTTGGTTATGATTGAGGGTGGCGATTGAAGTTGTAACCGCAATAGCCACAATAAACTCACAATGCAAAAGCCACCTAATAAGTGCGCCATGACTACAGCTGGCATCAACACTAACGTAACAGTCCACATACCCAATAAAGCTTGCAAGACCACCATACATAATAACAATGATGGTAATAGTTTCGGTCGCGATGGTTTTCGCCACGCCATAATATTAATAGCAGCAATAAATAAACCTAAGCTGCCTGCAATATAGCGATGCAACATTTCATTCCATGCTTTTTGAGGTTCTAACGGTGTTTGAGGAAAAAATGTAGCGGCAGTTTGTTGCTCAAGTGCGGTTTGAGGCACAGTTAAAAAACCGTAACAACCTGGCCAATCTGGGCAACCTAGCCCTGCTTCCGTTAGCCGAGTAAACGCCCCGAGAGCCACGACAGCCACTGACAATACACAACTAAAACTGACTAAAAAAAAGAAATATCGATCATTATTAGTGGTAGTAATCATTCGTTATCCTCCCTAATGACAGCAATGACTTAACCTATTTTTGAGACTTTTAGTAACCGTTTTAAATCACGCAAAACATCTTTTCCTTGACGTAATATCTGTTGTTCACCCGTCACCAATGGATAAGCCATTAGCATATTACCGTGAGGATCAGCGATATAAATAGTTGCCAAACCATATTCTAATTGTGCTAACTGTTGCTGTAGCGAAGTCTCTATTTGGCGCTGTTCTAACCCCTGCAGCAATGATGTTGCAGCGCTATTATCATTACTGACCAATACGACACTCTGTAGCCGATGACTATCAGCTCCGGCTGCTTGTGGCACTTGGCGCAAATTAAATAACGCACCTTGGCAATGTGCATCACAACGCGCAGGAAGCCGATAAATTAGTTGCCATGTCTGCGGTAGCGCAAATTCAGCAATGGTGACTGCTGGCTGTAATAATTGACCACGATTTGTGACCCCACCTTGATACCACTGCTGGTGTAACATCACTTTCGCTATGATTATCGGTAACGCAAACACCAATCCGACCACTAATAATATCTGATATTTTTTCATACAGCTTGCTCCCTGCGTAGCCATAATAAAGACATAAAAACCACTGCAATCGCGAGTAAAAACCACTGCATTGCATAGCCATAATGTTTCTTTGGCCCCATCACGACTGGCTGCCATGTTTGCGTTAATGCGATAGGACTTGAGGGTGATATTTGAATAATCCACGGTAATAGTGGTTGTTGTAACTGTTGAGTTAGCCAAATTAATTCAATATTTTGCACTCGTAATGGCCATTGATTATCAGCATTATCCGGCTTAAATTGTAATAACTGCTGCGCTGGAGCAACCACACCAGTAATGATTTGACGACCATCAAAGGTCGGTAACGTCGGCAATATATTTCGATATGGTGGAGCAGCAATCCAACCGAGGTTAACTAATACTCGTTGTTGCTGGCTCACAAAAGGCAAGTAAAGATGGTAGCCCGGGCGGCCACGGTAAAGCTGATTATCTAATAAGATCGGGCGACTATTATCAAATTCACCTTCAATGGTAATGCTATGCCATAGCGGTTGCAGCGGCAGATTGGCTAAATCAACCAACATCGTTTGCTGACGCGTTGTTACTTGGGATTGTAACTGCTGCTTTTCATTGGCGCGGCTCATTTGCCACCATCCCAGTTTTAATAACAAAGCAACAACGGCTATGGTAAACATAATAAAAGCGATAGATCGCATCATTAAGTATCCTTTTATCGCTAACAGTTAAAACCCGCTATGCTTTAAATAGCCACTTGAGGAGCATCTAACATGCTAATTAAATTGTTATTTATCGTCTTATTACTGCTAATGATTATTTATCTATTTCGTGCTCTACCACTGATGTTAAAAGCGCAATCATCACGACCGCTATCGCATTATCTTGGGCGACGGTTACTGATTGCGGTCATTTTGTTTGGATTACTCGTTATTGCTTTAATGACCGGTATTATTCAACCTAACCCTGATCCTTATATGCCCTAACCACCCTTGCTTTACTCACTTTTGTTGAGCCACTTAAGACGCGCCGCTATAAAATATAAACAAACACGAATAAGCATAGCCACACCACATCCACAAAATGCCAATACCAAGCACCTGCTTGAAAAGCAAAATGATGCTGAGGAGTAAAATGTCCTTTTAAAACTCGGCACCAAACAATGAACAATAACACCGCCCCTAAGGTGACATGGACACCGTGAAAGCCAGTTAACATAAAGAAGGTGTTACCATACACACCGCTTTCGAGGCGTAAGTTAAGATCACGATAAGCATGGATATATTCCACCGCTTGAAGATAGACAAACACTCCACCAAGTAACACTGTGACTAATAAAAATAAGCTTAATCGACGCCGTTGATTATTTTCTAACGCCAGATGAGCAACATGCAGCGTGATAGATGACGTGAGTAGAATAATGGTGTTATATAACGGTAATCCAATCGGCCCCATTGCTTGAGTTTCAGTACCATCAGGGGTTACAACCAGTGGCCAATCGGCAACAAAATGCGGCCATAATACAATGTTGGTCATGGCATTATTACTTGCACCACCGAGCCAAGGTACGGCAATCATACGTATATAAAATAACGCTCCAAAAAATGCGCCAAAGAACATCACTTCCGAGAAAATAAACCAACTCATACCTTGTCGAAACGAGCGATCCATTTGAGTACTGTATAAACCGCCCATTGATTCGATGATCACATCGCGAAACCAACCAGTTAGCATGATTAAAATTAATCCAACCCCAGTTAATAAAATCCACGGCCCTTGCCCCGCCAATAAATCACCAACGGTCGCCCCTGCACCTAGGGCAATTAAGAACAATGCTACCGCCCCTAAAATAGGCCAACCACTCGCCTCTGGTACATAATATTCATCAGGGGTTGCTAGCGTAGATTGCTTAGAATCATCATAAGAGTTCGACATTTTTCACCTCATTATCTTGCTCATTAGATTGAGTAAGGGGTTGCGCAGTAGCACTTACGTCATAAAGGGTGTATGCCAATGTAAGGACTTCAATATCACGCGGCAGATCAGGATCAACATAAAATACCAGCGGCAACTCAGCCTCTTGACCTGCTGCTAATGGTTGATGATTAAAACAAAAACACTCAATTTTATTAAAATATTGTGCGGCAATCCCTGGGGTTACAGACGGTACAGCTTGGCCGATAGATGGCTGGGGATTAAGGTTTTTTACCTGATAGTTAATGATTTTTTTCTCCCCTGGGTGAACATTCACTTGCGTTACCTGGGGGGTAAATTGCCACTTCACATCAGGATTAATATAAGCAACAAACTCCACCGTCACGGTTCGAGTTCGATCAACCCTATCGCTAGCCGCCGTTGGCGTTGTCGCCGTTTTGCCATTAATACCGGTAATATCACAAAACACGTCATATAAAGGCACTAACGCAAACGCGAACCCAAACATTGCTATAGCTGCAAACACCAATCCAATCACCGAGCGTCTTGATTGCGGCTCCATATCAACCTCCGCTAATCAATTTTAGGCGGGGTTGAAAAAGTGTGATATGGCGCTGGAGACGGTACCATCCACTCTAAACCCTCAGCCCCTTCCCAAGGTTTTGAGGCTGCTTTTTCTCCACCTCGAATGCATTTCACCACCACCGCGACAAATAATAATTGTGACAAGCCAAATAAAAATCCACCGACACTCACCACCGCATTAATATCAGCAAACTGCAACGCATAATCAGGAATACGACGCGGCATACCAGCAAGGCCTAGAAAGTGCATTGGAAAAAACAGAATATTGACTGAAATTAATGAGCACCAAAAATGCCATTGCGCTAAGCGTTCATTGAACATATGCCCAGTCCATTTAGGCAACCAATAATAGGCTGCAGCCATAATTGAAAAAATCGCGCCTGATACCAACACATAATGGAAATGGGCCACCACAAAATAGGTATCGTGATATTGAAAATCTGCCGGAGTAATAGCTAGCATTAATCCTGAAAAGCCACCGATGGTAAATAACACAATAAACGCTATCGCAAATAACATCGGTACTTCAAATGTCAGCGAGCCACGCCACATGGTCGCAACCCAATTAAACACTTTGACCCCTGTTGGCACTGAGATCAGCATGGTGCAATACATAAAGAAAAGTTCAGCGGCAACTGGCATGCCGGTGGTAAACATATGATGCGCCCACACCAAAAAACTCAACCCAGCAATTGAGGCGGTGGCATACACCATTGAGCTATAACCAAAGAGTTTCTTACGTGAAAATGCGGGTATAATTGCCGATATGATACCGAAACTCGGCAAAATCATAATGTAAACTTCAGGATGACCAAAAAACCAGAATATGTGTTGGAACATCACTGGATCGCCACCACCTGCAGCATCAAAGAAACTGGTACCGAAATATTTATCCGTTAATACCATGGTGACAGCACCCGCTAACACTGGCATTACCGCTATCAATAAAAATGCTGTTATTAGCCATGTCCACACAAACAACGGCATTTTCATATAAGTCATACCAGGTGCGCGCATATTCATAATGGTCACCACCACATTAATTGCCCCCATGATCGAACTGATACCCATAATATGAATCGCAAACACAAACAAACCAGTACTTGCAGGGCTATAGGTAGTCGACAACGGCGCATAAAATGTCCAACCAAAATTAGGCCCGCCCCCTTCCATAAATAACGATGCTAATAACAAGCTAAACGCAAACGGTAGGATCCAAAAGCTCCAATTATTCATTCGTGGCAGAGCCATATCTGGCGCGCCAATCATCAATGGAATCATCCAATTAGCAAGTCCTGTAAAGGCTGGCATTACCGCACCAAACACCATAATCAAGCCATGAACAGTGGTCATTTGATTAAAAAAATTCGGTTCAACCAATTGCAATCCAGGCTGGAATAACTCCGCTCGAATCACCATAGCCATCGCCCCGCCAATAAAGAACATCGACAGACTAAATAGCAAATACAATGAGCCAATATCTTTATGGTTAGTGGTAAATAACCACCGCTTAAGCCCCTTAGGCGGATGATGCTCATGATGTTCTATGGCTGGTTGCTGGTGCGCTATCTCCGTCATGCTCGTTATTCCTTATCACTACTGGCCAGTTTTAACCGCCTCAATATCCGCAGCTTGTACGGCTTCTCCGGTATTATTTCCCCAAGCATTACGCTCATAGGTGATCACCGCAGCTAATTCTTTTAGGCTTAATTGCGGACCAAATGCTTGCATTGCAGTGCCCGTACTGCCATGAACTACAATCTTGATATGCTCAGTTTTTTGCTTAGGATCAATCGACATTCCTTGCCCAGCTAATGCAGGAAAAGCGCCTGGGATCCCTTCGCCATTAGCTTGGTGACACATCGCACAACGGCTGTTATAGGTTTTCTCACCCAGTGCCATCAACTCATCCATTGGCATTACCATATCCAATAGTTGTTGTTCTTGTTCTCGTGCTTGGCGTTGAGTCGCTTGCGTTTGTTGTAGCCATTGTTCGTATTCAGCTTGCGGTTTTGCAATCACAACAATCGGCATAAAACCATGATCTTTACCGCACAACTCAGCACACTGACCACGATAAATCCCCGGCTTATCAATACGCGTCCATGCTTCGTTAATAAAACCGGGGTTAGCATCTTTTTTGACCGCAAACGCCGGCACCCACCACGAGTGGATCACGTCTTGAGAAGTAATTAAAAAGCGAATTTTTTTACCGATCGGTACCACTAAGGGGTAATCCACTTCTAATAAATAATTAGCCCGTTTAGGCCGAAGGTTGTCAATTTGAGCGGCACTCGTCGCGAGGTGCGAATAAAATTCAACATCTTGATCAAAATAGCGGTAATGCCATTTCCACTGGGAGCCAGTCACTTGAATGGTGAGATCAGATTTAGACGGATCTTCCATGGCTAATAATGTTTTAGTTGCGGGAATTGCCATCAAGATCAAAATAACAAATGGAATTAATGTCCAAATAATTTCAACTTTAGTGCTTTCATGAAAGGAAGCTGCAACGGCACCTTTTGATTTTCGATGGTGAAAAATAGACCAAAACATGGCTCCAAATACCACCACGCCGATAGCAATGCAGATATACATAATTGTCATATGTAAACCAAACACATCTTGGCTTATTGCCGTAACGCCTGGTGTCATATTAAATTGTATGGTTTCACCCAGCAGTGGAGCTGAAAATAGGATTAATCCACTACTGCCGATCAGTTTACGTAACATCGTTCTGACCTCCTTTGTCGACTACAGCTTGCCTTACCCTGCACATGCAACGACAAATTTTCCCGTCAGCAGCAAAGCTAAAATAATATTCCTCTCTATTTAACTTAGGCACTAAACAGTAATAGCGCAAAAAATCACCAACAAATAATTACTAACAATTAACTAGATAAGCCAATGATATATGTAACAAAATCGTCATAAATCATTTTACGAGACAAAAAAAAAGCGCAGCTAATACGCTACGCTTATTTGGTGTTAACTCAATCTGTCGTTAGCGGATAGTTACATCCAATCCGCGTTACGGATCACGCCAACAGCAATACCTTCAATGGTTAAGCTCTGGTGTTCTAAATCCACTTCAATTGGTGAAAAATCTTCATTTTCAGCATGAAGCAACACTTTGATACCTTTCTTATCAAGGCGTTTAACAGTAACTTCATCATCAACACGAGCAACAACAACCTGACCATTATGTACATCTTGAGTTTTATGTACCGCCAGTAAATCACCGTCCATAATGCCGATGTTTTTCATACTCATACCATTCACACGCAAGAGAAAATCAGCACGAGGTTTAAACAAAGTTGGATCCACCTCATAATGCGCTTCAACATGCTCTTGCGCTAAAATAGGTTCACCTGCAGCTACACGGCCAATTAACGGTAAACCTTTTTCATCGGCAATATCATCCTCAATGAGTAAACGGATTCCACGTGATGCGCCAGGAATAATTTCTAATACACCTTTACGGGCTAAAGCTTTTAAATGTTCTTCTGCTGCATTAGCAGAACGGAAGCCAAGTTCACGCGCGATTTCGGCACGTGTTGGTGGCATTCCACAGTCATCGATCTTTGCTTTGATAAGATCAAAGACTTGTTGTTGTCGCGGCGTTAACGGCTTCATGAGTCACCTGTCTTTTTATACAGTTGCTGTGAGTATATCCAGTGTTCAAAGACAATAAAAGCCAATTGTTTACGAAAACAGCAATTTGAGTAGGAATTCAAAGCCATTCAGTCACTTGGATTAAAAAAATATAATGCTATTGTTTGTGGCAATAATTCCAACAGAATCAATCATCTTTCATCAACTGGTCATGCCAGATCGTTTTTCAATCCAAAAGTTGTCATAAAAATAAACCATGACTTAGTCAAAAAAGTGGTATTTTAGCTCTTATTTACCGCATATCTCCTGCATGAAAGTGATTTTTTTCTGCTATTGTGCAGCGTATTAAGGTTCAGAGGCTAATTATATCTATGTCAAGCGGGCAGAAAATCTATCAACAATTATTAAAATTGCCACTTTCTTTGTTGGTAAAACCTCATTCGATTCCATCTGATCCAGTTGCTGATTTAGAACTCGATTTAGCGCGCCCAATCGTCTATATATTGCCGTACCGTTCTAATACTGATCTATTAACTCTACGTAGCAGCGCGCTAGCATCAGGTTTACCTGATCCACTATCGCCATTAGACATTAATGGCCAATCATTTCCACGTTTTGTTTGTGTTGCTGAAAGCCCAAGTATTTTTGGCAATAAAGGCGGACTTCCACAAGATTCAATTACGCTATTTTGTGATTTATTAGAATTACATAAACAAGATAGCGAATTAAACATTCAATTGATCCCTGCGTCGATTTTATGGGGTCGAGCACCGGGCAAAGAGTCAAAAACAAAGCCTATTTTACGCCCTTTAAATGGCCCCAAAAAAACCTGGGCTATTTTAGGTCATGGTCGAGATTGTTTAGTCCGTTTGAGTACTCCAGTATCTTTACGCTATATGGCTGATAACCACGGTACTGATGATGCGATTGCACAAAAATTAGCACGAGTGGCTAAGATTCATTTTTCACGTCAATTACTCGCGACATCAGGACCACGATTGCCAGATCGTAAACAACTTTTCAAACGCTTATTAGCATCAAAAGCTATTGATAAAGTGGTACAAGAAGAAGCATTAAGTCGTCAAGTTCCAGTAGAAAAAGTCCGTCGTGAAGCGATTGCGATGATGGAAGAAATTGCGGCTGATTTTTCTTATCCATTAATTAAAAATGGTGAGCGTTTCTTAGGTTGGTTGTGGAATAAGCTCTACCAAGGCCTCAATATTACCAATGCGCAACGTATTCGTCGTTTAGCGCAAGATGGTCATGAAATTGTGTATGTGCCTTGTCACCGTAGCCACATGGATTACTTATTACTGTCTTATGTTCTGTACCAAGAAGGCTTAGTGCCACCGCATATTGCCGCGGGTATCAATCTTAATTTCTTCCCTGCCGGACCTATTTTCCGTCGTGGTGGTGCATTCTTTATTCGTCGCAGTTTTAAAGGTGATCGCCTTTATTCAACTGTTTTCCGTGAATATTTAGCACAGTTATTTGCTAAAGGTTATTCGGTTGAATATTTCAGTGAAGGTGGACGCTCACGCACAGGTCGCTTACTTCCTGCTAAAACGGGCATGTTATCAATGACTATTCAGGCGATGTTACGTGGCTTAAATCGCCCTGTAACCTTAGTGCCCGTTTACATTGGTTATGAACATGTAATGGAAGTGGGTACCTACGCCAAAGAACTGCAAGGTAAACGCAAAGAAAAAGAAAATGTTGGTCAAGTGCTGCGTACTCTGCGTAAATTACGCAATTTCGGCAAAGGTTACGTTAACTTTGGTGAGCCGTTATCACTCAATCAATATTTAAATGATAACGTGCCTAATTGGCACCAAGATATAAATCCGATTGAACCGCAACGTCCAAGCTGGCTATCTCCAGCAGTGAATGATTTGGCGGTTAAGATGATGACTCACATTAATGATGCAGCGGCGACCAATGCTCTAACATTATGTGCATTAGCACTATTAGCCTCGCGCCAACGAGCATTAAGTCGCAGTTCATTAGAGCAGCAAATTGAATGTTACCTTGAACTGTTGCGTAATGCGCCGTATTCAAAACATTGTACCACGCCAAAAGATAACGCCACCCAAATGGTCGATCATGCGATTACCATGGATAAATTCCTGGTTGAACGCGACGTGTTAGGTGAAATTATCTCGCTTGATCGTGAGCAATCAATCTTAATGACCTACTACCGTAACAATATTATTCATTTGTTTGCGCTACCGTCATTGATTGCTCATATCGTGGTACAACAGCAATCTTTAACTCGCGCAGACATTCATCAGCAAGTCGAGTTACTGTATCCGTTCCTAAAAGCAGAGTTATTCTTACGCTTTGACGCTGAACAATTACCACAAGAAATTGATCGTTTAATTGCTGAACTCGTACGCCAACGGTTACTGCTGATTAATGATGATACCATTGCGATTAATAATGGCCGTATTGGGCCATTACAGCTGTTAGCACGTACCATTACTGAAACCTTACAGCGTTACGCTATTGCACTGACATTATTAAATGCTGAACCGCAATTACCAAAAACAGATTTAGAACAGCACAGTCAGGTTCTGGCGCAACGCTTAAGTCGTTTACATGGGATTAATGCTCCTGAATTTTTCGATAAAGGGGTGTTTAGTACTCTAGTAAAAACCCTTCATAGTGAAGGCTATCTCAATGATGAATGCCACGCAGTAACAGCACCTGTTGAGCAACTGGCAGGCTTGCTAACGTCATTGATTTCGCCAGAGGTAAGATTAACCATTCAAGCGGTGATGCACCCTGATGAAGAGTTAACTAACGACTAGTTATCAGAAACAAAAAAAGCGCCGCAAGGCGCTTTTTTTATGACTTAATATTGTTCGTTAATCATCGTCGCTTATTACCACAACACGCTTAAGCTGATACCAATAAAAATGACCATCCCGACATAATTGTTATTTAAAAAAGCTTTAAAGCATTGCTCACGCTGCCGGCCTTGAATAAGCATTTGTTGATAAACAAACAGTGCTGATGCAACTAATAACGCCCAATAATACCCCTGGCTCAGCTGTAAAATTCCACCAATAGCAATCAACAATATAATCGTTGCCAGTTGTAATATACCGACAATTAATTTATCAAACCGACCAAAAAGAATCGCTGTTGATTTAATCCCAACTTTAAGATCATCATCACGGTCAACCATTGCATATAGCGTATCGTAAGCAATCGTCCACAATATATTTGCCACAAATAATAACCATGCTACCGCTGGTAATGTACCTGATTGCGCGGCATAAGCCATTGGAATTGACCACCCAAATGCAGCCCCTAATACCAATTGTGGTAAATGGGTATAACGCTTCATAAATGGGTAAGCAGCCGCCAGTATCACTGCCACAACAGATAGCATTATGGTGAGATTATTCATGGTCAGTACTAATAAAAAAGACACGAGTACCAATAAACTAAATAACCCTAATGCTTCGCGTTCAGACACTTTTCCTGATGGCATTGGTCGATTAGCAGTGCGCTTTACATGACCATCGACATTACGATCAGCAAAATCATTGATCACACACCCTGCAGCGCGCATAAACACCACCCCAAACACAAATACCAGCAACACATCAGTTTTAGGAAAGCCATCTGCTGCTAAAAATAACGCCCATAAGGTTGGCCACAATAATAATAAACTGCCAATTGGGCGATCAAAGCGGGCTAACTGCCAAAAAGCTCTGGCTTTGGTGATTTCTAACATCCATTTTCCTTAGCATATACTGGTGATTGGGTTAAAAATAATTCTGCCACCAGCATTGGCTTATCATTGATCCATAATCTCGAACGACGCGCCCATCGTGGCTGCTGTTGAGTGCCGAGATTAGCAACTTCTAATGCATCGCGGCGTGAATTTTTAGTATTAAAAACACGATAGCCTAATGGACTATTTCCGAGATCAACAAGGTCTTGTTCCTTACCACTTAAGGTGGTCATCGGAATCAATGTTCGTGCAAATACCCACGGCTGTTGATCGCCATAAAGTATCACTTCTCGCTCTAAGCAATCACTATTACCAATCAGTTTCCGTTCCATCATTGATAAGTGATCATTACTGATAATTGTTTGTGCTAATACCGTCACCGAAAAGTGTTGGCAATATTGCGCCAACCGACGTGACAATGATTCAGACTCTAGCAACCAAGCTCCATGCGCAGTGTGCTCTAATGCCCACGATTGAACCGAGTACCACTTGGCACTCTGTATCAAAGGACTGTACAACTGATTGAATTCCGACATTTTTATACTACAAAATAAATATACACGTGATCAAAATACTTGGTTGGAAACGGTTAATTTATTACCATATTGATCTGCTATTGTAGCAAGAGGTTATGAGTTCGAATATCGTTAACCTTAGTAGATTACACCTTGTTAAGCCTAAATGTCCCTAACTGCATGAGTATAATCATGAAAAAAACTGTTTTTATCGCGAGTTTATTGATGGCGATAACATTAATCTCGCCAGCCACTTATGCAAAACCGTCACCAAATAGCGCGACTCAGTCAAACATTACCTATTACACCTTAGCGCCAGATATCACCACGAACTACATTGTTAATGGTAATCGACTTGGCTATATTCGACTCCAAGTTGATTTAATGATCTCTGATAATAATCAGCTTATCAATATTGAACATCATGCCCCTTTAATTCGCGATACCATCATTAGCATCATCAGCCAGCAATCAGAGCAACAAATAAAATCATTGGCTGGACGTGAAAAAATTCGCCAATTAAGCAAACAAAAAATCAACCAACTATTAGTTGCAGAAACAGGTCATGCTGCGATCAACGAGCTATTATTTACTAAATACTTGTATCAATAATCACAGCCACAAAAAAAGCGCCCTTCGGCGCTTTTTCATCAATATAACCACTAATTATTATTAAGCGGCGGCAATTGCCGTTTGCGCTTGACGATCTGTAATATAGTCACCAATTAGCTGTTGCTGAGCTGCCGTTAAATACAAGCCTAACTTACTTCGTCGCCATAAAGCATCAGCGGCGGTTTGAACAAACTCATACGCAACAAGGTAATCAAGTTCACACTGGTAAACCCCTTCCCCAAAATGTTGCCCCATATCGGCTTCATCATTAATACCAGCAAAAAGTTTATCAACACATGAACCATAATTATGTGCCATACGTTGGCAGGTGAATTCATCTAACCACGGATAGTGTTGCTGCAAACGTATGGCTAACTTATTACCATCAAACTCCGCGCTTCCCCCCGGTAAATAACTGTCTTTAGTCCATGGCGATCCCATCTTGGTATAAAAGGGAGCCAATTTTTCCAAAGCAGATTCAGCCAACTTACGGTAAGTGGTTAGCTTGCCACCAAACACCGACAATAATGGTGCTTCATCAGCTTGTTGTTCAAGCTCTAAAGTATAATCACGGGTCACAGCTTGAGGAGAGTCTGATTCATCATCACATAGCGGCCTTACACCACTCCAATTCCATACCACATCGTCACGTTGACATTGATGAACGAAATGGTTGTTATACACCTCAAGTAGATAATCAATTTCCTGCTCATCAATCGCAACCTCGCGTGGATCACCATGATACTCAACATCAGTAGTACCAATAACAGAGAAGCGATCCAAATACGGAATCACAAACACAATCCGATTATCTTCGTTCTGAAGAATATAGGCTTGGGGTTGATCATGGACCCGCGGCACCACAATATGTGAACCTTTAATTAAACGAATATTACGCGGTGAGGTTAAGTCTGTCTTTTGATCATAAAATGATTTCACCCACGGTCCAGTTGCATTAACCAATCCGTGTGCGCAGCGTTGAAAAGTTGCTCCCGTTAGTACGTCTTTAATCGTCACTCGCCATATATCACCGTCACGGATGGCTTTTTCAACTCGGCAACGATTACGCACTTCAGCACCATGATTCACCGCTTCCATGGCATTTAAAATGACTAACCGTGCATCATCAACCCAACAATCAGAATACTCAAAACCTTGCTTTATCGTTGGCACTAACACTGATTCAGCACCAAACGATAGTCCTTTACTGGCCGCTAAAGTAGTACGCTTGCCAAGATGATCATATAAAAACAGACCAGCTCGAATCATCCATGCTGGGCGCAAATGAGGTTGATGTGGTAGCCGAAAACGCATTGGCTTAGCAATATGAGGGGCTTTTTTTAATAATACTTCACGCTCAGCCAAAGCTTCTGCAACCAATCGAAACTCGTAGTGCTCAAGATAACGTAATCCACCATGGATCAATTTTGAACTTGCTGATGATGTCGCAGAAGCAAAATCCTCCGCTTCATAAAGACCGACGCTCAATCCACGACCCGCAGCATCCGCAGCAATGCCAGCACCATTAATACCACCACCAATTACGATGAGATCTAAAATTTGACTATTGTCGAGGTCGCTTAATGATACTGTCATAATGTTCACACCCATCCAAAATAATATAACAAAACGAACCATTAAATGTTCGTTCGAAACCTATGATGTGATAATAGCGTATATATTGATCTAATCCAGCATTGGTTAATATTGTTGTGACATAAATTTGATCATTAGCGCAAATTTGGCTTTTATGGCAATAACAGATAAAAAAAACGGGCTTCTATAATAGAAGCCCGTGATTAAATATCTGTGCGATTCTCGATGAGGGGTTACACCACGACCTCAAAATGGGTTTCATTTTGCTGCAACTGCTCAAGCAAACTTGCAGGCGGTAACTGATCGGTAAATAACATATCAACTTGACTAATATTGCCTAAATTCACCATCGCATTGCGACCAAACTTGGTATGATCAACACCGAGCATGACACAGCGGCTATTTTCAATGATAGCTTGTTTAACCCGTACTTCATGGTAATCAAAATCTAGCAGTGAGCCATCAAGATCAATGCCACTGATGCCTAAAATGCCGAAATCCAAGCGAAACTGTGACACAAAATCCAGTGTTGCTTCACCAACAATGCCACCATCACGATTACGCACTTCACCACCAGCTAAAATAACCCGAAAATCTTCTTTAGCCATCAACAAGCTAGCGACATTAAGGTTATTGGTCACGATCCGTAAATCATTATGGTTCATTAATGCACGTGCAACCGCTTCAGGGGTAGTACCGATATCAATAAATAACGTTGCACCATCGGGAATATGGCTCACCAATGCCTGAGCAATGCGATCTTTTTGTTCTAACTGTAATACTTGGCGAGTGCTATAAGCAGTATTAACTGAACTGGAAGGGATCGTCGCCCCACCATGATGACGGCGAATTTTATTTTCATCAGCCAACTCATTAAGATCACGACGAATAGTTTGCGGACTGACGTTAAAGCGTGCCACAAGATCGTCGGTACTGACGTATCCTTGGCTCATGACTAAATCAATAATTTCTTGATGACGTTTACTTTGCTTCACGGCTGGAAAGCTCCTATCTATACCTGCCATATTCAGCAATGAAAGGTAATAAAAACAAGGCTTCGCCAATGCGAAGCCTTTTTATATTACTCACAGCTTTACTCAGAAGCCAAACTTAATCAGCCATTTTGTTGCTGTAACTCAAGTTGCTGTTGTTGATAGAGCTTCTTTTCACCAACCATAGTGATAATAAAAAAGAAAATCGCCAACACACAAGCCCCTGTTAGCACAATAAAACCACCATCCCAACCAAAATGATCCACCGTATAGCCAAGCAATGCATTGGCAGCCACAGCACCGCCTAAATAACCAAATAGACCGGTTAAACCTGCCGCTGTTCCTGCTGCTTTTTTAGGGGCTAGCTCTAATGCATATAAACCAATTAACATTACTGGGCCATAAATTAAAAAGCCAATGGCGACCAACGCCATCATATCAATACTTGGATTACCTGCAGGATTGAGCCAATACACTAACACCGCAATAGTCACTAGCGCCATAAATAGAATACCTGCCGGTGCGCGGCGACCTTTAAACAATTTATCAGATATCCAACCACATAATAACGTTCCCGGAATACCTGCCCACTCATAGAGGAAATATGCCCATGATGATTTATCAACCGTAAACCCTTTCGCTTCCCCTAAATACACTGGTGCCCAGTCTAGTACGCCATAACGAATCAAATACACAAACGCATTGGCAATCGCAATAAACCACAATAATTTATTATTAAAAATGTACTTAAAGAAAATTTCCTTTGCAGTCATCTCTTCTTCAAATGATTTATTATAACTTTCAGGGTAATCATCTTTGTATTCTTCAATCGCTGGCAAGCCACAAGATTGCGGCGTATCGCGCATCACCAACAGTGTGAAACCGGCGACTAAGAGCGCAAAGAAAGCCGGTACATAAAATGCTGAGCGCCAATCATCATTAAACGCCCATAGGCCAAAGATAAATAATGGTCCAATTAACCCCCCACCAACATTATGGGCTACATTCCATACCGAGACTAATCCGCCCCGCTCTTTATGCGACCACCAATGCACCATGGTGCGCCCACATGCTGGCCATCCCATTCCTTGAAACCAACCGTTTAAAAACAGCAGGATAAACATCGCAGTAATACTACCTGTAGCCCATGGCATAAAACCAAAGCACAACATAACTATTGATGACAATATCAATCCCGAGGCTAAAAAGAAGCGAGGATTGGATCGATCGGATACATTCCCCATTAAAAATTTAGATAAGCCATAAGCAATTGATACTGCTGCAAGTGCAACCCCCAACTCACCGCGACTATAACCATATTCTTCAATCAAATAAGGCATTGCTAAGGAAAAGTTTTTTCTAACTAGATAGTAGCCCGCATAACCAAAAAAAATACCGACAAACAATTGCCACCGCAAGCGCTTATAAACCGGATCAATACTGCCATCAGGTAAGCGCTGTGTATGCGCTACTGGCGTAAATAAACCAAACATAGAGGTTCCTTTCTGTTATCTCGTTACTGGAGTGCCATTGGCGTATAGCAATACGCTACTGGCATCTTCTCAATGATAATTGTTAATCTTTCACTCAATAAATAGCCATACAGCTTTCGCTGTCGCTCAAAACGATGCGAATTATTGCGCGAATGAATAATTAAAAATGTGAAAACAGTCAAAAACAAACAGATAAATATGAATAGATATGAAAATGGGTAGGATTTATATCAATATTGGACTCACTATCAACTAATCAACAGTTTTAGTTAATATTGATAGTGGTATTGGTACCGTAATGATGCCGTCAAGCGAAACATCATTACGGTTGTTTGAGGATTTAACGCGAGAAAACTATGATTTAGGCTTGATAAGTTTGGCATCAACCAACGCAATCGCACAACCGGTTAGCAGTCCCATCAGGTGAGCCATATTGGCAATCGCTATCCCAGCAGGCTCTGCAAAACCAATGATAAGCCACACCAACATAAACACCACGTAAGATCGAGCAATCACTAACCCACGCTGCGGAGCCAGCCAACCCATCCACCAGATATAGCCTAATAAGGCATAAACAACACCAGATAAACCGCCAAAATTAGGCCCATCCAGCCAAAATTGACCAAAACCAGAAATCAATGATGAGATCAGAAACAGTTGTACTAATTTAGCAGAACCACTGTGACGTTCAATTTGTCCGCCTAATAACCACCACCATAGACAGTTAAAAATCACATGTAAGGCAGAAAAGTGTAGTAATGCATGGCTAAAGTAGCGCCATAACTGCCATTGATCACCATTCATAAATGGAAAATGAAACCAATTAAACAGTAGTGATTCAAATCCAAGTAGCCACAAGCCATAGAGCACGAGTGATATCACCATCACCGTCAGTGTAAATGGTCCAGCTTGTGCTTTGACCATTGAGATCAAACTTGGACTCGAATAATCAAATTTTGCAGTGCGGCTTTCAGCCACTTGCCATGAGGCTTCTTGGTATTTGCTATTATTAGGATCAGCAATAAACGCATTCAATTCCGCTTCAGCTTCAATCAGATATTGGCTATCTGGTAGCCATAATGCAAATTTACCCTCAGGCTCTGGCGCTAAAGTCAGTTCAATACCCCGTGAAGCCATATAATCAATAAATGCCTGTGCATGACGAGGGTTATAAAATTCAGCTAAGCGATGCATAGTTATCACTCTAATAGATAAGATATTCTAAGTATTAAACACGCGTGGTGGTTACATCAATAGTAGCCACTCCGCTAGTTATTACTCATTTTATCAATGGCAAACTTAACTAAGCTTGTACCATAGGTAATGCTTCACGACGCCAAGCCTCAAAGCCACCATCAACACTATACACCTGCTCATAACCTTGATTTGCCAAATACTGTGCAGCCCCTTGACTGCTGACTCCGTGATAGCACATCACTAATACTGGCTGTTCAAAATCAACGTCATCCATAAATGCCACCATGGTGTCATTGGTTAAATGAAATGCCCTTTCAGCATGCGCAATCGCATATGATTGAGGATCGCGAATATCGACCAGTACCGTCTCGGGGTGTTGTAATAACTGCTGCGCATCGTGAACTGAAAGATGTTGAAACTGTTCCATACTATTTCCTTTTAATGATCCTATAAGGACAACAATTTATGCCACCAGCCAGAATTGAGATCAATATTGACAACGGATCGCCATCACATGATCCTGACACTGACTTTGTCAAAATAATGCATTAGTGATCATTGTACCTTAGCTTTAGTTGAGTATCTTCCACCCAAAAAATAGGGTTTATCCACAATATAACCGCCCTCATCAAGGGCAACACTTCAATCGCGACAAGGGCTTGTCGCTGACAACACTGCCATAGTGAACACAAAGTGACCAGCTGTGGAAAATCCTGTGGATTGCGTTGATAATGTGGTTACCAATAAAAAGATCCACTACATGTAGATCGGATCCTACTATAAGCTGTGGATAAGTCGATTAAACATACACACATCTATGCACAAATGTGACTTATAACACATAAAATCAGACAGATAACTCACTCACTAACCATGGGAATTATTTGCCACTATTGGTGACGATCAATAGCTATAAAAAAACCGACACTAAGGTCGGTTTCTCAATCATTAACGCCAGTGAGCTATCAGTAAAAATCACCCACCGCTTCTTTTAACTTCTTCATCGCGTTCTTTTCTAACTGACGAATACGCTCAGCTGATACGCCATAACTGTCAGCTAAATCTTGCAGAGTTGATTTTTGATCATCTAACCAACGTGAACGAACAATATGTTGGCTACGCTCATCTAAACTAGCCAATGCTTGTGACAGACGATTATTAGCATGGTTTTCCCAATTATTTTCTTCATAACTCAAGGCAACATCTGAGCCTTTATCTTCAAGGAAATAAGCGGGAGCCGTCGGGGCTGAGTCACGTTCATCATCATCATTTTGCATTTCAAACGTAGGGTCTTGCGCAGCTAAACGTGATTCCATCTCGCGAACTTCAGCGGGTTCAACCCCGAGCTGTTCAGCGACCATATTGACTTCATCGTTATTAAACCAACCTAAACGCTTTTTAGATTTGCGCAGGTTAAAAAACAGTTTTCGCTGTGCTTTAGTGGTTGCAACTTTGACTATACGCCAATTACGTAACACATACTCATGGATCTCAGCTTTGATCCAATGAACCGCAAAAGACACTAATCGCACCCCAACCTCAGGATTAAAGCGCTTAACGGCCTTCATCAAGCCAATATTACCTTCTTGAATCAAATCAGCAATCGGTAATCCATAGCCAGAATAACCACGAGCAATGTGTACCACGAACCGTAAATGGGACATCACTAATGCTTTCGCCGCGTTAATATCGCCGTCATAGTGCAGCGCTTCAGCCAGCTCTTTCTCACGCTCAGGCGTTAGCATTGGATAACGGTTTACAGTCTGAATATAACTTTCAAGACTATCCGCCGAAACTAGAACTAATTTCGACATCTCATTTGACATTCGAAAACCTCGTGTAATTTTTGTGCGATCACAACGGTTATTGAGCACATGCTATCGTTGTGTGAACCGACAATGATGCCTGTAAACATAGTTCAAATGCAAGTCGAAGCGCAAATATATATGCTTATAAGCATCACTTTTTCTTATCGTACTGTTTTAAAACTATTAACAATAATCGCTATACAGGTTTAATTTCACGTAAATGGCGTCCAGCAGCAAGGCGAGCAGCTATTAAGCCAAGGAAGGTTGCCACCATAACCATGATCAGTGTTTCATCCCAACTTAAACCCAACATTCTAAAATGACTGCCATACAAATCAGATAATTTGGCAACCGCATCGCCTAATAACAGTGTGACACCTTGCGTTAAGCCCCAAGCAATTAATGCAGCAATCAAGCCATACCAAACACCAACATAAAGATAAGGTCGTAAAATATAGCTATCTGTTGCGCCAACCATCTTCATCACTTGGATTTCGTCTTTATGACTTAACACTTGTAAACGTAAGGTGTTGCCAACAATTAAAAATACCGCAAACAGCATTAAGCCCGACATTAACAGTGCCAAGGCAACGGCCAATTGTTGAATTGCAGCTAGGCGTTGTAACCAGTCTTTATCGAGACGCACTTCAGCAACATGACTCTGCTGACCCAGTTTTTGCGCGAGTTCATTGGCTTTTGCCGTTGTTTGCCAGTCATTATTAGGCTCAACAATCACTACTGCAGGTAACGGATTATTTTGCTCATCAAACAAGCTCAACGCTTTTTCAAAGCCGCCATTTTGACGGAATTGTTCTAAGCCTTGCTCAGCAGTAATGTATTTAACACTATTAACTTGTGACCAATTTTTAATTTTATCTGCCAACGCCTGGCCATCATCATTACTAGTATTATGCTTTAAATACAAAGTGATCTGACTTGGATTTTGCCATGCATCTGCCACAGCTGTAATGTTTTTTGCCATTAAGTAAAACGTACATGGCAACGTTAACGCGACAGCCAATACCGCTAAGGTTAAAAAATTACCTAAAGGACGACGAAACATGTCCTTTAATGCAGAGCTTGCTTGCTGGCGATGAATTGCAAAAAAGCCAATAGATTTACGCGCCATGTGCCAGCTCCCTTAAATTACCTTTATGTAGGTCTAAACGACGATAATCACGGCTGGCAAGCAATGATGTATCATGGGTTGCCATTAATACTGTAACGCCAACCCGATTAAATTCTTCAAACAAACGTAATATTTGTTGTGATAACTCAGCATCAAGATTACCAGTTGGCTCATCAGCCAGCAGTAACATTGGTTTATTGACAATAGCGCGGGCAATGCCAACGCGCTGTTGTTCACCGCCAGATAATTGGATAGGCAAACATTTTGCCTTATCCAATAATCCAACTTTATCCAAAGAAGCGCTCACACGACGTTTGATATCATGCTCATTCATTTGTTCAACCCGTAATGGTAGGGCAATATTATCGAAAACACTGCGATCCATTAACAGTTTATGATCTTGAAAAATGATACCAATATTTCGGCGCAAAAATGGAATTTGCTTATGTGGCAAACGAGTAATATCGTGACCATTGAACCAAATCTTGCCGTCACTCGGACGCTCAAGGGCACAAATTAATTTCAGCAGCGTACTTTTACCGGCCCCAGAATGACCAGTAAGAAAAGCCATATCTGCTGGTTTTAGGTGAAAATCTACTTTTTGTAGGGCTTGCCTACCACCACGATAAGCTTTACTTACCTGCTGAAATCGAATCACTTTATTATTCCTCGTTGCTAAATAATGCTTCTATAAACTCATCGGCCGCAAACGGTCGTAAATCATTAATGCCTTCACCAATACCAATATAACGAATTGGAATATTAAATTGATCAGCAATTGCAAAAATAACACCACCTTTAGCGGTACCATCTAATTTAGTGATGGTGATCCCAGATACCGGTGCCACTTCACTAAATAGTTTTGCCTGACTAATGGCATTTTGACCAGTGCCGGCATCCACTGTCAGCATAATTTCATGCGGTGCTTCACTATCAACTTTCTGCATTACCCGCACGATCTTACGCAACTCTTCCATCAAGTTGCCTTTGTTTTGCAGTCGCCCTGCGGTATCAGCAATAACAACATCAACATTTTTGGCTTTAGCTGATTCAATCGCATCAAAAATGACTGATGCACTATCAGCGCCGGTATGTTGAGCGATCACTGGAACATTATTACGCTCACCCCAGACTTGCAGTTGTTCAACAGCCGCGGCACGGAAAGTATCACCCGCCGCTAGCATCACTGATTTGCCTTCAGCTTGGAATTGCTTGGCTAATTTACCAATGGTCGTGGTTTTACCAACACCGTTAACACCAACCATTAAAATAACATACGGCTTTTTGGTCATATCAACCACTAATGGTTGCTCAACTTTAGCCAACATCTCACCTAGCTCATCTTTCAATAAGCCATAAAGCGCTTCACCGTCATTTAAATCACGACGTGATGCTTTGTCAGTAAGGTTATTAATGATCTTGAGTGTGGTGTCCATCCCTACGTCGGCAATTAAGAGTTGTTCTTCTAACTCTTCAAATAATTCATCATCAATTTGCTTGCCACGGAATAAACCAAAGAAACCAGCACCAAAATTGGTTTTAGTGCGTTTTAAACCACGCATTAAGCGGCTAAAAAAGCCTTCTGATTTTGGTTTTTCTTGCTCAACAGCTGTCGTTACAATCGCTGTGTTCGCATCATCAACGGCTGTAATAGTATCACTAACATTGGCTTCATCAGCAGTATCGGCACTAAAAGTTAGTGATGACTCACTTTCATCATTAGCTTCGATATCTTCTGACTTTTTATTTTTTTCAACGTCGGTATTTAGATCGTCAACGTCACTATCGGTAACAATAGTATCGTTTTGCTGATCATTTTCTTGCAACGTTGCAACCAATTGGCGATCATTAGTTTCAGCAATTAATTCTGATTCGATAGGCGTGTCGAGCTCAATGTCATGATTATGACTGGCTTTTACCCCCTCATCGTCAGAGGAATGTGTTGATTTTGGGCTATCAACCGAGCCATCAACTACTGATTGATCAGTAGCTTGTTCCTTTGATGCGTCATTATCTTCAGAGCTAAATCCTAGCCATGAAAATAGTCCGCGTTTCTTTTTTTCTGCCATTGGCAAATCCTAGCGCTTGATTGGTACAATTTACGGCCTAAAAACAGGTGTATACTATCATTTTCTTAACGGTCAAAAAAATCTATGACGCAGCGAAGACAGCAAACAACTCGCAAAACACAAAATAATCGTCCTGGTGGGTTCGTTAGAATCATCAGCGGACAATGGCGTGGACGCAAATTACCCGTTCATGATGTCGAAGGACTCCGCCCAACCACTGACCGTGTCAAAGAAACACTTTTCAACTGGTTAGCGCAAGACATTTATCAATCTAAATGCCTTGACCTCTTTACTGGCAGCGGTGGCTTAAGTTTTGAAGCACTTTCACGTGGTGCTGAAAGTGTTACTATGCTTGAGCTTGATAAAACAGCTGCCGCGCAACTAACAGTGAATCTCAATACCGTAAAAGCAACCAATGCAACCGTCATCAACAGTGATAGTTTACGCTTTTTGTCACAAACAGGTACGCCGCACGATATTGTTTTTATCGATCCTCCGTTTCGAAAAGATCTTATTCAAGATGTTATCACAGCGTTAGAAAATAATGGCTGGTTAACACCACATGCAATGATTTATATTGAAGCAGAAAAGGAATTGGGTCAGTTGGCAATCCCTAGCCACTGGCATTTACATCGCGAAAAAAGCGCTGGCCAAGTCTGCTACCGCTTATTTGCTAGAGAGGAACCATGAAAGCACTGATCATTACTGCCAAAATAGCGATAGCCTTTGTATGGTTAATATTGTTCATTAATATCGTTCACCCTTTTCCTGGGGTTTCAGCAATTGCGCTTTATATCATGACCGCATTTTTGTTCATGATGCACGGCTTACAAATGCTTATTTTTGTGGGCGCGTTTGGCGATAAAATCAATATGTCGCGTTGGGAGCATTGGTCAATTTTAATTTTTGGTATCTTTGCGCTGCTTGATATTCGTCGCAAGCACATGATGTAATACTAATAGAGCGAGCAACATCATTGATGCTCGCTTTACTACCAACACAACACCAGCTATTACTCAGCGCTATCATGTTGACACTGCCAACATAGTTCAAATTGGCCCTGATTAAGCTCACCACAGTGACGACAATACCAATCACGATAATCATTACGTAAATAGTTCTCAATAATAGCTAACGCTTGTTGTCGTTGAGCTACGGTTACCCATAACTGCACCTCCACAACCCCCATGGGGAGTTCACCCGCCGCTGCCGCTAATGCCTCACCCGTTAAACGGACCGATATTCCCATACTTTCTAATAATCCCTTAACGCTATGGGCTTCTAAACTATTACTGGCACCATACAAACATTGCCATTGCTGATCGGTCATCCACCTTCCTCATTACGTGAATTATCATTAAATTAAATGATAGCAGTCATCACTCAAACCTCTGTCTTTAATCTTAAACCGCTGTTGTAAGCAGTTAAGTCTCATATAGTAAGAAAAGTCATCAATAACAATAACCACAATCAATCACAGCGCTAAAAAACCAACCAAATAAAAGAAAAATACAGCCAACAAAAAAACAAAAAAACAAAAACTTAAACAACACAAACCCAAAAATACACACCAAAAACTAACAACCACAACCAACAGTAAATTAACGCCTAAAACAACCACCCTAAAAATCGCCAACATAATGAAAAACAAGCATTTTAGCTATTTTACGCACAAAAAACATAATCATGACAAACACAATCACAAAAAAACAACCATTAAATAGCCATACCCTTATTCATTGGCTACTTATTGCCATTTTAAACAATAAACTCACTCACAAATAAAAATGTAGTAATGAAAACTGTAGATTAAATAAAAATAACATAATAAAACAACAACTTAAAACAAAACCAAACAGAAGATAAAAAAGTAACATTAAATTCACAACAATAAAAACATTGTTTTAATGCTAATAAACAGCTCTTATTGACACCTTAAAATGTTTTTAAGCTAGATATATAGCAACTTAACTTGTCAAACCAACTAAAACAATGCTATCTTAATTGTCAAGATAAAAACACACCACCATCAGGAATACAAAAATATGCTTTCACACTCACAAAAACAAGGTCTTGTAATGATTGCAGTTGTTGTTGGTTTAATGACACTACCGATAATCTACTAAGTCATATTTAAGAAACAAAAAAATAGCGCCTAATGGCGCCATTTTTTTATCTGGGTTATCAATTTAGTTGATTGCTATAATGTAATGTGTTGCCAATGATAAAAATAAAACCCTAATGCAGCTAATGTAATACCACCAAGTAATATCACAGCAACCCCCCATACTAAGCGGCTACTACGCGGCATTAATTCCCGCTCACACTCCACACATAAATCGATAAATCGTTGATAATCATTCGATGATGACGTTGATGCATCTGTCGTTATTATTTGCTGATGCATGCTCACTAACTGGTTAAGTTTATTCACAATATCATCAGGAAAACGATTACCACAACTGTGAACTAATTGCGTTAAATCAGTTCCTTTAGCATGATAATGTTGGCGCAGTAAATCTTCTAGCCGACGAGATTTATCAATCACTTGATCAATATCCATCATCACCTCCCTCGATATTAAATAATGATTACCTTACCTAAGCTATTTATCCAATATAGTGTTTTAGTAAAATAATTGTATTTAGATCACGATTTTATTATCGATAGCTAGGGATGTAGAAATTAGCTGTGAATAATAGCGCAGTCTCTATCTAATATAGCTTATTAACCACCAAGGAGTTTGGGAATGCCGATATGGATTGTTATCGTACTGTGCCTGCTATTTTTATTGGCATTAGCGTATTTTAGTTATAACTATCGCCGCCATACCTTAGGTATTGACGCACCGGAAAAACAAGTTGAAGTACAAATTCTCGATAAACAAAGTAATCGTATTATTGGTGCACAACCAGGGGAAGAAGACGAGGAATATTGGTTTTATGTTCAGCCACTAACTGGCGGGCCTAAACGAGAGTTTATGATTGGTATTCATTATTACCACGCCTTAAATCCCGGTGATATTGGTACCATGACTTACCGCGGGCAGCAATTTATTCATTTTGCATTAAAACGTCAATAAGCCGCAATTCTGTTTGCTCACTGATGGGTGAGCAAACAGGCTAGCTTCAGTTATGGCACTAACCACGCCGTATAACGACTACGGCTTAATAACCAACTGGTTGCTAACGCCAAACTAGCAGCAATTACGGTCCATACTGGAATAGCAATTAAAGGATTAGCAAAGTAAAGATCATATTCTCGCAGTGGCCACAAAAAAATTGGATGAATCAAATACACGCCAAGACTGTATTTACTCAACCATGCTAATTTATTGTGGGTAGATAAGCGTAATTTATCACTCGCCCAGCGACACAATAAGAAAACAGTCGCCGCCACCAATGCCGTATTGAGGGTTTTATACGACATCCAGCGTCCCATCTTATATTCATTTGCCGCAAAACTATGGCTAATAACATTATAATCAGTCGCCACTAGCGCAATTACTGCTAGAGGCAATAGCACCATCAAACTTGGCCAACGATATTGATACAGGCAGTAACCTAACAATAAATAACCGCTATAAAGTAAGTAGGTTTCACTCCATAAGCCATCGACATAAAACAGATATAACCCCGTGATCACTAGCCATACCATAATCACCCCTTTAACTTGTCCTGGTTCTGCTTTTTGGACCCACCATTGAATAATCGGAATCAGCAGATAAAGAGGAATGAAATAATAGAAAAAACCAAGATGGTAATAGGTTTCGTGAGTGGGCATTTTTTTAAGTATCGACCAACTAACGTTGCTATCAAAACCACTCGTTGTTAAGCCTGAAAATAACGCGTAAAAAACTGACCACACTAAAAATGGCACTAAAACTTTACCTAGACGGCGTTTAATATAATAGGCCGGTTTAAACGGCCGCTGATCACTGAGCATTAATGCGCCAGTAATCATGATAAAGACAGGTACAGCCCAGCGACTGAGGCTATTAATGGTAATGGCACTGATCCATTGCCAATCGGGTATCTGGCCGATTTGATCTCGATAAGGGCCAAGGACATGAATCACGACAACTGCCAAGGCAGCAACCACTCGCAGTAAATCAAAAAATCCTATTTTTTCTCTCACCAATGGCCCCTTATATAAAAAGCAGATACAAAAAAGCAGAGCCATAATCATTTACGGCTCTGCTTTAAATATAGCAGTCACTTAACAGCAAGTATCTATCACAGTAATGAATTAACCGATAACTCACTCATTGTTGACAGCAATTTAACCTGATAATTAAGGCTGTTGACGTGTTGCAGCTAATACAATTTCACGCACACATAAATTTTGTGGTTGGTTATAAGCATAGCTGATCGCATTGGCGATATCTTGTGGTGCAATCACACCGCCCATACCGTGTTTCCACTCTTCATAACCAGCTTTAATTGCATCACTGCTGGTGTGAGTCAATAACTCAGTTTCTACTGCACCAGGAGCAATAGTAATAAAGCGCACGTTATCATCTGCTACTTCTTCACGAATATTTTCAGTGATCGCATGCACAGCAAACTTAGTACCACAATAAGCAGCATGGTTAGGGAATGTTTTGCGACCAGCAATTGAACTGATATTAATAACAGTACCACCTTTACGCGCTTTCATTTTCGCTAGCACGACATGAATACCATTCAACATCCCCATCACGTTAACATTAAACATGGTTTGCCATTCAGCAGGATCCTGCTCATCAGCAAGGCCAAGCAACATCATACCTGCATTATTGATTAAGCAATCAACTGGACCAAATTGTTGTTCTGCTTCTGCAACTGCAGCTGCAATCGCTTGTACATCAGTCACATCAACTTGACGGCATAATGTATTAGGTAGATTTAAAGCTTCCATTTGTTCAACACGACGTGCCAATAGCAATAATGGGTAGCCTTCTGCTGATAATTTACGTGCTGTGGCTTCACCAATACCTGAACTTGCACCAGTGATTACGACTAAAGATTTTGACATGATTTTTTTCCTCTAGAATAAACCGCACACTTGATGCAGCCAGCTAAGAAGCTGTTGATGGCAATAACTATAGAACGAATTTTCACAACTTAAAAATATCAATTTCCTTGGTTTATCATCAAAAAAACCTATGGCTAACTCGCTATCGTCATAAGTTTCAACAATGTGGTAGGCTAGTAAGATCTTTTTTAAGTGAGTATCAGTTAATGGATTTACGCTTATTACGTTTTTTTATTGCGGTTTATGAAGAAAAAAACATTACCTTGGCCGCCGAACGCTGCTGTGTATCACAACCTTCAATATCTAGTGGTATCAAACAATTAGAGCAAGAACTCGCCACCCAACTGTTTATTCGTCACAAAAAAGGCGTCAATCTCACTGACGAGGCCCATTACTTATATCCATTGGCGATTCGATTACTTAATGACGTTAATACGCTGCCACAGTTATTTCAACAGCGCACAGAAAGATCACCACTGACTTTGGCTAACTTTGCCGATCTTAGCCAAACTCAATTAGCGACAATATTTAGCCAACTGCAACAGCAGATCCCTAATGTTTTATTAGAATTAGTTGATCACGACCGTGCTGCTGATGCGCGTATTACACTTGATATGTTTAAAGCTGAAGATGAGATTTTTTTGCCGTTATGGGAAGAAGATTATGTACTGTGTATGTTACCCAATCACCCATTAGCTAAGTTAACCAGCGTGTCACCACAACAATTACACCAGCACGATTTTATTGAATGCCCACCTTGTGAGGCTCACCAACAAACAATTGGTTTATTAGCCTGTGATGGTTTATCGGTTAATCTGGTAGCAAAAGCAGAACACAAAACGCAAGTAATGCATTTAGTTCAAGCTGGATTGGGGATCTCTTTTCTACCAACGGGAGTATTAGAAAGTGCCAATCAATTAGTCACAGTCCCCCTTGAAGGACCACGCATGTTTCGCCGTTTAGGATTATGTTATCCTGCCGCTAAAACCCTCAATCCCGCTTTAGCGGCTTGCATTAAGGTGTTAAGTCAACAGCCCCCTTACAAGCATTAATCAACGATTAAGTTTTGCCTATTACAACAATAAGAAAAATCGAATTTTTTATACGCGTCAACCTGTTTATGCTGCAACTTAAGTTAATGGCGATTTAATAAATAGGTTATATCATGAATACAGCTCAACACACTTCTCATGCACTGGTTGTCGAAGGCGGCGCGATGCGCGGTATTTTTGCCAGTGGTGTGCTGGATGCATTTCTAGAAAATAACTATTCGCCGTTTGACTTTGCGATTGGCGTTTCAGCTGGCGCAACCAACCTTATTGGCTATTTAAGTGGTAATTATGGCCGTAGTCATAAAATTATTACCCAATATTCACGCGATCCACAGTTTATCAATTTTTCACGCTTTACCCATGGTGGTCATTTAACGGATATTGATTGGTTATGGCGTACAACCTCGCGTTATTTACCGCTTAATTTATTTCACTATGAACAACGTCAAATTCCGCTATATGCCACCACAACCAATTTAGAAACAGGTCAAGCTGAATACATCAAAGTAACGCGCAATAACATTACACCAGTAATGGAAGCGACCTGCGCTCTACCTGTTGCTTATCGCAATAACCCAACAGTTAATGGTGTTGCAATGAGTGATGGTGGAATCGGTGATTCTATTCCTGTGATTGAGGCTTATCGTCGTGGTGCGCGTAACATTACTGTTATTTTATCCAAACCACTTGGCTTTCATAAACATGACACCAAACTACCGTGGTTAATTAAATCAATGTTTCATGATCACCCCGCTTTTGCAGCAGCAGTAATGACGCGTGCGCGTCGTTATAATGCAGCGCTTGATTTTATTAATAACCCGCCAGCAGATTGCACCATTACCGTGATTGCACCTAATCAGAATTTTCAGGTTGGTCGCTTAACCCGCAACCTCAACAAATTAGAACAAGGTTATTTGCAAGGTAAACAAGCTGGCCATCGAGTATGTGGCATCATCCCTTGTGAAGGTGAGCATTGCGATCCCAAGTCATTAGTCGCCTGATTTATACCATCACCGTGTAATAGGTTAAAGCTATCGTTATAATAGAAGCAAACAATTGTGCCTATTGATTCTTTTTACCTATACTGGCTACATCAAAACGAAATAGCTTTTCGTTTTTAACTTATTCAATGAGGAATACATCATGGCTCACCAAACCAATTTAATCGGTCTTGACAGTGATAAAGCTCAAGCGCTGGCCACTGACCTCAACCAATTATTAGCTGATTACCAAGTCTTTTATATGAATAGTCGTGGCTATCATTGGAATATTAAAGGCCAACAGTTTTTCGAATTACATTTGAAATTTGAAGAGATTTATACCGATCTTCAGCTCAAAGTTGATGAATTAGCTGAGCGTATTTTAACCCTAGGCTATACACCGAATCATAGCTTTAGTTGCTACTTAGCAACAACTGAGATCAAAGAACATCAAAACATCAGTGATGGCTTACACGCTGTGCAAGGTCTAGTAAATGGTTTTAGTATCTTACTTGGCCAACAACGTCGAATTCTTATTGCTGCTGGTGATGCGAATGACGAAGGTACTGCGGCATTAATGGGTGATTATATTCGCGAACAAGAAAAATTATTGTGGATGTTAAACGCTTATTTACAGTAATAACAGATACCAAATCAGTGAATTAGTCATCCACTGATTAGAATATACTTATGTGATGTGAGTATATTTATTAAAGGCGACCCGCCTGACTACAGCAATACATTATATGGTTCTTTTGGGGTCTTTATGGCCCCGTTTTTTTTATGATGGTGGATTATTAATTTGTACGCATTTTTCCGCCCATGCTACTGCCTGCAAATAACTCTGCTGTACTTGTTGTTCTGATATTCCTAATCGACAACATTCAATCGTTACCTGCTGCCAATCTGCTTTATCAAAAGCATCAACTAAGTTTAATACTTGTCCAAGTTGCCCCTGTCGTTCTAATAATGCCATTTGAATATTAGGCTGTAACTTTAATAGCACTAACAGTTCCGCTAACGAACTATCTAATAACGCATCCAATAATGAAAACATGCCAGCTAAAAATGCCTGTTGTGGTGGTAGTGTCAATGCACTGCAATCAACCAACTTTTCACACATTTTTGCTCGTTGCAACGATAAGGCATATAAAGCCTTAGGTTTATCAAGTGCCGCATGTGCAGTTGCTACTACTCCAACAAACATACGTAGCTTTTCTTCACCTAAATACACCAACGCTTGACGAAATGAGCTAATTGGCTCAATTAATCTACAGTTAGTTTGATTGACATAACGCAGCAATAAATAAGACAGTGAAACATCATGGCTAATAATATTTTCAATATCAGCAAAATTGACTGGTTCATTACTAATCGCTTGTAATAATTGAATAGTCGTTAACTCAGAGGCCGCAACTTTACGCCGCTTAAGCAACTCTGGACGGCTAAAGTAATAGCCTTGAAAAAGATCAAACCCCGCATTAAGCGAGGTTTGAAAATCAGTATAGGTTTCAACTTTTTCAGCTAAAAACTTCACTTTCAGATGACGATTATTGCGCACAAAATCGCACGCTTTTTCCAAACCAAGCATCAGTAAATCAAGTTTAATAATATGAACATAGCGAAAGAAACGCTGCCATCTAACATCATACTCAAAATCATCGAGAGCAATGATATAGCCCTTACGATGCAAATGCTTAATCGCTAAAAATAACTCATCATTAGGCGTACAGGTCTCTAGAATTTCAATCACCACTTTATTTTTTGGCAGCAAAAGCGGCATTAAACTAACTAAACAATGTTGCGGAAAATTAATAAAATTGCGTTGACCACGATAAGCATAATCATCACCAATAGCCATATAGTTTTCAACCACAAGCCGACAGGTTGCCTGATCTGCATCAATATTAGGAAAAGCATTGTACTCACCATCACGAAATAATAATTCATGACCAATCGTTTGTTGACGACGATTAAAAATAGGTTGGCGAGCAACATAAGAAAACATGTTAATAATACCTTTCGATCACAGTGATTAATGGTCTATTTCAATTGAAATAAATGATATCCGCTGAAGTTGAGCTTTATGCACGAGCTAAAGCAAGTAGTGCGCCACAACCAATAAACATCGATCCAAAAATACGATTAAGACGTGTCATTACTGCTGCTGAGCGAATATAACCGGTAAAACGAGACGCTAAACAGACATAAAACAGCATTACTCCAGCATCAATGATCAGTGTCGTTAAACCTAAAATTAATAGCTGCGGTAATTGTGGTTGAGTGGTATCAATAAATTGTGGAAATAACGCCACCAAAAATACAATTGTTTTAGGGTTAGTAAGGTTCACTAATACTGCACGTTGAAATAAACACTTACTTGTTACTGACCTATCAACATCCTCTAGCGCTAATGTACTATGTTCACGCCACTTCTGAATACCTAGCCACACCAAATACCCGACGCCGATCCATTTAATCAATGTAAACGCCAACGCTGACTGCGCAACTAATGCGCCAAGCCCAACCCCCACCAATATAATGTGAACAGCCATACCTAATTGTAAGCCAACAATTGATGCTAAGGATTTACGCCAACCATATACCATACCATTACTGATCGAGTTAACGGTGCCAGATCCAGGTGCAAAACTAAAGACAATGGCAGCAACGACATAGGCAAGCCAAATCTCAATATTCATTTAATATTCCCTTACTATTCAAATACTCAAAAGATGTCGTTATACCCTGAAACCCAGCACATGAGCAAATTATCGCTCGATTACGCTACCCACAATAAATAATGTATACTGGCAAAGATGATAATAAGCAATGAGATAGCTTATCTGCGTAAATATCATTCAAGACTTTGCCTCGTAGTTCACAACTTTCGGATACATTATGACCCACTCAACCTTGCCTTTTTCACAAGAAGCTAGCTTCAATACTATGATGGCAGGTCCAATTTCTGCATTATGGCAACAGCGGCATCAAGGCACATTGCAAGGTGTAAACCATTGCCAATTGAGTTGGGTAAGTTTAACCCCAGGACACAGTGATAAAGTCATCGTAGTCGTGAATGGCCGAATTGAGAGTTATTACAAATATCAGGAATTGTTTTTTGATTTAATCAATCAAGGCTACCATATTTATGCGCTTGATCATCGCGGTCAAGGTATGTCACAACGACTGATCGCAGATACTGAAATGGGATATGTCGACCAATTTGATGACTATGTTACCGATCTCCACCAGTTTGTAACTAATATCGTCAAGCCACAAGGCTATCAATATCATTACCTATTAGGCCACTCTATGGGAGGAGCAATCAGTAGTTTACTCCTCGCTCGTTATCCAACGCTTTTTGATCGCGCCGCATTAAGCGCACCAATGCATGGTATTCACATTAAGCCAAGCTTACGATTTATTGCTGAACCACTGGCACATCTCAATGATTTCCTTCATCGCCAACCGACTTATGCACCAGGGCAACGTCGCTATTACCCCAAGCCATTTGCGAATAATCCGCTAACACACAGTGAAGTACGCTTTCAGTGGTTTAAACAACTCTATCAGCAATACCCCCAAATTCGCTTAGGAGGAGCAAGTAATCGCTGGGTATGGCAAAGTATTGCAGCTGCTCGTGCAAGTATTAACGAAGCACATAGCGTCACAACACCAACCTTGGTATTACAAGGCAGCGCTGATCATATCGTCGATAATCAAGCCCATGTCCGTTTTTGCCAACAAACATCAACCCAGAGCCGATTAGTCACCATAACGGATGCACGTCACGAATTATTATTTGAAAGTGATCAATATCGTAATATTGCGCTAACTGAAATTTGCAACCATTTTGCAACCTCATAAGACCTAAATAACGCCAAAAAGACTACGCCATCACAAAAATAAAAGCGGAAAAACTTATTCGTTACATTAACCCCTTTTTATCTCTCATAGTAGTTTAATATAAGCGACTCACATTAGATCTCGTTATCTTACCTTTCGCTATATTTCTATTTATTGAGAGCCTTCATGTATCAAATTGTTGCTTCAGATTTAGATGGCACATTACTAAATCCCGACCATAAAATTGCGCCATTTACGCGCGATGTATTACAACGCCTTGCTCAGAAAAATATTAATTTCGTGTTTGCAACCGGTCGTCATCATATTGATGTTGCAGAGATACGTGAAAAATTAGCCATTCCTGCCTATATGATCACTTCCAATGGTGCGCGAGTACATAACTGTCAGGGCGAGCTTGTTTTTCAACAAAATCTCAGTGCTGATGTTATTCGTGGCGTGATTGCCCTTGCTAAAGATGATCCTGCTTTACATATTCACATGTACCGTGGCGATCAGTGGCTACTCAATAATGACAATGAGCAATTAAAAGAATTCCACGATAGCTTTAGTTATCACTTGTTTGATGTTAACAATCCACCTGTCGATGACGTGGCTAAAGTGTTCTTTACCCGCGATGACGAAGATCATGAGGCATTGGTGAAATGGGAACAAATTTTTAATGCGCATTTTGGTGACAAAGCCAATATTGCCTTTTCTACACCATGGTGTCTTGAAGTGATGGATGCAGGCGTATCAAAAGGCCATGCACTTCAGGCTGTCGCAGAAGCGCTTGGTTATCAACTGGCTGACTGTATCGCATTTGGTGATGGTATGAATGATGCTGAAATGTTGGCAATGGCAGGTAAAGGACTGGTCATGGGAACGTCACATGAAAAAGTCAAATTAGCCCTACCAAATAATGAAGTGATTGGTTCAAATGCCGATGAAGCGGTGGCTCATTATTTAGAGCAAAACCTGCTAACACGCTAAATTAACGACTGCTTTATTAGCAATAAATAACTCAAACAGTGACAGGCATAACCATCTATGTTGTCACTGTTTTTGATTAAAATTGCCCTGTCATCGCTAATATCTGTTGCCACTCAGCTACCGTTACTGGCATGACACTCAGCCGATTTCCTCTTTTAACTAATGGCATTGCCGCTAATTCAGGCGCCTTTTTCATACGCGCTAAACTGACTAAGCGTAAATGCTGCTGATATTCAATATCAACCATCACCCACGGTGGGTTTTCAACGGTTGCTTTAGGATCGTAATAGGCACTGGTTGGCTCAAATTGAAAATGATCAGGGTATGCTTCTTTCACCACTTTCGCGATGCCAACGACACCAATATCTTTACAAGAAGAATGGTAAATCAGTACCTGATCATCACATTTAATCTCATCGCGGAGCATATTACGCGCTTGATAATTACGAACCCCTTCCCATGGTGAAACTTTTTGGTGTTTTAAAGTGTCTATTGAAAAGGTATCTGGTTCGGTTTTAAATAACCAATACGCCATTGATTTCCCCTAATTGTGCTAATTTCAATGTAGAAATTGAGCCTACCATAGAGAGTACATAATGACATACCCACGCTTATCACTTGCGCTATTATTAGCAGCAACCACCTTATCAGGCTGTGCTAGCTGGATTCCGGCTGCGTTTAAAAGCGATCCCGCCGAATCACAATGGGTAGGGAATTATAAAAGTGATACCGAAATGGGGCTAACCACACATCTACACTTAAGTGATGATCATGCAGCAACAACGACCTATACCTATACCAATGGTGATCCTGATTTATTAGAAACCGGTCATTGGCAAGCAATTAACCCAACCAGTGTTAAGGTCACTATGACCACTCACCAAGGACGCCCACTCAATAGTGAACGTATTTATAGTTATGATCCCCACAGTGAGCAACTTAGCACTCAACAAGAAACTGTCGATGGTCAAACCTATCAACTCGGTGTCGAAGGATTAATTCTACAGCGTCAATAATCGCTATTATGGTTCTCTATCGTGACTCAAAGGTGGCGTTATGCCACACTGCCACCTTTATCATTGATCACGAGAAAGAACATGGCTTGTCTGCGTTGCGGGTTTAAATTTAATTGTATTTGCGCTATCGAACCACAATTACAATCAGTCGCCGATTTTGTACTACTAACTCATGCTCGTGAATCTAGCAAAGATACCAATACTGGCATATTAATGACGCGTACGCTGCCTAGCTGCCGTGTCGAAATGTGGCATCGTACACAGCCACCGCAAGCATTATTAGCACAATTACAACACCCTGATTATCAAGCTTGGTTAGTATTTCCGAGTGACGAGCAACACTTAGCGACGCCGTTAACGCTCCCAACAACCAATAACACCAAATTATTGCTGATTATTATTGATGCAACCTGGCAAGAAGCACGTAAAATGGTACGTAAAAGCCCGTGGCTTAATCAATTGCCTCGCATCGCATTAACTCCAGAAAAAACATCATCTTACTCACTACGCCGCAACCAGCAACCCGGCCACCTTTGCACCTGTGAGGTCGGTATAGAATTATTAAAGCAACTGCACCAACCCCAAGCAGCACAACAACTACAAGATTACTTTACTCATTTTATTGAGATCTATCATGCCGACAAAAGTGGCCACGCAAAATAAGCGCACTAGTGCTTAAATCATGCTAATAGTTGTTTTTGTAATATCAGATTTACGGCTTTATTTTCTAAATAAAAAGGCTCAGATTAGCAATACTCAATTTTATACACTGTATTTTTAGTGAAGCTTATACCATGAAAACCAAAATCCTTGCCGTTGCCGTCATCGCCTCAACTTTAGGCCTTGCAGGTTGTGCTGCTAACCCTTATGGCAATGCCTACAATGTAAATGATGCTCGTCAAATGCAACAAGTCTATTATGGTACTGTTGTACGTACTCAAGCGGTTACTCTAAATGGTAACGGTAATGGTATTGGTACATTAGCAGGCGGCGCGATTGGTGGTATTTTAGGTTCTGGTGTTGGTGGTGGAAAAGGTTCAGAAATCGCCTCAATTGGCGGAGCATTACTGGGTGGCTTCTTAGGTAATGAAGCAGGCAATCAAGCCACAAAGCGTAACGGGGTTAATTTAACCATTAAAATGGACAGCGGTCGTACTGTGTCTATTGTGCAGCAAGTAAACCCACAAGTAATGTTCCAAGCCGGTGAACGTGTCCAAGTTAATGAAAGTGCTGATGGCACTGCACGAGTGACGCCTGCTTAATCATTTTTTCCATCTCATTTTCTACCAAAAGGAGCTGCTGCTCCTTTTTTATTATTCAAATTTCCGCTTTTCCGGTTGCCATCTTAGCTGTGTTATTAATCCATTTATGTATCATGTCACAGCTCAGAACCGTTCTTTGCTAGCTTTATTACGGTTCTTTTCAGTCTAAATAGCCATTATCTGTAATAGTGTTGCATTTTTTTAAAAAAAACTTTATTCAGTCTAAAACATGTAACATCACAATTAATGCATAACTATTTTATGCTTATAGCAACCCTGATATCATTTGTATTATAAATCTCACCCAATGATAATCACAACTTACTGTTATTAATCATAATTTAATTTGTCACTATTATTATTTATTCACTTAATATTCATTTTGACGAAATTAAGCGATCGAATAACGATACTAGTTCTTCATTTACTCTCTAAATCTGCAACGTTTCTTTGCGGTTTTACGGTTTTTTTTTTATCAAAATAGCAGCATCATAGCACTCGTTAAATAACTAAACGGTGATGTAATTAAGTAATAATAACTAAGTAAGTTTATCTTTAACTTATTTTTTTGGTTACGTAAGACAGTCAAAAAAATAAATTAATGGTGATTCTTGGTTAACATCATTTAATTCATATGACTTTATTTTCATTACGATAAATAAACTATACATATAGCGTTTATATCCCTTCCTAATCACAGGTAAATATAATGTCATCAGATACTGGCACTAAAAAAATGGGACTCGTTGGCTTAACTGTACTTGTTGCAGTTAACATGATGGGCTCTGGTATTATTATGCTACCAGCAAGCTTGGCGCAAGTTGGTGCAATTTCAATGTTATCTTGGATTGTAACTGCGCTAGGCGCAATGTGTATTGCTTACACATTCGCTAAATGTGGTGCATTTTGTAAACGCTCTGGCGGTATGTCAGCTTACGCAGAAGAAGCACACGGAAAATCATCTTTCTTCATCTCTTCTTACACTTACTACGTGTGTTTAGTTATTAGCTGTGTGGCGATTGCCGTTTCAGCGTTAGGTTACATCAAACCATTTATACCTTGGCTTGATACACCGATGCACACTTTCTTCGGTGTAGTAGCGATCCTAATCCTAACAATGGTAGCTAACTTTGGTGGTCCTAAGATCACAGGTCAAATCTCAGCATTCACTGTTTGGGGTATCATTATTCCAGTTGCTGGTCTGTCTATCATCGGTTGGTGGTGGTTCGATCCACAAACATTCATGAACGCATGGAACCCACACCACGATACTACAATGCACTCTGTATCTTCAGGTATTGCACTGACTTTATGGGCTTTCCTAGGTATTGAATCTGCAGGTGCTAACTCTGATGCAGTTGAAAACCCAGAGCGTAACGTACCGCTTGCAGTATTATTTGGTACAGGTTTCGCAGCGGTTATCTACATTGCTTCTACTGGTGTTATTCAAGGTATCATTCCTAACTCAGAACTTGCAGCATCAACTGCACCGTTTGGCCTAGTATTCAGCCACATGTTTAACCCTATGGTAGGTAACATTGTTACTCTAGCAGCAGTTATTGCATGTATCGGCTCACTACTTGGCTGGCAGTTCACTAACGCACAGGTTTCTAAAGCGGCTGCAGATGAAGGTCTATTCCCTAAAATCTTTGCTAAAACCAACAAAGCAGGCGCACCAATTGCAGGTATGTTAATCATGCTAGCTGCTGAGATTTTACTAGCGGTAATGACGATTTCTCCAAACCTAATCAGTCAGTTCAACGCGCTATTGAACCTTGCAGTATTCATTAACATGGTACCTTACATCCTATCGATGACTGGTCTTGAAGTATTACTTCGCAAGAACATGGTATCTCCAAAGCAATACCGCTTAGGTGCGACAGTGGGTACATTAGCTGTTCTTTACAGTATCTATGGTGTGTATGCTTGTGGTGCTACCGCAGTATTTGGCGGTACGATTCTGATGCTACTTGGCTACATCTTCTATGGTTTCATCGCTGCTCGTGATACTAAACCTGAAGTGAAAGCAAACTAATTTAAAGATTTAATAAATTCGATAATAAAGAAATTTATTAATAATAAGCTAGAACAGAAATGGGAATAAATAATAAATACGCTAACCATTAATACCCTTATTAATAACCGGCATTATTTATTCCCTTTCTAAAATATTCGTACAGACCTTTTATTACTTCATATTTTTTATGTCGCGGTAAAACACATCTGTCATTCATCATTTTATTCAGGCGTTATTATGAACAATAGTACTAATAATAAAATGCGTGCTCTCGTTATTGAGCACCAGAACATTACTCCAAATAGCTTTGCAGATCGTGCAACTAAATCATTAATTGCTGAACTACAAAACCGCACTATCGATATCATCACTGCGACTTCTTATGAAGATGCGCGCGCGGTTATCATGTCGACTCAAATCGATAGCCTAGTATTAGCACTAGAAAAAACTGAAGAGCAAATCGTTAATTCTAACGAAGAAGTTGATTTGTTAGCAGCACTACAAGCACGTCAATCTGAAGTGCCAGTATTTCTACTAGCAGAACGCGCTCGTACGTCTATTCTTAACAACCGCCAGTTAATGGAACGTGTTGATGAGTGTTACTCAGTACTAGAAGACACTGCTGATTTCGTTGCAGGTCGTATCGTTGCTTCAATGCGTCGCTACCGTGCACAAGTGTTACCACCGTTCATGAAAGCGATGATGCACTACAACGATATCCATGAATACTCATGGTCTGCTCCAGGTCACCAAGGTGGTATCGGTTTTACTAAAACTCCAGCTGGTAACCAATTCTTTGAATTCTTCGGCGAAAACTTGTTCCGTACCGATATGGGTATCGAGCGTGCTGCACTAGGTTCATTACTTGACCACAGTGGCGCATTTAAAGATTCAGAAGTTGAAGCTGCTAAGATCTTCGGTGCTCACCAGTCTTACTCTGGTATCGTAGGTACTTCAGGTTCAAACCGTACTATCATGCAAGCATGTATGAAAGACGACGACATTGCTATCTGTGACCGTAACTGTCACAAATCAATCGAGCAAGGTCTGATCCTAACTGGCGCGCGTCCAATCTACATGGTTCCTAGCCGTAACTGCTACGGTATCATCGGTCCAATCAGCAAAGTTCAAATGAGCAAAGAAGGCATTGCGCTTAAAGCGAAAAATGCGGGTATTCCTTTCAACGCTGATGAGAAAAAAGCCAGCTACGCTGTAGTAACTAACTGTACTTACGATGGTTTATGTTACCACTCAGAAGTAACTGAAGCGCTACTAGGCGAAAGCTCTAGCCGTATTCACATGGACGAAGCATGGTTCGGTTACGCACGTTTTAACCCTATCTACAAGGGTCACTACGCTATGCGTGGCGATGCAAAAGACCACAAAGGTCCAACAGTATTTGCAACGCACTCAACCCACAAGTTATTGAATGCATTGTCTCAAGCATCATACATTCACGTCCGTAACGGTGAAAACGCGATCAACTTTGACCGTTTCAACCAAGCTTACATGATGCACACTTCAACATCACCACTATACGCAATCTGTGCGTCTAACGATGTTGCTGCGAACATGATGAAAGGCGAAAGTGGTCTATCGCTAACGAACGAAGTTAACCGCGAAGCGATCATCTTCCGCCAAAGTGTACGTCAACTATTTAACGATTACACCGCTGAAAACGATTGGTTCTTCAAGCCTTGGAACGCTGAAACGGTTACAGAAATGAACGGTGACACCGTTAATTTTGAAAATGCATCTGTTGAGTCTCTAATGACGATTCAACAGAACTGGAAACTAACTCCTGGCGACAAGTGGCACGGCTTTGACGAAATCGACAATGACTGGTGTATGCTTGATCCAATCAAAGTGAGCTTACTAACTCCAGGTCTTGACGACAACGGTAACTTCCTTGAAACAGGTGTTCCAGCAGCACTTGTGACTGCATACCTAGGTCGTTTTGGCATCGTACCAACCCGTACCACTGACTTCCAAGTCATGTTCCTATTCTCAATGGGTATTACTAAAGGTAAGCGTGACACATTGATCAACACTCTGTTGTCATTCAAGCGTCATTACGATGCGAACTCTCCATTAGAAACAATTCTACCTGAGTTAGTGGCATCTTCACCTGAAACCTATTCTGGTCTGGGTCTTAAAGATCTCGGTAATAGAATGTTTGAATACCTAGTGCGTCACAACCCAAGCCAAGTACTGAATCAGGCCTACTCAAGTCTACCTGAAATGGAAGTGAAGCCACGTACTGCTTACCAGTTCGTGGTATCTGATGAAGTTGAGCTAGTCGCTTCTGACAAGCTAGTGGGTCGTGTTGCAGCGAACTCTGTTATCCCTTACCCACCAGGCATTCCAATGCTAATGGGCGGTGAAAACTTCGGTGACGACACAAGTCCGCAAATCCAGTACTTGAAAGCACTAGAAGCATGGGATGCAGAATTCCCAGGTTTTGAACACGAAACTGAAGGCGCTGAGATCGAAGACGGTAAATACCACGTTCTTTGTATCAAAAAAGACGCACTATAATCGCCTAAATCGATAATGTGACTACCTTATCAATCCCCTGCTGTATTACCGCAGGGGATTTTTTATGTGTGCAGGAAGTGCAGGAAGTGCAGGAAGTGCAGGAAGTGCAGGAAGTGCAGGAAGTGCAGGATATTCTGAGAATAAATCGACACAATAACAATATAATAGATCTAAAAAATGCCGGCCTTAGCCAGCATTCTTTCATTTATCAATAAAGATAAATTATAAAGCTACAACGTTTGCAGCTTGCAGACCTTTTTGGCCTTGCTCAACATCAAAAGAAACCTTTTGACCTTCTGCTAATGTCTTGAAACCTTCAGAAACGATAGCGCGGAAGTGAACAAATACGTCAGCACCGCCGTTATCTTGAGTAATAAAACCAAAACCTTTCTCTTCGTTAAACCACTTAACTGTACCGATTGTTTTTGATAATGACATTGAATGTCCCTTATTTTTTAATTTGATTAAATTATCGCACGATGCAATAACCTGAAATGATAATATTCATATAAGTAATCACACCTGCATTATCGTGATAATAATGCCAATTAACCATAAATGTGTTTATTACTTTATATTATTAAATAATGTCATTGGCGAGATAAGACATTTAATTAAAATCATTTCTTAATTAAATCCCCTAGGGTATTAATAAGAAATGTAAAAATTACCAATTACTTTATTGCTACTATTTGTAATGTTACCTGCGGCTGTTTTTTCACAGTAACTAAATGATATATCTAGATTATCAACATTACCGTTAATAAGAATATGGCGTTTCAATATATCACTATTGAGCTGATGAATATTAGCACTCCAGGTACGTTGATCTTTTACTAAATTGAAATTTACTATCATTATTTAATCTCTTGGTTATTAGTTTTATTGGTAGTATTTTCTGGTCGATTTTGTTGAAACCAAAACCGCTTACGGCCTAATGAACGAGACATAAGTGTCCTCAATTGTTAATTCACAATAAAATATTAAGACGATAAAATTCATCAAAATCTTTTACGCTGATTAAGTATTAATATGCTATTTATAATAATGTAACGAAGTAAATAAGGAACGTAACGACAGATGCTGATGCAGATGTTGGAGGTGTTTTATTTTTCGATGATTTTGTATAAATAATGTATTAGGTGAAAGTAACGTCAATGGCACAGTGGCCATTGACGTCGCCTTGAAATCTTATAGAGCTACAACGTTTGCAGCTTGAAGACCTTTTTGGCCTTGCTCTACTTCAAAAGACACTTTTTGGCCTTCAGCAAGAGTTTTGAAACCTTCAGAAGCGATTGCACGGAAGTGAACGAATACGTCAGCGCCGCCATTGTCCTGAGTAATGAAACCGAAACCTTTCTCTTCGTTGAACCACTTAACGATACCAGTAGTAGACATAATGTGTCCCTTATATTTGATTAAAATTCATAAAGATTTATCGCGATAATATCACGATTGCACTGAAAGCTTGAATTATTGAATGTGACTATGAAGCTAAGGGAAACACTAAGGAATGCAACAATAACGAAGATATTCTGAGGGTTTTTCTTTTACTTGATGTTTTCATTAATAACTCTGAACAACAGAGCATCACCATTATTATGTGGTTAGCAATTATTGTAAAGATTTATTTTCAAATAAGCCCACAATAAATCATAAACCATTGATATTACTTGATCTTTTTTTAACAACCATCAAGTAATATCAATAAAAAAGCAGCATATTGGATGAATTTTGAGTTTTTTAACGACTCAAAACTCAAATTTTACGGTTAAATATCACGCATTTTGTCCAGCAACATAGCCAGAACTCCACGCCCATTGAAAATTATAACCACCAAGCCAACCACTAACATCCATCACTTCACCAGCAAAAAATAAGCCTTTCACTTTCTTTGCTTCCATCGTTTTTGATGATAATTCATCAGTATCAACTCCACCTAATGTTACCTCTGCAGTGCGGTAACCTTCAGTACCATTAGGCGCAATGTTCCATTGATGGAAGTAGCTTGCAAGCTGCTCAAACTCTTTGTGATTAAGTTGCTTTAACGGCTTATCGGTAATATCACCACGCGCGATTAGCACTTCAATTAACCGCTTTGGTAACAAACGCGATAAGGTATTTTTCAGGCTTTGGTTCGAATGCTGTTCACGTAATTCAAGTAGTGTTTCAGCCAAGTTGAGCATCGGTAATAAATCAATGGTCACCTTTTGCCCTGGCAACCAGTACGATGAAATTTGCAGAACGACAGGCCCAGATAAACCACGGTGAGTAAATAATAAATTTTCTTTAAAACTGGTGCCATTTTCAGTAGTGATCACCGCTGGTACTGCAATACCTGATAACGCTTCAAAAGCGTCTTTATCTTGCTTGTGCAACGTAAACGGCACTAAACCTGCAGTCGTTGGCACCATTTTTAAGCCAAACTGCTCAGCAACTTGATAACCAAATGGCGTTGCACCTAATTTCGGCATTGATAAGCCACCTGTAGCAACCACCAGCGATTCGCAGCAGATCATTTCACCGTTAACATTCAAACTAAACCCAGAATCTAATTGGGTAATCGCACTGATGTCGGTTTGATAACGTAAGCTGATATTGGGTAAATTACATTCAGCAATCAGCATTTTGACAATGTCTTTGGCTGAATCTAAGCAGAATAATTGTCCATGATCGCGCTCTTCATAGTCAATTTCATGCTGGCACACTAAGCCAATAAAATCCCATTGGCTGTACTGCGACAAGGCTGATTTAACAAAATGAGGATTACGGCAAACATAATTATTAGCAGCCACATCATTGTTAGTGAAATTACAGCGACCGCCACCTGAGATTAATATCTTACGGCCCGGTTTCTTACCATGATCAAGCACTAACACTGAGCGTCCACGCTTACCCGCAGTCGCTGCACACATTAAGCCTGCAGCACCTGCACCAATAATTACTACATCATATTTGTTTGCCATGGATTTCAATTAGCCTTTAATGTCACTAAATAAACGCAAAAAGGATGCTAACGATTAGCATCCTTTTTCTATTGTCTACGCTATTTTACCTGCCTATTGACGCAATACCAACCGCTATCCAATTCCTGGGATTTATTTGAATAAAATCAAGCTTGTTGCTGGCTATCAATTGCCGTTAATGCTGTGATTGCTGCGGTTGGCATATCTAAGGTGGTGGTAGGGAACGCAAAATCGGCGCCATGTGAATGTACAATCGCAACAATTTGCAGCATTACATCTTGCTGTACCGCTTTGTATTTAACCCAATCAACAGTTTTGGTAAAGGTATACACCAAGATATTCAGTGACGATGGCCCATAGGTGTCAAAGCTAACAATTAATGTTTGTCGAGTCTCAATATCGGCATGATTTTGCAGCATAGATTTAATGTCATCAACCACTAACCCCATCACTGCCGCATCACAATAACGTAAACCAACACTTTGTTTAATTCGCCTATTTTGCATCCGTGAAGCATTCTCAACCACCACCGAACTAAAGACTGAATTCGGTACATATAATGGCCGTTTATCAAAAGTACGAATCACTGTCATACGAAATCCGATCCGTTCAATGGTACCTTCTATTTGACGATCTGGGCTACGAATCCAATCACCGACCTTAAACGGCCGATCAAAATAAATCATCATGCCACCAAAGAAATTAGCCAGTAAATCTTTAGCTGCCATACCGACGACTAAACCACCAACACCACCAAAGGTCAGTAATCCCGATAAACTTAAGCCGAAGTTTTGCATCACAATTAAACTGCTCAACACCATCACAATTAAGCGTAATATTTTTGAAATAGCAGTAACTGTGGTGGCATCTCGATGAGGACGATTATCCAATATCGTTTGTTCAATATTGGTGATCAACCGCATCAGAATCCAAATAAAGACCCCAATCAATAATAAATGCCGCAATAACGCCAACAAGCCACTGGAATAAGAGGTAATATTATCGACCATAATCCCCAGTGACATCAGTCCTGGCCATACCCAAATACACAACGAAACGGGAGTTCGAACGGCATCAATTAGAGCATCATCCCAAATTAAATGGGTTTTACTCGCTATGGTCGCTAAGCGGCGAGAAATAAGTAACCAGCCCCCCCACAGTAATCCACTCAACAGCAGTAATAAGCCAATGTTGTACATCCAATTAACGGACGCACCTTTTTCAAGCGATGACCACCAAAGTAAAAATTGATCCATAGCGATTTAGCTTCCGATACTCAACAGAAAATGAAGTTATATTGCTAGTAATGATATAGCACAGAACGAGGACGGCAAAGAAAGTGCCACTAGAACAGTGACACTCAAAGCAGTTAAGCTGGTATTAAAGTCCGAGGAAAGCGACGGCAAAAATAGCCACAAAGAAAGTGATCATAAACGTACTTGCCAATACAAACAGTTTACGTACTTTAATGCACTTTGCCATAAACAGCGGATCATGATGTTTTTTATACTGTTGGCTACGAATATAATGAAATAAGCGAATTTGTTTACTGACATTACCTTGAGATGAAAAGAAACCACGCCCATCGACTTGTTGATATAACAATGGATCACAATCTCGCATCACCACCAACAAAGAGCGTAAGGTGCTGATATAACGACAAGTATTAACAGCTGCCACCAAAAAAATCGCAACCAAAAGTGCATCACCACTGATCATAGTTATCCCCTCTTAAATATCACTTGCTTATAGGGATAAAAGGGCAGCGTATGACCACTACCCTCAACATCACTTAAGCTTGTGAGTCCATTACTGATGTTGGTACTGATTCGCCTTTAGCCATTGCAGCGAGGTCTTTATCAATAAAAAATAGCGCTTTGCCATCTTCACCAACTAACTCAATTTTATCTAAAATACCTTTAAATAATTTCTCTTCTTCATGTTGCTCTGATACATACCACTGTAAGAAATTAAAGGTTGAATAATCTTGGGTAGAAAATGCAACATGAGCTAATTGATTAATTTTTTTAGTGATTAGCTGCTCATGCTCATAGGTTTCACGGAATACTGCACCTAAAGAGTCGAATTGATGCTTAGGCGCTTCGATTGTGCCTAAAATCGGTAACGCACCCGTTTCGCTTACATAAGTAAACAAACGTTGCATATGCTCCATCTCTTCAGCAGCATGAACACGTAAGAACGCAGCAGCACCTTCAAAGCCTTTATCTTCACACCATGCGCTCATTTGCAGATATAAATTAGAAGAAAAGAATTCTAAATTAATTTGCTCATTAAGATTCTCAACCATTGCCTTGGCTAACATTGCACTACTCCTGTTTGTTTAAGTGTAATCAAGACATTGTCACTATGCATTGTTAAGAATGCAACAAATGGACAAAACCTCGTTATTAATATAATTACTGTTAGTATAAACCACTAAAATAACAATAAATATGAATCGACGATTACGGAAAATAATTAACCATTTCGTAACCTATAGATGCGACCTAATCGATATTTTTAAGTTAATACCAGTGCTAACATACAGCATTATTGTATTGCTATGGAGTGTAAGCGATGGTTTATAAACATATTCTCGCTGCTATTGATCTTTCTGAAGACAGCGCCTATCTAGTCGATAAAGCCGCTAAACTAGCGCAATCATTGGATGCAAAACTATCACTGGTCCATATCGATGTCGATTACGCTGATCTCTACACTGGTTTGATTGATATAAATCTAGCAGAGATGCATGAACGCGCTGAAACTGATGCTCAAAATAGATTACACCAACTGGCGAACAATGCCGGCTACCCTGTCGCACATACACTTGTTGGTAGCGGCGATTTAAGCGAAGAGATTTGCGTTGCGATTAAAGATCTCAATGTTGATTTGGTTATTTGTGGTCATCATCAAGATTTTTGGAGCAAAATTTTATCATCGACTCGCCAACTTATTAGCCGTACTCCGGTTGATTTATTAATGGTGCCACTTAAATAGTTCCGCTTCATTACAGCAGTCGTTGCTATAACGACTGCTGATCATTGCTATTTCACCTACTGTAATTATCATATTCCTACTGCCGCAATTTAGTTACACTCTCATTACCCTTTACCAACACACTCTATTGCGACGATGAGATACTTATCTGTAATAACCCTACTATGGGCGTTTTCTTTTAGTTTGATTGGCGTTTATCTTGCTGGTCAAGTCGATGCTTGGTTTTCAGTACTTACCCGTGTTTGTTTAGCGGCTATGGTTTTTTTACCGTTTTTACGCACCAAACATTTACACCCTAAGCTTGCTATCAAATTAATGACAGTCGGCGCATTTCAACTCGGGTTAATGTATTGCTTCTACTACCAATCATTTCTATATTTAACCGTACCCGAAGTATTATTGTTCACTATTTTCACGCCAATTTATGTCACTCTGATTTACGATGCACTGCATAAACAATTCTCGCCATGGTACTTACTCAGCGCAGTCATTGCGGTATTAGGTGCGGCAGTGATTAAATTTGAAGGCATCAATCAGCACTTCATTATTGGATTTTTAATCGTCCAAGGGGCGAATCTGTGCTTTGCAATAGGCCAAGTCGGTTACAAAAGAATTATCGAGCAAGAGCAGGCAGCTATTCCACAACATACCGTGTTTGGCTGGTTTTACTTAGGTGCCGTGTGTGTCGCTGTACCAATGTATCTCTTGTTTGGTAATAGTGCCAAGTTACCAACAACGTCATTGCAATGGGGAATTTTAGTTTATCTGGGTGTGATTGCTTCAGGGCTGGGATATTTCATTTGGAATAAGGGCGCAACATTAGTTAATGCTGGCGCATTGGCGATCATGAATAACGCTCTAGTACCCGCAGGCTTAATCGTCAATATTGTGATTTGGAATCATAATGTCGATTACCCGCGATTAATTATCGGCGGTGGAATTATATTATTGTCGTTATGGTTTAACGAAAGCTGGATAAAAGATAAGGTCGCCGCTCAACGCCAATCACAACATCCGTCATCATAGCCGTAATATAATCACCAAAAAGGCGCGATAATCGCGCCTTTTTAACACATGTAATCAAAATTAAATAAACGCAAACGCATCAGCAAACATATGCTCACGTAACGCACCTTTTTCAGTACAGAAACGTTCACGCGCGGCACCTGCCATTTCAAAACGGCCACACACATAAATATCATAGGCAGATAAGCTTACAAAATCCTCGGCAACAGCATCCAATACATTGCCAACTTTGCCCTGCCAATCTTCTGGCGCGGTTTCCACCACAGGTACATAGCTAATATTAGCGTTTTGCTGTGCCAAGGCCTGCATTTCATCATTCGCGTATAACTGGCACAAATCACGCCCACCCCAATAAATGAATATCGGTTGTGTTAAGCCACGGCTAATGCAGTTATCGACCATACTACGAATATAAGAAAACCCAGTACCACCAGCAATCATCACTAACGGACGCTGACTTTCATGACGCAACCATGCTTCACCATGCGCAGCTTCAATAGTTACTGGTTGCTGCTCTGTGAGGGCTTTTTTCATGGTTTCAACCACTTCTAACGCATAAGCATTATGCTCTGCAGCGCCAATATGAAGTTCAAGCTCTCCTTGACGACAAGGGCTACTCGCAATCGAAAATGGGCGTTTATCTTTGTCACCCATCACGGCTAATAAGTATTGGCCCGCTTTAAAATCGAGGGCTTGTAATGGCGTTAATAAAATACGGTATGTATTACATGCCAACGGTTCAACTGACTTTACTTCACATTGGATAGACATGGTTTTCCTCTAGTCTAACGATAATACCAAGTCACTTTCCACCCTCGCCAGACAAGCAAAGATCCAGCCTTGTGCCTGCTCTTGTGGCGTTAACATTGGCTCAAGCTGATAGCTTATTTGGCCTTGTTGTTTACGGCACATACACATTGCACAAGCACCAACCTGACAGCGATTAGGGAAAGCAATACCTGCGTCGAGCGCTGCTTGTAATACTGTTTGCTGCGCACTAGCAACAAAAGTAATGTTATTGGGCAACAGGCGTACTTGGTACATAAAAAACGCTCAATTCAGGGCCATCTTTTGCCCCTGAAACATAAAAATATCAGCTTACTGATCCAGTGCTAATAGTGTCCACATAGCATCAACGCGCGCAACAATCTGAGGATCTTTAATAATCGGTGTACCCCATTCACGTTGAGTTTCTTCACCAATTTTATTGGTAGCATCAAAACCGATCTTTGAGCAACGGTCTGTGGTCGCGGCGGTTAATACCGTATCACGACTTGGATCCATGCGGGTTGTAACCGCCCAAATAACATCATTCCAATCACGTACATTGACGTCGCCATCGCAGATAATTATAAATTTGGCATCGGTGAATGTATTTAAACAAGCCGATACTGCAGTCATGATCTGCAAAGCTTCACCAGCAACGGTTTTATTGATACTCACGATTGCCATACTGTGATCAGCGGCTTGTGGCGGTAAATAGCAATCAATGATCGCCGGAAACTGCTGACGCAAGGCGGCTAATTCGGCTTCAATATCGCACTCAGCAGGCCTTAACCCTACCGATGTAGCTGCAGTGTTTGCTAATTCTGCCGGCCATTTAATGGTGGCATCAATCCCCATTTTTGAGCCTAAGCCCACCACTGGTGACGCAAAGTCCAGTGAATCAATTGGAGTATTATCAATCATCAATGTGTCTCGAACCGGATCCATGCGCGTTGTCATGGCATTGATCACACTGTGCCAATCACGTGCATTGACATCATCATCACAGACAATCACAAATTTAGTGTACATGAACTGGCGTAAAAACGACCACACTCCCATCATGACCCGCTTAGCGTGACCAGGATATTGCTTCTTCATTGTCACTACTGCCATGCGGTAAGAACACCCTTCCGGCGGCAAATAGAAATCGACAATCTCAGGAAACTGTTTATGCAAAATAGGCACAAACACTTCGTTTAACGCCACGCCAAGTACTGCAGGTTCATCCGGTGGACGCCCCGTATAGGTACTGTGATAAATCGGATCATTACGCATCGTAATGTGAGTAATGGTAAACACATGATGCCGTTCAACCTCATTGTAATAACCAGTATGATCGCCATAAGGGCCTTCATCGGCATATTCTTCAGGGTCGATATAGCCTTCCATTACGATTTCAGCACTGGCAGGCACTTGTAGATCATTACTGATGCTTTTTACCACTTCGGTACGACTACCACGTAATAAACCGGCAAATGCGTATTCAGATAGCGTATCAGGCACAGGCGTTACAGCACCTAGTACCGTGGCAGGATCGGCGCCAAATGCCACTGTCACCGGAAATTTTTCTCCAGGATGGGCTTGGCACCATTCACGCATATCTAACGCGCCACCACGGTGAGCGAGCCAACGCATAATCACTTTATTCTTGGCAATTTTTTGTTGACGATATATGCCTAAATTTTGGCGCTTTTTATTTGGACCACGGGTAATAGTTAATCCCCATGTCAGTAACGGCGCGACATCACCAGGCCAGCAACTCATGATGGGGATTTTATCTAAATCAACCTCGTCACCTTGCCATATAATTTGTTGGCAAGGCGCTTTTCGAAGCACTTTAGTTGGCATATTAAGCACTTGCTTAAATACCGGAATTTTATTAATTGCGTCACGTAAACCTTGAGGAGGCTCAGGTTCTTTTAGATAGGCTAACCATTCACCCACTTCACGTAATTGCTTAACATTATCGCGCCCCATTCCCATCGCCACTCGTTCAGGGGTACCAAACAGGTTGGCCAATACTGGCATGTCATAACCGACAGGATTTTCAAACAACAATGCCGGCCCGCCAGCCCGCAAAGTGCGATCGCAAATCTCAGTCATTTCCTGATTAGGATCGACTGGTTGTTGAATACGTTGTAATTGCCCTTGTTGCTCTAAATAAGCAATAAAGTCACGTAAATCCTTGTATTTCATGCGACTACCTGTAGCTAAACCAAGCTAATCAGTATCTCTGATAACGGCTTGATGAGAATGATTTTTGCTAGTATAACCAGTTGTGAGACGGAAAACACCTGTCGACAAAAAAAAGAAAATACCCTTTATAATTCTGTGGGTTAACAATTAAACCGAATCAACAATGTTAAATTTCAACCATAAAAAAACGCCACTCTAGAGTGACGTTTTTAATTCAATAACAACCAACTACATTATGATTTCTGACGACGCATTGCGTCAAAGAACTCTTCGTTAGTTTTGGTCATTGATAGCTTATCGATCAAGAATTCCATGCTATCGGTTTCACTCATTGGGTGAACGATCTTACGCAGGATCCACATCTTCTGTAGTTCATCAGCTTTTGCTAATAACTCTTCACGACGAGTACCAGAACGATTGATATCAATCGCAGGGAAAACACGCTTCTCAGCAATCTTGCGAGAAAGATGCAGTTCCATGTTACCAGTACCTTTAAATTCTTCGTAGATAACTTCATCCATCTTTGAACCAGTATCAACTAGCGCTGTTGCGATGATAGTTAAGCTACCGCCTTCTTCAACGTTACGTGCTGCACCAAAGAAGCGCTTAGGACGGTGAAGGGCGTTGGCATCCACACCACCTGTTAGAACTTTACCAGATGACGGAATAACGGTGTTGTAAGCACGTGCTAGGCGAGTAATTGAGTCAAGTAAGATAACCACATCTTTCTTGTGCTCTACTAGACGTTTTGCTTTTTCAATTACCATCTCAGCCACTTGTACGTGACGTGAAGCTGGCTCATCAAACGTTGATGCAATCACTTCGCCTTTTACAAGACGTTGCATCTCCGTTACTTCTTCTGGACGCTCATCAATAAGCAATACCATTAACTCACACTCAGGGTGGTTATGGGCAATACTTTGGGCAATGTTTTGCAGCAACATTGTTTTACCCGCTTTTGGCGGCGCAACAATCAGACCACGTTGGCCTTTACCAATCGGTGATGCTAAATCAAGAACACGTGCAGTGATGTCTTCAGTAGAACCGTTACCGCGCTCCATACGCATACGTGAGTTTGCGTGCAGTGGAGTAAGGTTTTCAAAAAGGATTTTATTACGAGCGTTGTCGGGTTTATCATAGTTTACTTCGTTAACTTTCAGTAGTGCAAAGTAACGTTCGCCATCTTTTGGTGGACGAATTTTTCCGGCAATAGTATCGCCAGTACGAAGGTTAAAACGACGAATTTGGCTTGGTGATACATAAATATCATCTGGGCCTGCAAGGTAAGAACTGTCTGCGCTACGCAGAAAGCCGAAGCCATCTTGCAAAATCTCTAGAACACCGTCGCCAAAAATATCCTCACCACTTTTAGCATGTTGCTTAAGAATGGAGAAGATAATGTCCTGCTTACGTAGGCGGGCCAGGTTTTCCAATCCTAAACTTTCGCTAAGTGATACCAACTTAGGAATAGGTTGGCTCTTGAGTTCTGTAAGATTCATAGTGGTGGGTTTCTTGTTTGTCAAAATCGGGGTTCTATATTTAGTTGAGATAAGGATGACCAATAGGGCCTGGTCAAGAAATGAACGAAAATGTAATTTCTGTGCGTTACGTTAACACTAAACGTTCTCTTCGTCTAGCATAGTCGCTAGACAAACCATGCACAACTTAGAAATTGTGCATGGCTCGCAATTATAACACTTATAAGTTCGCTTCGAGGAACTCTTTCAGCTGAGTTTTTGATAACGCGCCAACTTTAGTTGCAGCAACTGCGCCATCTTTAAACAGCAATAACGTTGGAATACCACGAATACCAAACTTTGGCGGCGTCGCCGCGTTTTGGTCGATATTTAATTTACCAATCGTTAATTTACCTTCATATTCATCAGCGATTTCATCAAGAATAGGGGCAATCATTTTACATGGACCACACCATTCAGCCCAAAAATCGACGAGTACCGGGCTCGCAGCATTGACAACATCAGTATCAAAACTTTCATCGGTAAGCTGCACAATCTTATCGCTCATCTTCCACTCCAACAGTGATTTTGTTAGCTGATATTGAATTAACCAGCAAATCGTTATCCTATTTGAATGGAATACGTTTCGTATTGCAACCCTAAGCTGATATTCTATAGCAATGAAGACGACACATATCACAGAGCAGAAATTTGCCGAACTAGGGTTAAACCCCCTAGTGCTAAAAGGATTGGAAGAGAAAGGGTTTCATAATTGTACCCCGATCCAGGCCTTGGCATTGCCAGTTGTGCTCACTGGCCATGATATCGCGGGACAGGCTCAAACAGGTACGGGTAAAACCCTAGCCTTTCTGACCGCTACTTTTAACCACCTATTGGAGAACCCTGCACCAGCAGAGCGTAAAACCAACCAACCGCGAGCGATCATTATGGCGCCAACGCGTGAGTTGGCGATCCAAATTTTCAATGATGCATCATCGCTACTTGCGAGCACCGGCCTTAAAGCTGGCCTTGCTTATGGCGGCGAACCTTATGAAAAACAAAAACAAGTGCTTGATGAAGGTGTCGATATTCTGATCGGTACTTGCGGTCGTATTATCGACTTCTACAAGCAACGTGTTATTGACCTTGTAAGTATTCAAGTGGTTGTTCTTGACGAAGCAGATCGCATGTTCGATTTAGGCTTCATTAAAGATATTCGCTTCTTGTTCCGTCGCATGCCTGAGCCAAAAGCACGTTTAAACATGCTGTTCTCTGCCACGTTATCATACCGTGTTAAAGAGCTGGCTTTTGAGCACATGAATAGCCCTGAAAGCGTTGTGGTTGAACCTGAACAAAAAACAGGCCACCGTATTAAAGAAGAGCTATTCTATCCATCAAACCAAGAAAAAATGCGTTTATTACAAACGTTAATTGAAGAAGAATGGCCTGATCGTGCGATTATTTTCGCTAATACTAAGCATCGCTGTGAAGATGTTTGGGGTCACTTAGCCGCTGATGGTCATCGCGTTGGTTTACTTACTGGTGATGTACCACAGAAAAAACGTGAGCGTATTCTAGAGCAATTTACGAAAGGTGATATTGATATCCTTGTTGCAACCGATGTTGCTGCTCGTGGTCTACATATACCAATGGTTACCCACGTATTTAACTACGATCTTCCTGATGATGCTGAAGATTATGTTCACCGTATTGGTCGTACCGGTCGTGCGGGTGAAAGTGGTCACTCAATCAGCTTCGCTTGTGAAGAATACGCCATTAACTTGCCAGCGATTGAAACCTATATCGAGCATGGTATTCCACAATCAAAATATGACTCTGATGCCCTTTTAGATGATTTACCTGCACCGATTCGCTTACAGCGTAATCCTCGTCAGGGTGGTCGTCGTAATAACCAGCGTCAAGGTCAGGGGCAGTCTCGTCAGCGCAATAATCGCCGTCGTCCGCCACAAAACAAACCAGCATAAATAAGTTAAAGTATCTCTATGGAAAGAAATTCAGTATCACCGCTTTATGCCGCAATTGATTTAGGTTCAAACAGCTTTCATATGTGGGTTGTGCGTGAAGTCAATGGCAGTGTTCAGACGCTCGCTAAAATCAAACGTAAAGTACGTTTAGCGGCGGGGTTGAATAATCACAACGAACTCAGCCAAGACGCCATTCAACGCGGGCTTGACTGTTTGGCTATCTTTGCCGAACGTTTGCAAGATATCAACCCTGATCATATTCGCATTGTCGGTACTGCCGCCTTGCGTACAGCGGTCAATGCTAACGAATTTCTTTCTCAAGCTCACAGTATTCTTGGCTATCCTGTGAGCGTGATTGCGGGTGAAGAAGAAGCACGTATTATCTATCAAGGGGTAGCGCATACCTCTGGTGGCAGTGATAAACGTCTGGTGGTCGATATTGGCGGCGCCAGTACCGAAGTCATTATCGGTGAAGGTTTTGATGCCAGTGCATTGACGAGCCTAAAAATTGGTTGTGTCACATGGCTGGAGCGTTATTTTAAAGATCGCTACCTTACCTCAGTCAACTTCGATGCCGCTATTAATGGCGCTAAAGAAGCGATTGAAGCCATTATTGAGCGTTACACTCAGCAAGGCTGGGAAACCTGTGTTGGCGCAAGTGGCACCGTGCAAGCATTACAAGAAATTATGCTCGCACAAGGCATGGATGAAATCATCACCCTGCCAAAACTTAAACGCCTTCAACGCCAAGCGATGCAATATGAACGCTTGGAAGATCTTGATATTGAAGGTTTAACATTAGAACGAGCGCTAGTTTTCCCTAGCGGTTTATCGATTCTAATCGCCCTATTTGAATCATTACAAATAGAATCCATGACCCTTGCTGGCGGTGCGCTACGTGAAGGCTTGGTCTATGAAATGATGGATCAAATGCGTCATCACGATGTGTGCTCACGAACAATTTTGAGCATGCAACAACGGTTTCAATTGGATCATCACCACGCAGATAACGTGAGTGATATGGCATTGGCATTATTAGCCCAGTGTTCAAATTGGCAACTGGAACCACCAGCAGAAAACCTCCTTCAAGCGGCAGCCAAATTGCATGAAATTGGCGCTAGCATTGAATTTAAAAAAAGTGGTGAACATGCAGCTTACTTAATTAAGCACATGGACTTACCTGGTTTCACTCGCGCACAAAAAAATCTTATTGCTGAGTTATTGCGTCGTCATAACGGCCCATTAACTAGCTTACCAGAACAACATGCGTTATCAGCGCCAAGTGCTGCTCGTTTACTGCGCTTGTTACGACTGGCGATTATTTTATGCCATCGCCGCGATCAAAGCTGTTTGCCTCCCTTTAGCTTACGTATGGAAGACAACAAATTGACTTTGTTATTATCGGCGAAATGGTTGATCAATAATCCGCTCACTCGTAGCGAACTGACCCAAGAAGCCACCCGTCAAACCGATATGGGCTGGCCAATGGTCGTAACGGCACAAGACTGATTAATAGCATTACAAGCTAGCGATGAGGGTTACCCTCTTTGCTCTAGGATCAAAAAAGGCTCCCTAAGGAGCCTTTTTTATTGGTGAGTGCTTGGTAATCAGCCAGCCTTAGCCGGTAATACCACTGTGACGCAGCATTGCATCTAATTGTGGTTCACGGCCACGGAAACGCTTAAACAGCTCCATTGGCTCTTCACTACCGCCTTTTTCTAACACGCAAGTTAGGAAATCGTTACCTGTTTGCGGGTTAAAAATACCTTCTTCTTCAAAGCGTGAGAATGCATCCGCTGATAATAATTCAGCCCACAAGTAACTGTAATAGCCTGCACTGTAGCCACCAGCAAAAATATGGCTAAAGCTATGAGGGAAACGTCCCCACTCAGGGCTTGGCACCACTGAAACTTTGTCTTTAACCTCAAACAAGGTCTCTAATACTTGCGCACCCACCTCGGGATCGTAGTTAGAGTACAAGCTGAAATCAAACAATCCAAACTCAAGCTGGCGTAAAATAAACATCGCTGATTGGAAATTCTTCGCTGCTAGCATTTTATCCAGCATCAGTTTTGGTAACGGTTCACCGGTCTCGTAATGCCCTGAAATAAACGCTAATGCCTCTTCCTGCCAGCACCAGTTTTCTAGGAATTGACTTGGTAACTCTACTGCATCCCACGGTACACCATTAATACCCGACACCGCAGCCACATCAATCTGGGTTAGCATATGGTGAATACCATGACCCGTTTCATGGAACAAGGTTGTCACTTCGTTATGAGTGAACAACGCTGGCTGATCGCCCACTGGACGGTTAAAGTTACAAGTTAGATACGCCACAGGTGTTTGTAGACTACCGTCGATACGTGTACGACGCACCACGCACTCATCCATCCATGCGCCACCACGCTTGTGCTCACGCGCGTAAAGATCGAGGTAGAAGCTACCGCGCAATGTGCCTTGGTTGTCAAAGATGTCATAGAATTTTACCGACTCGTGCCATACTTCCACGCCTTGACGTTGTTTAATGTCGAGACCAAATACGCGCTTAAGCACTTCAAATAGACCAGCCACCACTTTCTTTTCAGGGAAATATGGACGAAGCTCTTCATCTGAAATGCTGTAACGGTGTTGTTTTAGCTTCTCTGAATAGTAAGCAAAATCCCACGGCTCTAATTGCTCAACCCCAAATTCATTGCGAGCATAATCACGTAACTCGGCCACTTCACGCTCACCTTGCGGTTTAGCACGATCAGCTAAATCATTTAAAAAGCCCAACACTTGATCGGTCGACTGCGCCATCTTCGTCGCTAGTGATTTTTCACCATAATTGCTAAACCCTAATAAACTCGCGATCTCATGACTGAGTTTAAGTTTTTCCGCAATAATTTCAGAGTTATCAAACTCACCCGCATTAGGACCACGATCTGAGGCGCGAGTACTGAATGCTTGATACATCTCTGCTCGTAATTCACGGTTTTCACAATACGTCATTACTGGTAAATACGATGGAATATCAAGCGTAAACAAGTAACCTTGCTCACCCTTGGCTTCTGCATTCGCTTGTGCTGCTTGTAATGCAGATTCAGGTAAACCACGCAGTTGCTCAACATCGGTGATCACTTTGTTCCATGCCATAGTCGCATCTAGAACATTATTACTAAAGGTTGAAGCAAGTTCAGACAACCGCTTACTGATATCACCAAAACGCTGCTGTTGCTCTGCAGGTAAACCAATGCCTGATAACTCAAACGCTTTTAGCGCATCATTTACGGCTTTTTGTTGAGCTTGACTCAAATCAGCAAAATCTTCACTCGCTTGAATCATTTTATAGGCGTCATAAAGGCCTTTGTGTTGTCCAACCCAAGTCGCGTAATCTGACAATAACGGTAAGCAGCTTTCATACGCTTGACGTAACTCGGGGCTATTTTTGACCCCATTAAGATGGCCAACTGGCGACCAAATACGTCCAAGACGATCATCTAATTCAGCCAGTGGACGACAAATGGTGTTCCAGGTTGGCATTTGTAATTGAGACAGCACTGATTCAACGTTGTTGCGACAATCAGTGATCGCTTGTTCAACCGCAGGTTTAATGTGCTCAGGTTTAATATGAGCAAACGGTGGCAAATCAGTCATCGTCAATAATGGGTTAGACATACGCTTTTCCTTTATTTTTATCTTATTATTAACATGCGCCCGCGATAGATAAATTTCAATCCTTTGCTCGGTTTAGAGTATAAAAAGGTAGAAATAGCGCATTTCCTCAATCTTGATAGTAGCAAAGGTTGGCACCATGGTTGGATATTGCCGAATAATTGACGATAATAGCCACTAGCACCCCTGCTTTAGATACCGATAGAGACTAATTTCATGCTGAGTTATCGCCACAGCTTTCACGCTGGCAACCACGCAGATGTGGTTAAACACATTGTTCAAAGCCTAATTCTGGATGCACTCAAGCAAAAAGATAAACCGTTCGTGTATCACGATACTCACTCAGGTGTTGGTCGTTACGATCTGCAAGATGAGCGCAGCGAAAAAACCGGTGAGTTTAAGCAAGGTATCGCCCGTATTTGGTCTCGTGATGATATTCCGACCGAAATTGGTGCATATATTGATGCAATTAAAGCCCTTAATGACAGCGATGAGTTACGTTACTACCCTGGCTCACCTAAGGTGGCGCGCGCGCAAATTCGTGACCAAGACCGCATGGTATTAACCGAATTACACCCAAGTGATTTTCCATTATTGCTGCAAGAGTTTCGTGGTGATCGCCGAGTTAAGATATACCAAGAAGATGGCTTCGCACGATTAAAAGCCAGCTTGCCCCCCAAAGAACGTCGTGGAGTGGTATTGATTGATCCTCCTTATGAGCTTAAACACGAATACCAAGATGTAGTGAAAGCGATTAAGCAAAGCCATAAACGTTGGGCAACAGGCACTTACGCAATTTGGTACCCTGTGGTTTACCGCGAAACAATTGATAATATGCTTCAAGGTCTAAAAGATTTAGACATTCGTAATATTCTTCAAATTGAGCTTGGCGTTGAGCCAGACACAGAAGAACGCGGCATGACAGCCTCAGGCATGATTGTGATTAACCCACCGTGGAAACTAGCGGCTCAAATGGAACAGATCCTGCCATGGTTGCAACAAGCCATAGCACCGAATCATGGCCATTATAAAGTTGAGTGGATCGTGCCGGAATAACTGGCTAACATTACTTTTGCACAATCAACAGCCACATTTTGCAGTGGCTGTTGCCTTTCTTTGGTTGCAACCATTATTTTCGATGGTAAAGTAACTTATCAATCGTTTTTTTCGATTTTAAATTCTCGTCACTCAGCCCAATCTTGATTACACTAGGTGACAGTGAATATTCATAACATCTATTGGAGTAAAGTCATGGCAAAGCATTTTGATTACATCTGCATCGGTGGTGGTAGCGGCGGTATTGCATCTGCAAACCGTGCAGCAATGTATGGCGCTAAAGTAGCAATCATTGAAGCAAAAGCTCTGGGTGGTACTTGTGTTAACGTCGGTTGTGTACCTAAAAAAGTTATGTGGCACGGTGCTCAAATCGCTGAAGCTATGCACCTTTACGCAAAAGATTACGGCTTTGATGTTGATGTAAAAGATTTTAACTGGAGCAAACTGGTTGAAAATCGCGAAGCATACATCAGCCGTATTCATAGCTCTTACGACAATGTACTAGCCAAAAACAACGTTGAAGTCATCAATGGTTTTGCGACTTTCGTTGATGCCAAAACAATTGAAGTCAATGGTGAGCATTACACCGCTGATCATATTTTGATTGCCGTTGGTGGTGAGCCAAGCATTCCAAATGTACCTGGTGCTGAATACGGTATTGATTCCAACGGTTTCTTTGAACTTAATGAGCAGCCTAAGCGTACTGCCATTGTTGGTGCAGGTTATATCGCGGTTGAAATCGCTGGTGTATTAAGTGCCCTAGGTACTGATACTCACCTGTTTGTGCGTAAAGAATCACCACTACGCAGCTTCGATCCAATGATTGTTGATACCTTAGTTGAAGTGATGGCAGCTGAAGGCCCAACCCTTCACACCCACTCAACGCCTAAAGAAGTGGTTAAAGAAGCTGACGGTTCAATTACATTGCATTTTGAAAACGGTGAATCTCACAATACCGATTTACTGATTTGGGCAATTGGTCGTCATCCTGCGACTGACAAAATCAACCTTCAAGCAACAGGTGTTGAAACCAATGCACGTGGCTACATCAAGGTAGACCAATACCAAGCAACCAATGTTGAAGGTATCTATTGTGTCGGTGACATCATGGAAGGCGGTATCGAGCTAACACCAATTGCAGTTAAGGCTGGTCGTCAATTATCTGAGCGTCTGTTTAATAACAAGCCAGAAGCGAAGATGGATTACACCTTAGTGCCTACGGTTGTGTTTAGCCACCCACCAATCGGCACCATTGGTCTAACGACCCAAGAAGCGATTGAGCAATATGGCGAACAAAATGTCAAAGTCTACCAATCAGGTTTTACAGCAATGTATACCGCTGTCACAAGCCACCGTCAGCCATGTAAAATGAAATTAGTATGTGCAGGCGAAGATGAGAAAGTGGTTGGTCTACATGGGATTGGTTATACCGTTGATGAAATGATTCAAGGTTTTGGTGTGGCAATGAAGATGGGCGCAACGAAAGCCGATTTTGATAGCGTAGTTGCTATTCACCCAACCGGCTCTGAAGAGTTTGTTACCATGCGTTGAGCGCACTAACGCTTGATATTAAAGCTGGTTAATCCTTTTTAGATATTGGATAACCAGCTTTTTTTTGGTCGATTAACCGTGGTGGTGATGATGTCCATCTTGATGGTTATGGCCACAACTGCATGTTGGCGCAATCACAGTTTGAATTGGAGTTAGCGTAATCTGCGCTAATAATTCTTCTGTGCTGACGGTATTTAATAAATGCATATTTTCAGCATTGACCGCCATAGGATCTTCAATTGCACGTTGGGTTTGCATCACCGCAACCACTTGTTCAGTTACTGCCGCTGGTAATGACAACTCGCGGATCACTTTGATTTCATTGTTAGCTGTATCTAATGCCATCATTGATAATGCTAATGTTGGCGTCGTTGGCTGCTGAAAATACTCCGCCGGGATCGCTGCTGCATTAAACTGAATATCAAACGCAAGCTCCGCCAATTTAAATACCACTAAACAGCCGCCATTATCAGTTTTCATCAACCCAAATTCAGCAGTGGCTTCTGCCATCATCTGCTGCTCATCTGCAGTGATACCGTTTAAACCGATAAAAACCATATTGCTCATATCATTGCGGAACATCTCAATAACGGCGCCATCGCCGGCAACAAATGGATGTTCATCAATGATCTGACCGACATGAAATTGCTGATTTGAATGTGCTGCCATGGTGTACCTCATCGTTATTTATGCTCAATCGTTTCAGTTTACACCAAATCAATCAGCAGTTATGTTATCAATTTATTATTAACCATTACTCAAAAAATAACAATACAACAAAAAACTAAAACACTATTACCTCACGGTAACAATAATCCTAATTAAGATGCAAAAAAAAGCCCTAACAAAATGTTAAGGCTTTAATATATAACAACTAAATTTGTTTTTTATTGTGCTGGTGCAAAATCTGCAGCTGCTGCACGGTGAGCAGTATAAATTGCTTCACCATCGCTCTCTGCATCAAAGATAACCTTAACATCAGGGCTAAATAAAATAACATCGCCAACTTCAGCAACATATTTAGTGCCTGCTTCATCACGCACAACAATTTTACCTTTGGTGATCACTTTATACTCAACAGAATCGTAGAAGTATTCAAATTCAACCCCAGGTGCCATTGTGAAATGACCAATGGTTAATGCATTGCTGTTATTGGTTACAGCAACTTCAGCCATATCACTTTTTAAGCCTTCAACTTCAAGTAATTTGCTTAGATCATTAAGCTTAAAAGTACCTGATTTGATCAGTGTAATACCTGGCTTAGTTGTTAATGTAGTCATCAATAGCGCCTTATTTTTATAGTAAGACCACAGTCAATGCAGTGATCTTATTAGGTACAGATGATCAAATTACCATGACAGCAATTGGATCTATTATTGGATTTGGGAGTAACAAAAATTAATGTTGGCTATTATTTGAAGTTACTTAATAACCTCTACCAACTATTTATTTATGAACATCATCTTCGCGTGATGTTTTCTGATGCAACAAGTGTAACTCAGCACTTAAAATCAACAATAGCTTAAAAATATAAATACTATTCCTGCACAGTAACAATCAATGCCATATTCACTGCACATATTATTAATAGGTTTTTATTAAAAAAAAATCAGCCCCACACTTAAGGCTAAAAAATAGCAACTTCGAATAAAAAACCTCAACAATCGCATAATTAACCAACTTTTTTGATTGTAGACTATTCCATCTATTCAATAAAAAATGTAATCTTCGACTCCTTATTTATAGAATAATAGTGAATATTTATTCTATCAGACCTCGGGGACACCCCCATTAATTCGGCCGTATCTACCAGTAGGTTATAAACAAATATGCATCAACAAGCAGCATCGCCACCCAAAAACATCAATAATTGGCTAATGTTTATCATTCCATCGTTAATTGGAGTGTTTTTATTTATGGCACCAATTAACTTTGATGGTGATATCACAATTCCCATCGCTGTATTAGCAAAAACAATTCAAAGCCATTTTGAAAACTCATTAACGTCGATTGTAACTGCTGTTATCAGTTTTACCGCTGTGATGTCTATTATCACGAAACTGTTTAAGCCCGGCTTTATTGTTCGCAATAGCTTTATTAATGGCTTACTCAACCCATCGCTAATGTGGTTTATCGTCCAACAGCTGGGTGCTGCTTTTGCTGTGATGACCTACTTTAATATTGGCCCGGTGATGTTTCGTAACGACGCCACAGGTGGCTTAGTTCTCAATAATTTATTACCGGTATTATTTTCAGTATTTATTTTTGCGGGTTTATTGCTACCGCTACTGCTCAATTTTGGCCTACTGGAATTCTTTGGCACCCTATTTACCCGTATCATGCGACCTATTTTTGGCCTACCGGGTCGCTCATCAGTCAACTGTATTGCATCATGGTTAGGCGATGGCTCAGTGGGAGTACTGCTGACCAGTAAGCAATATGAGTCAGGCATGTATACTCAACGCGAAGCTGCTGTTATTGGTACCACATTCTCAGCGGTATCAATCACGTTTAGTTTAGTGGTGATTGCTCAAGTAAATTTAGAGCATATGTTTGCTCCATTTTACTTAACGGTATGTTTAGCTGGTTTAGTAGCAGCAATCATTGTGCCGCGTCTGCCGCCATTATCGCGTAAGAAAAATGTCTATATTAATGGCACCACAGAATCATCTCACGATGAAACAGTCCCTGCGGGTCACAATGTTTTTTCTTATGGGCTTGAGCAAGCACTTAAAAAAGCCGCAGAAGTAAAAAGTATTCCTGCAATTGCACTTGATGGACTTAAAAACGCCGTTGATATGGTGTTTGGCGTGCTACCAGTGGTAATGGCGATTGGTACGGTGGCATTAGTGGTTGCGGAAAATACCCCAATTTTCGATTACCTTGGCATGCCTTTTATTCCATTCCTAGAATTGCTGCATATTCCTGAAGCAGAAGCAGCCTCTAAAACTATCGTGGTCGGTTTTGCTGATATGTTCTTGCCATCGATTTTGGCATCAACCATTCAAAGTGATATGACCCGCTTTATTATTGCTGCAATGTCAGTGACTCAGTTGATTTACATGTCTGAAATTGGCGCGCTATTAATTGGCAGTAAAGTACCGGTTAAAGCATGGGAATTATTTGTGATCTTTATTTTGCGTACACTAGTAACGTTACCAGTGATTGCATTAATGGCTCATTTGATTTTCTAACCCACTGTTAGTAAAACAAAAGGCGACCACACGGTCGCCTTTTTACTAGCTAAACATCAGCCTATTAGCCTATTAGCCTATTAGCCTTTGTAAATCTTGGGATTAAACACATCCCGTAGCCAATCACCGAGCAAGTTAATCACTAATACTAAGGTAATTAATACAATGCCAGGGAAGGCGGTGATCCACCATGAGCCTGAGAAAATATAGTTAAAACCAATACTGATCAGTGAGCCTAATGACGGCTGATCCACCGGTAAACCTAAGCCTAAAAATGAGAGTGCCGCTTCTGACATAATTGCATTGGCAACCTGCACTGTAGAAATCACTAGAATTGGTGACAAACAGTTCGGCAAAATATGACGGAACATGATTCGTGGCGCGCGAAAGCCCATCACTTTGGCCGCTTCAACATACTCTTTCTTTTTCTCTGCCAAAACAGAGGCACGTACCGTTCGCGCATACTGTGGCCATTCAGCAAAGCCAATGATCACCACTAGCATTATCACTGCATACTGAGCATAGGTCTCTGCCCCTAACGCGGTGCGGAAAATTGCCGAGACAATGATCGCCACCATCATGGTTGAAAATGATAGCTGCACATCAGCAATACGCATCAGCAAGCTATCAATACGACCACCAAAGTAGCCCGCAGTTAAGCCGACAATGACACCAATGGTTAATTGCAATGCCACTGCTAACAAACCAATCGTCAGTGATAATCGCATCCCATATAAAATGGTCGAATAAATATCTCGGCCTTGATCGTCGGTACCTAACACAAAGCTTTGATCGCCATCCTCCATCCATGCTGGCGGTAACTCCGAATCCATAATATCGATTGACGATAAATCATAAGGATTGGTTGGTGCGATAAAAGGTGCAAATAGTGCCGCAGTAGCAAAACTAATAAAAATAGCAAAACAAACCATTGCTACTTTATCTTTGAGAAAATAATAAACGATGTCGGAACTTTTAAAACGCTGCCAACGACTTGGTGCAACGGTGCTAATACTTTCCATGACTTATGCTCCCTTGCCCGTCAAATCTACTGTTGGGTTAACCAAGCCATAAAGCAGGTCAACTATGGTATTCGTTACCACAAAAATAAGGCCGACAAAAATCACATAAGCGGTGATCAACGGCGTATCAACTCGATTAATGGCATCTAAAAATAACAGTCCTGTGCCTGGCCACTGAAATACACTTTCGGTCAAAATGGTGTAGGCAATCATGGTACCAATCTGCACTCCACCGACAGTTAATACCGGCAACATGGTGTTTTTCAATGCATGCTGGTAATAGACCTTATTCATTGGTAAACCTTTTGCCTTAGCGAACTTAATGTACTCCGAGCTTAAAACTTCTAACATTTCAGAGCGTACTAAACGAATAAACAATGGCAGCATAATCGAAGCTAAGGCAATACATGGCAGCACTAAATGTTTGAGGCCATCGACGGTAAAGAAGCCGGACTCCCAACCTAAGTAATTAGCGGTTTCACCGCGCCCAAATGACGGTAACCACCCAAGCTCAATCGAGAACACATACATCAACATGATCGCGGTCAAGAACACCGGAATTGAAATACCAATACTACTAAACGCCATTACCACTTTAGTAAACACGCTCCGTGGGTGAATAGCGGAATACACCCCGAGTGGAATTGACACTAAAATAATGATCACTGTTGCGCCAAACACTAACTCTAAGGTGGCAACTAATTTATCTAAAATCACCTCTGTCGCTGGACGCTTAAAGGTGTATGAGGTGCCGAGATCCCCTTGAATCGCATTACTAAGAAAACGACTGTATTTAGTCACAAATGGATCGTTAAGACCTAAGTCATCACGTAATTGTTGACGTTCAGCTTCTGATACCGATTGGCCGACGAGCTCTCGTAACGGATCGCCAAGGTTATCCTGAATGGCAAATGCCACCAGACTGATCACAAACATCACTATCAGTGCCTGAAACAGGCGTTTGACCAGAAACGAAAACATTCCCTGCCCCTTTTAATTCATCCTGAAAAAATGCCGGAGCAAGCCCCGGCACTCGTATTTAACTATGGCTTACTAACGTTATTTTTCGTCAACCACCAGATCACCAAAGTATGGCTGCTCCATTGGGTTCACGACATCGGCTGCATGGACATTGGTGCGCGCACCCCATGCTAGGCTTTGCCAATGTAATGGTACAAATGCCGCTTCGTTATATAGCGTCGCTTCCACTTGTTTTAACATTGCAGCACGCTTAGCTGGATCGGTTTCAACATTGGCCTCAGTCACTAACTTATCGACCTCTGGGTTAGAATAGAAACCACAGTTATATTGGCCTTTACCGGTTTTCTCATTACGGGTCATGGTCAAAAACTCGGTCATGTTAGCGGAGTCTTCGGTATCTGCATGCCAACCAATCATCATCATATCAGCAGCACATTTATCAAATTCAGGCCAGTACTGCGCCTTAGGTAAGGTTTTCAAATCAACCTTAATTCCAATTTTTGACAGCATAGCTGCGGTTGCTTGAGCAATTTTGGCATCGTTCACGTAACGGTTATTTGGCGCTAACATGGTCAATGTAAAGCCATTTTCATAACCAGCTTGTTTCATTAATTGTTTGGCTTTTTTAACATCATAACGTGGCACTAACGCACTATCATGACCTTGATAACCCGCTGGGCTTTGTTGGCCAGCAGCGGTTGCAAAACCTTTCATAATTTTTTTTACAATGCCTTCATTATTAATCGCATGCACGATTGCTTGACGGACACGGACATCTTTTAATGCTGGATTGCTATTTTGGTTCATTTGAAAAGAAATAATACGCGTACCCGGTAAGGTCACTAAATCAACCCCTTCAGCACTTTTCAGACGCTTATGATCATTAGGTGCGACATGGTCAATCATGTCGACACCACCTGAAAGTAACGCCGCAACACGAGTGGCATCTTCTTTAATCGGCAATAGCGTAATGGTATCAACATTACCCTTAGAATCTTTATCCCAGTAATCAGCAAAACGAGTAAATTCAACTTTTACCCCTTGCTCTCGCTGCGTCACCGTAAAGGGTCCAGTACCAGACATATTGGTTGAAGCAAATGAGTTGCCATGCTTAGCAACTTCGGCTTTGTCTTTACCATCAGCCGTCTTACCGCTGTAAAATTTGCTGTCCATTGGGAAAATGTAGGTCGCAGTTTGAAGTACCAATGGGTAAGCGCCTTTTGAGATAATATCGACAGTGTAGTCATCGACTTTTTTCATTTCAGAATACGGTTCAAAAATGGCTTTAAAATCGGGTGATGACTGCAGACGATTAAAGGTCCAAATCACATCGTCAGCGGTCAGGGGATTACCTGAGTGAAACTTCACCCCTTGACGTAATGTAAATCGAAAAGTATTGGCATCAATGCGCTGCCAGCTTTGTGCTAGACGCGGCTCAAAATCCATTTGCTGAGTAAAACGTACTAGCGGATCAAATACCATGTGCGATAGCTGTAGTGTGCCGCCAGATAGTTGCTCATGAGGATCAAGTGATACAGGATCTGACGCATAACCTAACTTTAAATCTGCCGCGGTAACACTAAAACTCAATCCTGCAGCAACCAATGCTAGTGCTAATTTATTCTTAATGGTTTTCATTGCATAACTCCTTTATGCCCAAGCGCTATCGCTTAGTCTTTATTTTACTTTTCCTTGATAACAACCGCTTAAGCACGTTGCTGAGGTTTAACTTCTAGCCCTTTAAATTCAGGCATTAACGAAATCAAATGCTGACTATATTGATGCTGTGGTGCGGTAAATAATTTTTCCGTTGCTGCAACTTCTAACAATGTTCCTTGTTGCATCACGCCGATTCGATCACACATTTGACGAATAACCGGTAAATCGTGGCTAATAAACAACATCGTCAAATTAAGTTCATCTTGTAGATCTTTTAATAGGTTTAGAATCTGGGCTTGTACCGAAACATCCAGTGCCGATGTTGGCTCATCACAAATCAATAATCGTGGTCGAGTTGCCAATGCGCGCGCAATCGAGATCCGCTGACGTTGACCACCCGAAAACTCATGCGGAAATTTAATGCCTGCTGCGCGTCCTAACCCCACATGATCCAATAAATCATTCACTATCTGGCGGGTTTGGGCCTCATTATGAGTTAACTTATGAAATCGAATCGGCTCAGCAATAATGTCAAAAATACGCATTCTAGGGTTCATTGAGGTATACGGATTTTGAAACACCATTTGCATCTGACGACGCAGTGGACGCCGTTCCGCCTCACTTTTTAGCGCCGTCAGATCAATACCTTCAAAACGTACCCTGCCGCTATTTGGTGGATATAAACCAGCGATCACCCGTGCAATGGTTGATTTACCAGAACCAGATTCTCCGACTAAGCCAAACGTTTCACCTTCAGCAATATTAAAACTGACATCATTATTGGCTTGCACATATTCACGCCGACTTTCAAATAATGAGTCTTTGGTAATAAAGCGTAAGTTAACGTTTTCAACCTCAAGCAATGCCCCTTTATAAGCACGCTGATCTTGGCTTTGTCCTAACCAATGATTTTTAACATCTAATGCAGGTGCTTGTTGAGCATCTTCAATATAAGTCACCAGAGGAAAACGATTCAGTTTTATATCAGAACGGGGAACGGCTGAAATTAAACTTTGAGTATAAGGATGTTGTGGTCGACGTAGCACTTGCTCGGTAGTACCCATTTCGACTAAATCGCCACGATACATCACCGCGACCCGATCAGTAACATTGGCAACCACCCCCATATCATGAGTAACCAGCATACACCCCACATTTTTTTGAACACATAGATCACGGATCAGGGTTAGAATTTGATCTTGAATCGATACATCCAATGCAGTGGTTGGCTCATCTGCAATAATTAAATCTGGCTCACCCGCCAACGCAATAGCAATCACTACCCGTTGACGCATACCGCCTGAAAATTGGTGCGGATACTGTTTAATCCGTAGCTGGGGTTCAGGAATACCCACTTGTTCCATCAATGCCAATGCGCGTGTCACAGCTTCAGCTTGTGATACGTTCAAATTAGTAATAATTGTTTCAGTTAATTGCTGCTCAACCGTAAACAAGGGATTTAATGAGGTCATTGGATCTTGAAAAATAAACCCAATTTTTGAGCCTCGCACTTGACGCATTTGCTCAGGCGTTAACCCTGAGATTTTATTGCCATCGAGAAAAACCTCACCACTGGCAATTTGTCCTGGAGGGCTTAATAAATCAATCACGGCATTACCTACCGTCGATTTACCTGCACCAGATTCTCCAACAACACCAACGATTTCACCGCGTTCAATGGTGAATGACAATGATTTTACTGCTGCATGGGTACCATGACGCGAGGGATATTCTATACGAAGATTTTTTACTTCTAATAATGCCATTATCAGACTCCACTACTGGCAGCATCCTGCCGATCTGAAAAATTAAATCCTTTTCATGCCAATACTATTGTCTGATTGCATGCCTTCCATTCAATCTGTCAAAAATATTACAAAAAAGCAACAATACAAAGTAAAAAACTATCATTATTTGTGTTTATTGAATATTTATCTTATAAGAACGCATCAATAAACAATAGAGGACTAAACAAATATCAATTTATAACACGCTGAATAAACAACAAACAAGCCAATAATCCGCCACAAAAAACCACTCAACTGTAACAATTAAAAATAATCATCATGAATATATTTTCAAAAAAAACCACACCTTCAATTAACATTTATTAAACAAAATATCGTTTTTAAAAAAATACATAGTGATAAAAACCACTGAAAAAATAAAAATCAGCGCATAAATCTATATATAAACTGAATATCAAAACTTAAAACAATGGTTGCTACGACATATTTGCGCGGCTTTTTAGTATTTTCCCAACGTTATTATTAGGTGATGTTTATCGTTTTCTGGAGACGAAAAAAAACCGTATCTTTCGATACGGTTTTCTTAATGGTGGTTGGTGAAGAGCGAGATTCTAATATCAGCGAACCCCCGCCCCTCTGGCTTTCAACCAATAATACCGATTTACTTTTATACCGACGAAAAAAAACCGTATCTTTCGATTCAGGTTTCTTAATGGTGGTTGGTGAAGAGCGAGATTCTAATATCAGGGGAACCCCCGACCCTCTGGCTTTCAAGCAATAATACCGATTTACTTTTATACCGACGAAAAAAAACCGTATCTTTCGATACGGTTTTCTTAATGGTGGTCGGTGAAGAGCGAGATTCTAATATCGGTGAACCCCCGACCCTCTGGCTTTAAACCAATGATACCGATTTACTTTTATACTGACGAAAAAAAACCGTATCTTTCGATACGGTTTTCTTAATGGTGGTTGGTGAAGAGCGAGATTCTAATATCAGGGGAACCCCCGACCCTCTGGCTTTCAACCAATAATACCGATTTACTTTTATACCGACGAAAAAAAACCGTATCTTTCGATACGGTTTTCTTAATGGTGGTCGGTGAAGAGGGATTCGAACCCCCGACCCTCTGGTCCCAAACCAGATGCGCTACCAAACTGCGCTATTCACCGACAATGTTTAGGCTTACAAGGCCAAGGTCTCTAATACAAGATAACCTGAAAATGGGGTGGCTAACGAGGCTTGAACTCGCGACAACCGGAATCACAATCCGGGACTCTACCAACTGAGCTATAGCCACCATTGTAAGTGGTCGGTGAAGAGGGATTCGAACCCCCGACCCTCTGGTCCCAAACCAGATGCGCTACCAAACTGCGCTATTCACCGACTAAATCTTTCTACGTGATGCATTATCACGAGATAATTCTGTGTGCTTGTAAAACAAGCGGGCTTAAAAGCCAACATGCTGACTGGGTGATCAACACATATATAATATGGGGTGGCTAACGAGGCTTGAACTCGCGACAACCGGAATCACAATCCGGGACTCTACCAACTGAGCTATAGCCACCAATGTTTTTTTACCTTTGCCAATACGACCGGATAATGGTGCGCCCGAAAGGATTCGAACCTTCGGCCTTTGGCTCCGGAGGCCAACGCTCTATCCAGCTGAGCTACGGGCGCCTTGCCCTATCGACGGGGGTGAATATTACGGATCAGAACGCAACTCGGCAAGTGTTTTTTTTTATTTTTATTCCGCTCGCTGCATTTATCAACAAATCGACGTTGATTCGTGTCATCGATAGTACAATATTGAATTTGAACATTGAATATAGTTGCTATACTTACAAAATTGTAACATCGACTCGCGGTGTAAATCACACCACGATGGGGAAACCATATTGGATCACTCATCCTCATACAACTGGACGTATATAAAGGTGAATAAATGGATCTATTTTTACGACCATGGCTAATCGCTATTTGTACCGCTAGCGCCTTATCAACTACCGTCATTGCTGCTGATATGTCTACCACTGCAATCAGTGAGCGCATAAAACCTGTAGGAAATGTTCATCTTGATGGCTCTACGCCTACCACTGTCACCACGACCTCATCTCGAACAGCTCAGGCTATTTATGACCAATATTGTGCCTCGTGTCATAACAGTGGCTTAATGGGTGCACCAAAAAAAGGCGATGCTGACGATTGGGCGGCAAGAGTAAGCCAAGGTGATGCGGTTCTGGCTAAGCATGCAATTGAAGGTTTTAACGCTATGCCAGCCAAAGGAACGTGTATGGATTGCAGTGATGATGAAATTGTTGCGGCTATTAACTATATGATCAACCCCAACGAGCAGTGATGATTAATCAGCCTTTGTATATTGTAAATAAAATCAGGGGGATCGCTCCCCCTGCATAATAATCTGTCAATTAAGTGCTATTTTTTAAATAAATTACGAATATTAGCAATATGGGCTTGGCCTTTTTGCATTCGTTCTTCAGCAGTGATCGGTTTGCGTTCGTTTTCCCACTCTAAATCATCCTGTGGTAGCTCGTATAAGAATCGACTCGGCTCTGGCTTGATCAGTTCACCATATTGACGCCGTTCTTTACACAGCGTGAACGTTAGCTCTCGTTGCGCGCGGGTGATCCCCACATAAGCCAATCGGCGCTCTTCATCAACATTATCCTCATCAATACTGGTTTGATGCGGCAAAATGCCCTCTTCAGTGCCGACTAAAAACACATATGGAAACTCGAGCCCTTTTGATGCATGTAACGTCATTAGCTGTACTTGATCAGCGTCAGTGTCATCTTCCCCACGCTCCATCATGTCACGCAGAGTTAAACGCTGTACCACTTCTTTCAGAGTTTTAACTTCATTGTCATAGTTATCACCTTCCAAATCAGCGGTGATCCAACTGTAGAGATCAGAGACATTTTTCATTCTCATTTCAGCCGCTTTAGGACTGGAAGATGTTTCGTAGAGCCAATCTTCATAATGAATATCACGTACTAATTGGCGTACCGCTGCCACAGTATCGCCCCGCTCTGCGTTATCTGTCAGCTGATTTATCCAATGCGTAAAGCGTTGTAACGATTCTAAACCACGGCCCGAAAGGTGTTGTTCAAGCCCCATTTCAAAACTGGCAGCAAATAAACTTTTTCCGCGCATATTGGCGTACGTTCCCAACTTTTCGAGCGTAACTGGACCAATTTCACGTCGTGGCGTATTCACGATCCGTAAAAAAGCATTATCGTCATCAGGATTAGTTAATACTCGTAGATATGCCATCATATCTTTGATTTCAACCCGCGAGAAAAACGACGTTCCACCAGAAATTTTATACGGAATTCGGTTTTGCATTAGCGCTTTTTCAAATAATCGCGATTGGTGGTTACCGCGGTATAAAATCGCATAATCTTTATAAGCGGTATTATTCATAAACCGATGCGCAATTAATTCGCCCACCACTTTTTCAGCTTCATGCTCTTCATTTTTTGCCGTCAACACTTTCAACATCGCCCCATCAGGGATCGCTGAAAACAGAGCTTTTTCAAATAAGTGGGGGTTATTAGCAATAAGAATGTTTGCCGTTCGTAGAATACGACTGGTTGAACGATAATTTTGCTCAAGTTTAACTACTTTAAGATTAGGAAAATCTTTATTGAGTAAGGCTAAGTTTTCTGGCTGCGCGCCACGCCACGAATAAATCGACTGATCATCGTCACCAACCACAGTAAATCGTGCTCGCTCACCAACCAATAACTTGACGAACAAATACTGACTGGTGTTGGTATCTTGATACTCATCCACCAGCAAATAGCGAATTCGATTTTGCCAGCGTTGACGCACTTCTTGATTATCATGCAACAATAATACTGGCATTAAAATCAGATCATCAAAATCAAGCGCGTTATAGGCCTTCATCTGCCGCTGATACATTTCATAGCAATGGGCAAATAATTGATCACGCTCAGTTTGAGCACGGCCAGCGGCATCAACTGGCGCTAACATGTCATTTTTCCAATTCGAAATTGTTGACTGCAATTGCTTTAATAAATCTTTATCACCGTCGAGCTCTTCTTCGGTCAATTCCTTTAATAACGCCATCTGATCTTGATCGTCAAACAATGAAAAATTGGCTTTTAAGCCTAAATATTTACATTCTCGACGCACAATGTTCAGTCCCAACGTATGAAAAGTTGACACCATTAACCCTTTAGATTCTTGACGACCTAATGTTTGACCGACACGCTCTTTCATTTCACGTGCAGCTTTATTAGTAAAGGTCAATGCCGCAATGTTGCGTGCCTTATAATCACACTGCTGAACCAAGTAAGCGATTTTATTGGTAATAACACGCGTTTTACCTGAGCCGGCGCCGGCTAAAACTAAGCACGGTCCGGAAACGTATTTAACTGCTTCTGTTTGCCTTGGGTTCAGTTTCATTAGTTATCCTGACGTCATTAAAAACGAGCGCATTTTAACGCGCTTTAATTACAACTCTATTCATTTTTGCTTGAATGGCATTATCGCAATTCATCAACATTTATTCCAAGTTCATTACTTAAAGCAACTGAATCAACGGATCTGTGCTAGACATATTGATATATCAGTTAAACAAATCACAACCAGTTGCACCAAATTCTTAATTGAATTAAATGTTAATTATATAAAAGTAAATAATAGTTACATTACTGTTAAATGATGAAATAATCTTTAACAGTTCTCATATTGCTTAAATTTAGGAGATTTCATGCGAAAGATCGCAGCCATTGCTACTATTGTCAGCTTGACATTAGGGATATCCGCTTGTGACCAAAGTGAATCCAAAAAGCCAACCCAACAAGCAGCAAAAAGTGTGGCTGTTGGTACACTTAGCGTTACTTCTCATCCACAAGCTATTCACGTCGAACTTCCTGGCCGTAGTAAAGCTTACCTTGAAGCTGAAGTTCGTCCTCAAGTATCAGGTATTATCACTGAACGTAGCTTCAAAGAAGGTAGCAGTGTCAGTAAAGGCCAATCATTATATAGTATCGACTCAGCACCTTATAACGCAGCCTACCTCAGCGCTAAAGCCAGTTTAGCTCAAGCACAAGCAAACTTAGATTCAGCAAAGGCGCTGGCTCAACGTAGTGAAACGTTGGTTAACCGTGGCGCTATCAGCAAACAAACTTATGATGATAATAAAGCAAAATATAAAGTTGCTCTTGCTGGCATTGAAGTCGCAAAAGCCAGTGTTAACAAAGCAAAAATAGATCTTAATTATACCAAAGTTAAAGCCCCTATCGCGGGTCGTATTGGTCAATCATCAGTCACACCTGGTGCTCTCGTCAGCGCGGGGCAGGCACAAGTCTTAGCGACCATTCAACAATTGGACCCGATCAATATTGATATTGCCCAATCAAGCACGCAATTATTGCGTCTAAAATCAGCCCTTAAACAAGGTCAGCTGCAAGCCAGTGATAATGCTGATGTCGAATTGATCCTTGAAGATGGCAGTGTTTACTCACATCACGGCACACTCCAATTTGCTGAAGTGAATGTCGATCCTAACACTGGCTCTGTCACCTTACGTGCTGAATTCCCTAACCCTGACGGCGTGTTACTGCCTGGCATGTATGTCCGCGCAGTGCTAAATACTGGCACCGATCCTAAAGCCATTATGATCCCGCAAAAAGCCATTACTCGCAACAGTAAAGGCCAAGCAATTGCTATGGTTGTTGGCGCTGACAACAAAGTGGAATCACGCACAATCACGACAGCTGAAGCAATTGATAATCAATGGCGAGTTACTAGTGGACTTAAAGATGGCGATCAAGTGATCGTTGATGGTTTACAAAAAATCCGTCCAGGGGTTGTGGTTGAACCGACGCCAATGACTGTCACTCACTCACAATAATAGGGAAAGTAAACTATGGCTCGTTTCTTTATCGATCGCCCTATTTTTGCTTGGGTGATCGCGATTATCGTCATGCTAGCTGGCGTACTGTCCATTTTAAAATTACCGGTTTCTCAGTACCCTAGCATTGCACCACCCACAGTTGTTATTAGTGCTAGCTACCCCGGCGCTAATGCGAAAACCATGGAAGATACCGTTACTCAAGTTATCGAACAACGGATGACAGGTATTGATAACCTGCGCTACTTATCGTCAACCAGTGACAGTTTTGGTAATACCCAAATAACCCTGACGTTTAATGCTGAGGCTGATCCTGATATTGCCCAAGTTCAGGTTCAAAATAAGTTGCAATCAGCATTACCCCTGCTGCCACTAGAAGTGCAACAGCAAGGGGTAAAGGTTAACAAAGCCAGCTCCAGCTTTTTGATGGTAGTCGGATTCTATTCCGAAGATGGTTCGATGGATAAAAATGACATTTCGGACTACATCAGTTCCAATGTTGCCGATCCAATGAGTCGTGTGCCAGGTGTTGGTGAGATTCAAACGTTTGGTGCTCAATATGCGATGCGTATTTGGCTTGATCCGCTTAAACTAACAAAATATCACCTCACTAGTATTGATGTTATTAATGCTATTAAAGAACAAAATGCTCAGGTTTCAGCAGGTCAACTTGGTGCCTCACCATCGTTACCAGGCCAAGAGCTTAACGCGACCGTCTCCGCTCAAAGCCGTTTAAAAACGCCAGCTCAGTTTGAAAAAATCATTCTGAAATCCGATCCTTCGGGCGCAAAAGTGTTATTAAAAGACGTCGCTCGAGTTGAACTTGGCGCTGAAAGTTATGCTGTGCAGGTGTTCTATAACGGTAAACAAGCCAGTGGTATTGGTATTAAACTCGCCACAGGGGCCAACGCCTTAGCCACAGCAGAAGCCGTTAAAGCAAAGATTGATGAGCTTAAACCGTTCTTCCCTGAAGGATTACAAGCGGTTTATCCCTACGACACGACGCCATTTGTCGAAAAATCCATTGAAGGTGTAGTCCATACATTATTTGAAGCAGTGGCATTGGTATTTATTATCATGTTCCTGTTCTTACAAAACTTCCGCGCGACATTGATTCCAACGATTGCCGTTCCAGTAGTATTACTCGGTACCTTCGCTGTACTTTCTATCGCAGGCTATTCAATAAATACCCTCACTATGTTTGCAATGGTACTTGCTATCGGCTTGCTGGTTGACGATGCGATTGTAGTGGTAGAAAACGTTGAACGGGTCATGCACGAGGAGGGCTTAGGTCCTGTTGAAGCGACACGTAAATCAATGGATCAAATTACGGGCGCACTGGTAGGTATCGCATTAACACTCTCTGCGGTATTTGTTCCAATGGCATTTATGTCAGGTTCTACCGGTGTTATTTATCGCCAATTCTCGATAACCATCGTAACTGCAATGTCACTATCGGTAATGGTAGCAGTGATCCTTACACCCGCTCTGTGTGCAACGATGCTTAAACCTGTTGCTCACGGTAGCAATGACAAAGGCTTCTTTGGCTGGTTTAACCGCACTTTTGATAACTTAACCAACCGTTACGAAGCTAGCGTTGCGGCAATGATTAAGCGCTCTATTCGAGTGATGTTTATCTTCCTTGGCTTAACCGTTGCTGTAGGTTGGATCTTTATGCGCATGCCAACTTCGTTCTTACCAGATGAAGACCAAGGGATTTTATTTAGTCAGGCCATATTGCCGGTTAACTCAACCCAAGAGCAAACGCAAAAAGTCATGGACCAAGTGTCTGATTACTATTTAACTCAAGAGGCTGATAGTGTCGCCAGTGTATTTAGTGTCTCAGGCTTTAGTTTTGCTGGTAACGGTCAAAACATGGGTATGGCTTTTGTCGGCTTAAAAGATTGGTCTGATCGTCAATTGCCCGGCATGGATGTTAAATCGATCGTGAATCGCTCGATGGGTTATTTCCAAAAAATTAAAAATGCGATGGTGTTTTCGTTTGCACCACCAGCAGTGATCGAACTTGGTACCGCCAGTGGTTTTGATTTCTACCTTCAAGATCGCAGTGGTCAAGGGCATGACAAGTTAATTGCAGCACGTAATCAATTACTGCAATTAGCCGCTGAAAACCCGAATTTGGTTGGCGTTCGTCCTAATGGTCAAGAAGATGCGCCTATGTATCAAATTAATATTGATCAAGCCAAAATACGTGCGCTAGGAATCGATATTAATTCCGTCAACAAAGTGCTCGGTACTGCATGGGGTAGTTCTTATGTTAACGACTTTATTGATCGCGGCCGAGTAAAGAAAGTCTTTGTTCAAGGTGATGCTCAATACCGCATGAAACCTGGCGATCTTGATAGCTGGTATGTACGTAATAACCAAGGTGAAATGGTGCCATTCTCGGCCTTTGCTACCGGTGAATGGCAATATGCGTCACCGCGTCTAGAACGTTTCAACGCCACTCCTGCTGTGAATATTCAAGGCAGTGTGGTTAATGGTTACAGTACAGGCCAAGCAATGCTTGATATTGAAGCGATGGTCAAGAAATTACCACCAGGGTTTGGGGTTGAATGGAATGGCTTATCGTATGAAGAACGCCTATCGGGTAACCAAGCACCAATGCTATACGCGTTATCTATCTTGGTGGTGTTCTTAGTACTTGCTGCGCTGTATGAAAGCTGGTCAGTGCCTTTTGCTGTCGTACTAGTAGTGCCGCTTGGAATTATTGGTGCGCTGCTAGCAATGAATGCGCGCGGTATGCCGAACGATGTCTTCTTCCAAGTCGGCTTATTAACCACCGTTGGTTTGGCAACCAAAAATGCCATTCTGATTGTGGAATTTGCTAAAGAATACTACGAGAAAGGCGCAGGACTGGTTGAAGCGACCCTGCATGCGGTACGTGTGCGTTTACGTCCAATTATCATGACCTCGCTCGCGTTTGGTCTTGGTGTAGTGCCATTAGCCATCAGTACCGGCGTTGGCTCAGGTGGTAAAAATGCCATTGGTACTGCAGTACTTGGCGGCATGTTGAGCTCAACCTTCTTAGGTATTTTCTTTATTCCAATTTTCTTTGTAGTAGTAGAACGTATCTTTAGTCGTGGAAAAAACAAGCCGACATCTGACAGTACACCACCAACACAATCACATTAATCAGTTGGTAATCTAGAACCATAGCAGCCCGTATCTATCTTGATGCGGGCTTTTTATTACTTTTTCACTTGAAAAAACACCTTATCACGGCGAATAAGTATATTGGCACTTATGGGAACCTTGCAATATTCTTAATAATGATACAAAAGCTTAAATAAGACTTGCGAATCAATCATCAAATCCTACAATAGCCCAGTGAATGAACATTCATTCATTCTATTTGTACCGAATATAAGCAGTTATGACAGATAAAAAAGAGCGCATATTAACAGCAACTGAAAAACTTTTAGCTACCCATGGCTTTCATGGTCTATCAATGCAGATGGTGGCTAAAGAAGCTCAAGTTGCAACAGGCACTATTTATCGCTACTTCGATGATAAAGATGATCTACTATTCCAACTACATGAATATATTTTAGGTTATATCGCGAACAAAGTTAGCCAGAATATTAACAATAGTATGTCACTTAAACAGCGTTACCGTACGATGTGGCTCAATTTGTGGCAAATGTCGGTAAGTGGTAATGCGCCGTTAATCAATCAAGGGCAATTTCAGAATTTGCCCCGTAAAAATGCCCATGAAAGAAAAGCATTAAATAAACACCTTTTTAGCTGCGTCAATCAAATGTTTGACGAAGGTAAAGCCTGCAACCTATTTAAACCGCTTGATAATGAAATTTTAAGCACACTTAGCCTTGAGACGAGTTGTTATTTAGCCCGTCGAAAAATCAATGGTGGATTAGAGATCACTGATAGCGAATTAAATGCCGCTATTAATGCCTCTTGGGACGCCATTATTCAGCATTAACATTGTAATTCCGGAGCATACCTCATAATGAAAAAATGGATCGTGATGTTACTTCTTGCTCTTCTGTTATTTGGAAGTGTAATTGGTTTCAATCTTTTTAAAGAACATAAAATAGCTGAATATATGGCTAATATACCGGAAGCAAACTATCCGGTAACCGCCACTACCACTAAAGCTGAAAACTGGCACCCAGCACTTCAAGCAATTGGTTTTATTGAACCAATGCAAGGTGTAACCCTAACTTCAGAAGCGGCTGGTGTGATCAGCAAAATCAACTTTGAATCAGGCCAAAAGGTAAAAGCTGGGCAATTATTGGTGTCAATAAACTCCAATGTTGAACAGTCAAGCTTACAAAGTACTGAAGCAAAACTACCATCAGTAGAAGCTTCTTACCTACGTTACAAAGATCTTTACCGTAAAGGTTCAGTATCAAAATCTAGCCTTGATGAAGCGAAAGCAAATTACCTTGCATTAGTCGCTCAAATCAAATCATTAAAAGAATCTATTCAACGTCGTAATATCAGCGCACCTTTTGCCGGTGAGATTGGTCTACGTAATGTTTACTTAGGTCAATATATTCAGCCTGGTACGAAAATTATTCGTTTAGAAGACACCACGACGATGCGTTTCCGCTTTACGGTTCCGCAAACGGATATTTCTAAAATAAAAATTGGCCAAACTGTTGATATCAGTATCGATGCTTATAAAGATACTAATTTTAAAGGTCTAATTACTGCGATTGAACCTGCGGTTAACGCGCAAACAGGTTTGATTCAGGTACAAGCTGATATTCCTAACAGCGGCGGCATGCTGCGCAGTGGTATGTTTGCACGTGCCCGTGTTATTCAACCCGTTATTGCTGATCAAATCGTGGTTCCTCAAACGGCCATTACTTACACCCTTTATGGTGATACGGTGTATGTACTGCGCAACGTTGATGGCAAATTACGTGCGATGCAGACAGTGGTAACTACTGGTCTAAACAAAGGTAACAAAGTACGCATTCTTTCAGGCCTAAAAGCTGGAGAGCAGATCGTAACTAGCGGCCAAATTCGTCTTAGCAACAAGTCATTAGTGCACATCGTTGAAAATGACGCACTGAAGGCTCCTGCTGAAATCCCATTGCTGTAACTGGAGAACGCTCAGGATGCGCTTTACTGATATATTCATCAGACGCCCGGTACTAGCAATTTCGATCAGTTTAATGATCGCATTGCTAGGTCTACAGGCGATTTTCAAAATGCAGGTTCGGCAATATCCGGACATGACTAACACTGTAGTAACCGTCAGTACGGCTTACTACGGGGCTAGTGCTGATCTTATTCAAGGGTTTATCACTCAACCACTCGAACAAGCCATTGCTCAGGCCGATAATATCGACTACATCACCGCCCAAAGTACTATGGGTATGTCGACCATTACTGTGCAAATGAAATTGAACACCAATCCAAATGCTGCTTTGGCGGATATCCTTGCCAAAGTAAACTCGGTACGGGCTCAATTACCTAAAGAAACGCAAGATCCAACTATCGCCCTTTCTACAGGTGGCGGTACTGGCGTGCTCTACCTTGGTTTCACCAGTAAAACACTAAACTCAAGCCAAATCACCGACTACATCGAACGAGTAGTAAAACCACAGCTATTTACGGTAGGTGGTGTGGCAAAAGTAGACATGTATGGGGGTGTACCTTTTGCACTGCGTGTGTGGCTTGATCCACAAAAAATGGCAGCATTTAACTTATCTGCCAGTGATGTAACTCAAGTACTACAAGCTAACAACTACCAATCAGCTGTCGGTCAAACCAACAATGATTTCGTGCTTTACAACGGTAGTGCTAACACTCAATCAAATAGCCCTGAGTCACTAGAGAAACTGGTTGTATCAAGTGATAACGGTCAAGTGATCCGTTTAGGTGACATTGCCAAGGTAACCTTATCGCGTAGCAGCGATAGCTACCGTGCAACCGCCAATGGTCAAGAAGCGGTTGTTGGTGCGATTGAAGCGGCACCAAGTGCTAACCCAATCAATATCGCTAAAGATGTTATCAACCTACTACCAACCATTGAACGTAACATGCCAAGCACCATCAAAATGACGGTGATGTATGACTCAACAATTGCGATTAATGATTCTATTCATGAGGTTATTAAAACCATTCTTGAAGCGGCATTAATTGTATTAGTCGTTATTGCATTGTTCATCGGTTCACTACGTTCAGTCATTATTCCAATCATTACGATTCCATTATCGTTGATTGGTGTCGCGCTGGTGATGCAACTGTTTGGTTTCTCATGGAACCTCATGACACTGCTGGCTCTGGTATTGGCTATCGGCCTAGTGGTCGATGATGCTATCGTGGTACTAGAAAACGTTGAACGGCATATTAAGTTGGGGCAAACGCCATTTAGAGCTGCCATTATTGGTACCCGTGAAATTGCAGTACCTGTTATTTCAATGACCATTGCATTAGGTGCGGTATATGCGCCGATTGCACTAATGGGCGGTTTAACTGGTTCATTATTTAAAGAGTTTGCGTTAACCCTTGCTGGTGCGGTATTTATTTCAGGAATCATTGCCTTAACATTATCACCCGTAATGTGTGCAACCTTCCTTAAACAAAATGAAGCACCAAATAAATTTGAATTAATGGTTCACGGTTTTCTTGATCGTTTAACATTACGCTATGAGAAAATGCTAAGTGGCATCATGCACATGCGTTCAGTAGTGATCGTATTTGCAGTATGTGCTTGTGTAAGCTTGCCGTTCCTATTTAAGTTTATTCCAAGTGAACTTGCTCCAGCAGAAGACAATGGCGTGGTTGTGTTTATGGGTACCGCCCCTGCCAACGCAAACCTTGATTTTATTGAAGATACAATGAATCAAGTTAATAAGGTCCTAACTGATCAGAAAAGCGTGCAATATGCGCAAATTTTCTCAGGTATTCCATCTGCTAACCAAGCGTTTGGTCTTGCTACATTGAAACCATGGAGCCAACGCGATCAAAGCCAAACTGAAGTTGCGAATGAAGTAACGAAAAAGATTAAAGATATTCCACAAATGGCCGTCACTGCTTTCCAAATGCCAAGCCTTCCAGGCGCAGGTTCAGGTTTACCAGTGCAGTTTGTTATCACCACGCCTAACAACTTTAAGAGCCTCTACCAAGTAGCTTCTGAAATGTTGGCGAAGGTTAAAGATAACCCAATGTTCGTCTACTCAGATTTAGACTTGAAGTATGATTCTGCGACGATGAACATTAATATCGATAAAGATAAAGCCGGTGCTTATGGCGTTACCATGCAAGCAATTGGTAATACATTAAGTACAATGTTAGCCGGTGGTGATATTAACCGTGTTGATATCTTAGGTCGTTCTTACAAAGTGATTCCACAAGTTGAGCGTAAAGATCGTTTTAATCCTAAAGATTTAAACAATTACTACGTCAAAACCAATAGTGGTGATCTAATTCCACTGGGTAGCTTAGTGACGATTAAAGTCACACCTGCGCCACCAACATTACCAAGCTTTAACCAACAAAATGCGGCAACCATCGGCGCAGTATTAGCCCCTGGTACCTCAATCGGTGAAGCGGTAAATTGGTTAAATACTGAATCAGCAAAAGTATTACCAAAAGGCTACGGTCATGACTACTTAGGTGAAAGCCGTCAGTACGTTACGGAAGGTAATGCGCTATACGCTACCTTTGGTCTAGCATTGGCAGTTATTTTCTTGGTACTTGCGATTCAATTTGAATCATTACGCGATCCATTGGTGATTCTCGTATCGGTACCATTAGCAATTTGTGGTGCGCTGATTGCCCTCGCATGGGGTGCAACAACACTCAATATTTACTCGCAAATAGGTTTGATAACCCTCATAGGCTTGATAACCAAACACGGTATATTGATTTGTGAAGTTGCCAAAGAAGAACAGCTTTACCATGGTAAGAACCGCATGGATGCTGTTATGGAAGCCGCGAAGATCCGTCTTCGTCCCATCCTAATGACAACATGTGCGATGATTGCAGGTCTAATACCACTGCTATACGCATCCGGTGCTGGCGCAGCATCACGCTTCAGTATTGGTATTGTTATCGTAGCCGGTTTATCTATCGGTACGTTATTTACTTTGTTTGTATTGCCAGTTATTTATACGTTCTTGGCAAGTGAACATAAGCCATTACCGGTATTTGTTGAAGAAGATGATGGTTTAGACAACCACTTCTAATTAAGCTACGAAAAAAAGGGCGCTGAATCATCAGCGCCCTTTTCTTTTCACTACAGCGCCGATTACAATAACTCACAACGATTTTCGCAACGGAGTAAGCGGATCATGTTTGATTCAAAGAAACTTGAACAAGTAGCTAAACAAATTCAAGATGCAATGCCAAAGCCGGTTAAAGATCTTGGTAATGACGTTGAACAAAAAGTACGTCAAGTGATCCAATCACAACTTGGTAAATTGGATGTTGTCACTCGTGAAGAGTTTGACGTTCAAACCCAAGTATTATTACGCACTCGCCAAAAGCTGACTGAACTTGAGCAAAAACTAGCAGCATTTGAAGCTAAGCTTAATACTGATGACAATAATAATGCTTAACTCGCTGTTATAGCATCGACAAAAAAGCCCAGTCAAAAACTGGGCTTTTTTTAATGAGTCTTTATATTGAAGTTAACCACCAACAGCAATGTGCTTCATGTCTTTCATGTAGCCACGTAATTGCTTACCAATTACTTCAACAGGGTGATTACGTAATGCTTCATTGACCTCAATTAACTTTTGATTATCAACAAAGTTAGTTGTTGCAGCTAACCCTTTACCAATCACATCTGTATTAACGGTTGCCATAAAGTGATCACGTAATAGTGGCGTCGCCACATTAGCAAATAAGTAGTTACCGTACTCAGCGGTATCAGAAATAACCACGTTCATTTCATACAGACGCTTACGGGCAACAGTATTGGCAATCAAAGGCAGTTCATGTAATGACTCATAATACGCCGACTCATCGATAATGCCAGATGCGGTCATTGCTTCAAAAGCTAACTCAACCCCTGCACGTACCATTGCTACCATCAAAATGCCATTATCAAAGTATTCTTGCTCAGAAATTTGAAGGCTAGATTCAGGATAATTCTCAAACAGCGTTTCAGCCGTTTCACCACGCCAGCCCAATAACTCAGCATCATCGTTAGCCCAATCAGCCATCATCGTACTTGAGAAGTGACCAGAAATAATGTCATCCATATGTTTATTATATAGCGGACGCATAAGATCTTTTAGTTGCTCCGATAAATCAAATGCAGCAACCTTTGCAGGGTTTGAAAGACGATCCATCATATGAGTAACACCGCCAAACTTAAGCGCTTCAGTTATCGTTTCCCAACCAAATTGAAGTAATTTACCTGCATATTCTGGTGCAATACCATCAGCCAGCATTTTTTCATAACAAACAATTGAGCCTGCTTGTAGCATGCCACATAAAATAGTTTGTTCACCCATCAAATCAGACTTCACTTCAGCCACAAACGATGACTCAAGCACACCTGCACGATGCCCCCCTGTTGCCGCAGCCCATGCTTTAGCAATTTCAAGACCATCAGCTTGTGGATCGTTTTCAGGGTGGACCGCAATCAAGGTTGGTACACCAAAACCACGTTTGTATTCTTCACGCACTTCCGTGCCTGGACACTTAGGTGCAACCATTACGACAGTTAAATCTTTACGGATTTGCATGCCTTCTTCAACGATATTAAAACCGTGAGAGTAACCCAATGCCGCACCTTGCTTCATCAGTGGCATCACCGTTTCAACCACATTGGTGTGTTGTTTATCTGGTGTCAAATTTACCACCAAATCAGCATTCGGAATCAGTTGTTCATAGCTACCCACTTCAAACCCATTATCACGCGCATTTTTAAATGATGGACGTTGCTCATCAATAGCAGCTTGACGCAGCGCATAAGCAACATTGAGTCCTGAGTCACGCATATTAAGGCCTTGGTTAAGACCTTGTGCACCACATCCGACAATAACAACTTTTTTACCCTTAAGGTAATCCGCTTCTGTCGCAAATTCAGCACGATCCATAAAACGACAACGGCCCAGTTGATCTAACTGCTGGCGTAAATTTAAGGTATTGAAATAATTAGCCATAACAACAAACTCCGTGAAAAATATTAATCCTTGGTTCGATATTTATTTATCGAATAGATTGATAGTAGATCAAGTAACTTGTTGCGCAAAGTGATATATTCACAACAATCAATTGCAAAAAATGCAACATAAGCCAATGAACATTAAAAACTTGCAACTTTTTCTTCACCTCAGTGATTCGCTAAGTTTTCATCACACAGCACAATCAATGCACATCAGTCCATCGGCCCTCAGTCGTGTTATTCAACGTCTAGAGCAAGAGTTAGGACAAAGCTTATTCAATCGCGATAATCGCCATGTTGAGCTTACTATGGCAGGGAAAAAACTCATTCCTGTCGCGTCCACGATTGTTGCTAACTGGCTATCACTAAAAACGGAATTACACAGTGATAACTCTATACTTCAAGGAAAGTTAAAAATATTTTGCTCCGTCACCGCAAGTTATACCCATTTACCTGCAATATTAACTACTTTTCGCCAACGTTATCCGCAAATAGAAATTCAGTTATTAACCGGAGACTCTGCACTCGCGATTGATAAAGTGCTGACTGATGAAGTAGATGTCGCTATTACTGCCAAACCAGAACAACTTTCAACTAAATTAACTTATATAGAATTAGATCATATTCCAATGTCAGTGATCTCGCCTACTATTGCGCCGCCAACGATTCAACAGCTATTAGATCAAGGCCCTAACTGGCAAGCGCTGCCTTTTGTTCTTGCAGAATCAGGTCCTGCAAGATCGCGGGCTAATACCTGGTTTAAACAAAAAAAGATTTCACCACCTATTTATGCGCAAATTTCTGGCCATGAAGCCATTGTCAGTATGGTTGCTTTAGGCTGTGGTATTGGGATTGCACCTGATGTTGTTATCAATAACAGCCCAATGAGTGATAAAGTGCAGCGTTTTCCTGCTGAGTTGATTGCACCATTAAGTTTAGGTCTTTGTTGTAAACAATCACGCCATCAAGAAAATGTATTAAAAGCATTACTTCAATTATTTTAACATTGTTATATCAATGCCTTGCCTCCGCTAATTTATTGCATTGAAAAAGGAAATTTTCATGACACACGCAATTTTAACGCATTCATACTGTTCAGATTTTTATGCTGAACACGGCTACCAATTTTTAAAAAAAGTCGCTCAAGATTTTCCAGTCCCACCCAATCTGGTGATCTTTTCAGTGATGCACTGCTATGAAGGCTCTTTACCGTACATTAATGTGTTAGCACAAATAGCCCATCCGTTAGTTTTCATTCCTAAAAATGCCACAGCAGATGCCAATCCAGAGCTATTACAAACTATCAATCAAATAACTAACTGTAACGTCGTCAATCCTAGCTACAACAAAGAGTCATTACGCGATCCTATTCATTGTGAAGCGCTTATTCGTCAATACATCACTCCCGATAGCCCTTTTTTAATCCTTGATCATGGTGGCTACTTTGCCAATGCCTGTGAGCATTTATGCCGTGTATTTCAGCAACAATTAGTCGGTATAACTGAATTAACAGCCAATGGCTTATACAAGTATTGTAATAAGAATATCGAAAAGCCTTTAGTTACCGTATCTCATTTAAGTATTAAGACACCAGCAGACACAGAAGCCTCCGAATGCATTGTTCATTATTCTGATCAAATATTGCGAGAAGAGTTTGGATTAAAAATTAATAATGCTGGTTTTTTAAGAGTTGGTGTTATTGGAGCAGGCAACCTTGGACGTGGAATAATCAAACATCTACAAAACAAAGATATTTGTAATCTTCACATTTTTGACCAAGATCCTCGCCGACTAACGCAATTTCCACGAGATGGTGTCCATGTTTGTTCACTTGAACATCTAGTACAGCAATGCAATATGGTATTTTGTTGTACAGGTAACGGCGCATTAAATGCAGAGGTATTTGACCATTTAACCCAACCTCTTTTCATTACCACAGTAACTTCTGCCGATGACGAACTTAGGCTGCCAGAATTAATCAGTCAGGGTGTATTAACCGAGGTTAGTTGCAACCAATTAGTCAAAGAATACCAAACCCGTAATGGTATTTGTGTTTACCTGCTTGCTGGCGGCGAATCTGCTAATACCCCCTTTAAAACAGGGATGGGTGATCCTACGCTGTATTTGTTTGAAGCTGCACATATGATGGCAGGGTTACTATTACTTAATCACCCACACCAATTTACTGATGGTATTCAAGCATTATCTGATGACGATGAAATAATGATCGCCCAGCAATGGCTAACACATTTCTATAATTATAAGTAAATTAATCACACTCAAAAAACGCCCCAATAGATATTGGGGCGTTTTTATATATGGAGCAGCTCTTCTTAGTGTCTCGAATCCGCTGCTCTGCCAATTGAAACTACGCCCAATATCCATAAGTATACAGACGTAAAAAAGCCCCGACATTGCTGTCGAGGCTTTCTTGAATATGGCAGGGGTGGAGAGATTCGAACTTCACAACACGCGCTGATTTTTGGTAAGGCGAATCCGCTGCTCTACCAATTGGAGCTACGCCCAATATCCATAAGTATACAGACGTAAAAAAGCCTCACATTGCTGTCGAGGCTTTCTTGAAGATGGCAGGGGTGGAGAGATTCGAACTTCACAACACGCGCTGATTTTTGGTAAGGCGAATCCGCTGCTCTACCAATTGGAGCTACGCCCAATATCCATAAGTATACAGACGTAAAAAAGCCTCACATTGCTGTCGAGGCTTTCTTGAAGATGGCAGGGGTGGAGAGATTCGAACTTCACAACACGCGCTGATTTTTGGTAAGGCGAATCCGCTGCTCTACCAATTGGAGCTACGCCCAATATCCATAAGTATACAGACGTAAAAAAGCCTCACATTGCTGTCGAGGCTTTCTTGAAGATGGCAGGGGTGGAGAGATTCGAACTTCACAACACGCGCTGATTTTTGGTAAGGCGAATCCGCTGCTCTACCAATTGGAGCTACGCCCAATATCCATAAGTATACAGACGTAAAAAAGCCTCACATTGCTGTCGAGGCTTTCTTGAAGATGGCAGGGGTGGAGAGATTCGAACTTCACAACACGCGCTGATTTTTGGTAAGGCGAATCCGCTGCTCTACCAATTGGAGCTACGCCCAATATCCATAAGTATACAGACGTAAAAAAGCCCCGACATTGCTGTCGAGGCTTTCTTGAAGATGGCAGGGGTGGAGAGATTCGAACTCCCAACACGCGGATTTGGAATCCGCTGCTCTGCCAGTTGGAGCTACACCCCTGTAGTTATTTTAAAGACTTAACTGTGTCTAAATAAAGTGGCGGAGCGGACGGGACTCGAACCCGCGACCCCCGGCGTGACAGGCCGGTATTCTAACCAACTGAACTACCGCTCCACACGGAGATAAAACTTTCGTTTTATCCGATATTCGTAGTTCAAAACGAATATCTAAATTTGAAGCCTGGCGATGTCCTACTCTCACATGGGGAGACCCCACACTACCATCGGCGCTATTACGTTTCACTGCTGAGTTCGGCATGGGATCAGGTGGGTCCATAACGCTATGGTCGCCAAGCAAATTTGGTTTATTTATCGCCGCTAGGCAATAAATAGCAATCTGGGAAAATCTAACTAGTTTGTTCTCACACTCATTCAAGCGTTTGTAGAGTCCGTCTCTTCTCTTGTGAGAAGAAAAACCCCTTGGGTGTTGTATGGTTAAGCCTCACGGGCAATTAGTATCAGTTAGCTCAATGCCTCGCAGCACTTACACACCTGACCTATCAACGTTGTAG
>NZ_FYAK01000023.1 GCF_900185615.1 Photobacterium malacitanum
ATAAAGTGCACCGCATGGAAATGAAGACGGCCATTAGCTGTACCATACTCAGGCACACAAAAATACTGATAGCAGTCGGCGTGTGAATCATTAGCCTTGCGACCCTCGGCAGCAAGAACCATACGACCAATATCACGAAAATAGTCACGCAAAGCATTGGGATTATCATAAAACGCCTCTAATCGGTCGTCAGCCAACGTGAGAGTGTCAAAAACGATAAACCAACCATCAGCATGAGCCTGTCGCATTGCATTCATCAAACGCTGAATAGCAAAGCCTCTACGCGATTTCATAGTGGAGGCCTCCAGCAATCTTGAACACTCATCCTTAATACCTTTCTTTTTGGGGTAATTATACTCATCGCGAATATCCTTAAGAGGGCGTTCAGCAGCCAGCTTGCGGCAAAACTGCGTAACCGTCTTCTCGTTCTCTAAAAACCATTTTTCGTCCCCTTCGGGGCGGTGGTCTATAGTGTTATTAATATCAAGTTGGGGGAGCACATTGTAGCATTGTGCCAATTCATCCATTAACTTCTCAGTAACAGATACAAACTCATCACGAACGTCAGAAGCAGCCTTATGGCCGTCAACATACATATCACCATTATCGAACTCAACGCCCTGCATACGAAAAGACAGAATCTCTTCCAAGAGCTTGATGCGGTTATCCATCTGCTTATGGAAGCCAAGCATTGGGGATTGAGAAAGAGTAGAAATGCCACAAGCCTCAATAGCAGGTTTAAGAGCCTCGATACGCTCAAAGTCAAAATAATCAGCGTGACATTCAGAAGGGTAATAAGAACGAACCATAAAAAAGCCTCCAAGATTTGGAGGCATGAAAACATACAATTGGGAGGGTGTCAATCCTGACGGTTATTTCCTAGACAAATTAGAGCCAATACCATCAGCTTTACCGTCTTTCCAGAAATTGTTCCAAGTATCGGCAACAGCTTTATCAATACCATGAAAAATATCAACCACACCAGAAGCAGCATCAGTGACGACATTAGAAATATCCTTTGCAGTAGCGCCAATATGAGAAGAGCCATACCGCTGATTCTGCGTTTGCTGATGAACTAAGTCAACCTCAGCACTAACCTTGCGAGTCATTTCTTTGATTTGGTCATTGGTAAAATACTGACCAGCCGTTTGAGCTTGAGTAAGCATTTGGCGCATAATCTCGGAAACCTGCTGTTGCTTGGAAAGATTGGTGTTTTCCATAATAGACGCAACGCGAGCAGTAGACTCCTTCTGTTGATAAGCAAGCATCTCATTTTGTGCATATACCTGGTCTTTCGTATTCTGGCGTGAAGTCGCCGACTGAATGCCAGCAATCTCTTTTTGAGTCTCATTTTGCATCTCGGCAATCTCTTTCTGATTGTCCAGTTGCATTTTAGTAAGCTCTTTTTGATTCTCAAATCCGGCGTCAACCATACCAGCAGAGGAAGCATCAGCACCAGCACGCTCCCAAGCATTAAGCTCAGGAAATGCAGCAGCAAGATAATCACGAGTATCCTTTCCTTTATCAGCGGCAGACTTGCCACCAAGTCCAACCAAATCAAGCAACTTATCAGAAACGGCAGAAGTGCCAGCCTGCAACGTACCTTCAAGAAGTCCTTTACCAGCTTTAGCCATAGCACCAGAAACAAAACTAGGGACGGCCTCATCAGGGTTAGGAACATTAGAGCCTTGAATGGCAGATTTAATACCAGCATCACCCATGCCTACAGTATTGTTATCGGTAGCAAGCACATCACCTTGAATGCCACCGGAGGCGGCTTTTTGACCGCCTCCAAACAATTTAGACATGGCGCCACCAGCAAGAGCAGAAGCAATACCGCCAGCAATAGCACCAAACATAAATCACCTCACTTAAGTGGCTGGAGACAAATAATCTCTTTAATAACCTGATTCAGCGAAACCAATCCGCGGCATTTAGTAGCGGTAAAGTTAGACCAAACCATGAAACCAACATAAACATTATTGCCCGGCGTACGGGGAAGGACGTCAATAGTCACACAGTCCTTGACGGTATAATAACCACCATCATGGCGACCATCCAAAGGATAAACATCATAGGCAGTCGGGAGGGTAGTCGGAACCGAAGAAGACTCAAAGCGAACCAAACAGGCAAAAAATTTAGGGTCGGCATCAAAAGCAATATCAGCACCAACAGAAACAACCTGATTAGCGGCGTTGACAGATGTATCCATCTGAATGCAATGAAGAAAACCACCATTACCAGCATTAACCGTCAAACTATCAAAATATAACGTTGACGATGTAGCTTTAGGTGTCTGTAAAACAGGTGCCGAAGAAGCTGGAGTAACAGAAGTGAGAACCAGCTTATCAGAAAAAAAGTTTGAATTATGGCGAGAAATAAAAGTCTGAAACATGATTAAACTCCTAAGCAGAAAACCTACCGCGCTTCGCTTGGTCAACCCCTCAGCGGCAAAAATTAAAATTTTTACCGCTTCGGCGTTATAACCTCACACTCAATCTTTTATCACGAAGTCATGATTGAATCGCGAGTGGTCGGCAGATTGCGATAAACGGTCACATTAAATTTAACCTGACTATTCCACTGCAACAACTGAACGGACTGGAAACACTGGTCATAATCATGGTGGCGAATAAGTACGCGTTCTTGCAAATCACCAGAAGGCGGTTCCTGAATGAATGGGAAGCCTTCAAGAAGGTGATAAGCAGGAGAAACATACGAAGGCGCATAACGATACCACTGACCCTCAGCAATCTTAAACTTCTTAGACGAATCACCAGAACGGAAAACATCCTTCATAGAAATTTCACGCGGCGGCAAGTTGCCATACAAAACAGGGTCGCCAGCAATATCGGTATAAGTCAAAGCACCTTTAGCGTTAAGGTACTGAATCTCTTTAGTCGCAGTAGGCGGAAAACGAACAAGCGCAAGAGTAAACATAGTGCCATGCTCAGGAACAAAGAAACGCGGCACAGAATGTTTATAGGTCTGTTGAACACGACCAGAAAACTGGCCTAACGACGTTTGGTCAGTTCCATCAACATCATAGCCAGATGCCCAGAGATTAGAGCGCATGACAAGTAAAGGACGGTTGTCAGCGTCATAAGAGGTTTTACCTCCAAATGAAGAAATAACATCATGGTAACGCTGCATGAAGTAATCACGTTCTTGGTCAGTATGCAAATTAGCATAAGCAGCTTGCAGACCCATAATGTCAATAGATGTGGTAGAAGTCGTCATTTGGCGAGAAAGCTCAGTCTCAGGAGGAAGCGGAGCAGTCCAAATGTTTTTGAGATGGCAGCAACGGAAACCATAACGAGCATCATCTTGATTAAGCTCATTAGGGTTAGCCTCGGTACGGTCAGGCATCCACGGCGCTTTAAAATAGTTGTTATAGATATTCAAATAACCCTGAAACAAATGCTTAGGGATTTTATTGGTATCAGGGTTAATCGTGCCAAGAAAAGCGGCATGGTCAATATAACCAGTAGTGTTAACAGTCGGGAGAGGAGTGGCATTAACACCATCCTTCATGAACTTAATCCACTGTTCACCATAAACGTGACGATGAGGGACATAAAAAGTAAAAATGTCTACAGTAGAGTCAATAGCAAGGCCACGACGCAATGGAGAAAGACGGAGAGCGCCAACGGCGTCCATCTCGAAGGAGTCGCCAGCGATAACCGGAGTAGTTGAAATGGTAATAAGACGACCAATCTGACCAGCAAGGAAGCCAAGATGGGAAAGGTCATGCGGCATACGCTCGGCGCCAGTTTGAATATTAGACATAATTTATCCTCAAGTAAGGGGCCGAAGCCCCTGCAATTAAAATTGTTGACCACCTACATACCAAAGACGAGCGCCTTTACGCTTGCCTTTAGTACCTCGCAACGGCTGCGGACGACCAGGGCGAGCGCCAGAACGTTTTTTACCTTTAGACATTACATCACTCCTTCTGCACGTAATTTTTGACGCACGTTTTCTTCTGCGTCAGTAAGAACGTCAGTGTTTCCTGCGCGTACACGCAAGGTAAACGCGAACAATTCAGCGGCTTTAACCGGACGCTCGACGCCATTAATAATGTTTTCCGTAAATTCAGCGCCTTCCATGATGAGACAGGCCGTTTGAATGTTGACGGGATGAACATAATAAGCAATGACGGCAGCAATAAACTCAACAGGAGCAGGAAAGCGAGGGTATCCTACAAAGTCCAGCGTACCATAAACGCAAGCCTCAACGCAGCGACGAGCACGAGAGCGGTCAGTAGCAATCCAAACTTTGTTACTCGTCAGAAAATCGAAATCATCTTCGGTTAAATCCAAAACGGCAGAAGCCTGAATGAGCTTAATAGAGGCCAAAGCGGTCTGGAAACGTACGGATTGTTCAGTAACTTGACTCATGATTTCTTACCTATTAGTGGTTGAACAGCATCGGACTCAGATAGTAATCCACGCTCTTTTAAAATGTCAACAAGAGAATCTCTACCATGAACAAAATGTGACTCATATCTAAACCAGTCCTTGACGAACGTGCCAAGCATATTAAGCCACTTCTCCTCATCCAACGCGTCAGTTTTTGACAGAATCGTTAGTTGATGGCGAAAGGTCGCAAAGTAAGAGCTTCTCGAGCTGCGCAAGGATAGGTCGAATTTTCTCATTTTCCGCCAGCAGTCCACTTCGATTTAATTCGTAAACAAGCAGTAGTAATTCCTGCTTTATCAAGATAATTTTTCGACTCATCAGAAATATCCGAAAGTGTTAACTTCTGCGTCATGGAAGCGATAAAACTCTGCAGGTTGGATACGCCAATCATTTTTATCGAAGCGCGCATAAATTTGAGCAGATTTGTCGTCACAGGTTGCGCCGCCAAAACGTCGGCTACAGTAACTTTTCCCAGCCTCAATCTCATCTCTCTTTTTGCGTTCTGCTTCAATATCTGGTTGAACGGCGTCGCGTCGTAACCCAGCTTGGTAAGTTGGATTAAGCACTCCGTGGACAGATTTGTCATTGTGAGCATTTTCATCCCGAAGTTGCGGCTCATTCTGATTCTGAACAGCTTCTTGGGAAGTAGCGACAGCTTGGTTTTTAGTGAGTTGTTCCATTCTTTAGCTCCTAGACCTTTAGCAGCAAGGTCCATATCTGACTTTTTGTTAACGTATTTAGCCACATAGAAACCAACAGCCATATAACTGGTAGCTTTAAGCGGCTCACCTTTAGCATCAACAGGCCACAACCAACCAGAACGTGAAAAAGCGTCCTGCGTGTAGCGAACTGCGATGGGCATACTGTAACCATAAGGCCACGTATTTTGCAAGCTATTTAACTGGCGGCGATTGCGTACCCGACGACCAAAATTAGGGTCAACGCTACCTGTAGGAAGTGTCCGCATAAAGTGCACCGCATGGAAATGAAGACGGCCATTAGCTGTACCATACTCAGGCACACAAAAATACTGATAGCAGTCGGCGTGTGAATCATTAGCCTTGCGACCCTCGGCAGCAAGAACCATACGAC
>NZ_FYAK01000024.1 GCF_900185615.1 Photobacterium malacitanum
GGCCTTCTATTTCAGCAGATTGAGGATATTCATCTTTATCGATCATGTTCTTATCAATGGAAAGATCCATCAATTTATGAACTTCATCTTCTTCCCATGTTTGACAAAAAGTAGCAAGGTTTTGGCGGGCATTACCATCAAGGTAAAGTTCGTCACGGATCATTTGATAAATAGCATTAGGTGCTTGTTCTTGTTGTGGTAGCTTAGTCGTTGCTGCAACGTTACGGGTTGCTTTTGAACCAAAGATTGGGTCATTTTCAGATTGACGGTTTACTTCATGAAGAGCCATAATTTTCCCTGCCTTAATGTTGCTTACTGCTAAATAAGTTCCAAGCCATTGCTTGAGTTACATGTTTGATCATTTGTTGACCACGAACACTGTTGCCAAATTGATCTAGTCGTGGTGAGAATGCAGCCAGTGCGCCAATGTTGGGAATAACCGTTAATAAACCGCCGCCAACGCCACTTTTACCTGGTAGACCAACATCATATGCCCAGTCACCCGAGGTGTCGTAAAGCCCTTCCATTGCCATCTCTGCAAGAATATGGGGTATGTTTTCGGCTTGAATCACTTGTTTGCCTGAGCATGGGTTTTTACCGCCATTGGCGAGTGTTGCACCAACAGTTGCTAGTTCAACCGCATTAAAGAGGGTTGAACATTGACGAGTATAAACATCACAAGCTTCAAGTGGCTCTGAATACATACGCCCTGATGACTCTAATAACAAGGCGATAGCACGGTTATGGGTATTGGTGGTTTGCTCTGACTGATTGACTTCGTCAGAGAGCGAAATTGCACTGTTTGCTAACAGTGATTGAAAGTTCAAAATCTGCTGCCAGCGTTGCTCTTTATCTGTTGCTGTAACTAAACTCACCGTTGCCATCGCACCAGCATTGACGAGGGGAGTTAGGGGCTTTCCTTGGTGTAATTCAAGCGCCAAAACAGAATTAAATGGCATTCCCGTTGGCTCGGCACCGACTTTGCTGTGGAGTGCATCAGCACCTGATTGTTCAAGTACTAATCCAAGCGTCATAATTTTTGAAATTGATTCAATGGCAAATTTATAATCAGTATCTTGTAATTGAATAATCTCGCCAGTGACAGACACAAAGGCTAAGCCTGTAAGTTCTGATGGCACAGATGCAAGAAATGGAATATAGGAGGCATTTTCGCCGTCGCTATTGGTTTTTGCTTCATTCAGCGCTTGCTGCATAATGACAGCAAGCTTTTCATTTTGTGGTGACATTTGGCGCATCCTTAACTCTTATTGATTCAATGTATGAGTTACTTTGTCTGATGGATTAATAATACCTGGATGAGTTTGTTCTATTTCCCAAGTAAAAGGCGCAAAGTCAGTGACTGCTGGATCTTTCCAGTGCGGTTGACGGGCTTTGTAAATAAATAATGGCACTGACACAAATATCACTGTTAGTACTACTAAGAAGCCAATATATTCTTCAGGGCTACCTACCGCAATTTGACTTGGTGGAATGAAAGAGAAGATAAACGCTAATAGTGAGCCAGAAAAACCGACACCAGCGATGATCCACATTCCCATATCACCACCAGGGATTTTGTATGGACGCGGACGATTAGGTTGGCTGTAACGTAAGTGAATCGCTGCAGCAAACATCAATAAGTACATGATGAGGTAAAGTACAACCGTTAATTGACTTAGAATTTGATAAGCGGCTTGAACCGAAGGTAATACCACAAATACCACTGAAATAATGGTCACTAAAAACGCTTGTGCCATCATGATATGGGTTGCCATACCATTTTTGTTGGTGTACTGCCAAAAGCGCGGTAAATATCCCCCTTTAGCAACCACAAGTAATGCCGATGAAGGACCTGCAACCCAGCCAACAACCCCTGCAAGTACACCCAGTGCTAAACAAGCAGCCATAATTGGTGCTGCCCAACTGATGCCTGCCCAAGCAAACATATCATCATAAGCCACTAATAAACTTTGGGTTAAACTGATATCTTGTTGTGGAATAACAAATGCAATTGCCAGTGTACCAAGTACGAAGACACATACCGTACCAATCGCAGCAATCGCAATCGCAATGGGGTAGTTACGTGGCGCGTCATCAACTTCTTTAACGTGAATCGCGTTCATTTCCATGCCAGCATAGAACAAGAAGATACTTGCTGCTAAAACAACGTTATTAAAGTTAGAAAAGTCAGGAATAATATCGTGCCAAGAAAGTTGAATTTGCGGTGGACGACCAGAGAAGAACAGGTAGGAGAAACCTAAAACAATTAATACGATACCGGGAATAACCGTACCAATTAAACCGCCCCATTTAGCTACTTTAGAAAAAGCTGCGGTACCACGTAGTGCGATGAAAGTTGCAAGCCAATAAATGGCTAATACTATTCCCAGTACAAAGAATTTATTTTGGGATAGTGCTTGGTCCCATGATTGATGAGGCCCCATAAATGCAAGAGAAACAGAGCCAAAAGTCAATGCGGTTGGAAACCAAACCGTCACTTCAATCCATAGCATGAAGATCGCAATCAATGCTACTCGAGCTCCAAAAGCTTCACCGACCCAGCGGAAGACACCGCCTTTTTCAGACCAACCCGTCGCAAGTTCAGCGGCGACTAATGATACTGGGACCAGAAATACCACGGCAGCAAAAATATAATAAAAAATGGAGCTCAATCCGTATTCTGCTTCTGCTGGAAGACCGCGCAAACTCACTACTGCAACAATGTTTAACATTGCGAGCGCGAAAATGCTGATCCCCCCTTTTTTCGTTTTAATTGAACTAGTCATTGTTAACCAACTTATATTTAGCGCATCTAATGCATTTAATTAATCTTTCAATATTAAATAGTTAATTTATATTGAAGTTACATGTGATAAAAATCATCAAAATAGTAGTCCGTAAGTTTAGATAGAAAATTGCTAATATTTATATTTGTGGATTAAATATCAATAATTAAAGTAATCTTTATGATTGATAAATATTATGGGTATTATGTTTGGTAATGTTTTTTTTGTGGTCTATTCTTGAATGTTTTTAGACTTTTTCCTAGAAAAGGGGCGTTTAAAAAAGTTATTAAAATTATTTTTTAATTTTTTGTAGATAAGCAGAAGGATAGGTTGAGTTTTATTTGATAAGCTTGAAAATAATTTGGCGATTAATAAAAGTAGGCGATTTTGGTTTTATTAAATTTAGTTAAATAAAAGGCTGGGAAAACCAGCCTTTTATTTAAAATAGATGTAAAGCTAATTAGCGACCACTATGATCAAATGTTTTTACATCTGCTGCATTACATTGAGAGCTGGCATGTGAAGTAAGAAATTCAATCGAGCGTTGGAAATCAGCAATTAATAGATTAGCAAGATCAATAGTGAGACCTTGTTTAACTAAAATCCGTTGAACGATAATTTGTTGAGCGTTTGCTGGCAATGTATATGCGGGTACTAACCAGCCTCTAGTACGCAAACGATCAGCAAGATCGTAGAGTGAGAAAGGTACATTAGCGTCGGCTTTTAAGCGCCATGAAATAGCAGGGATCCCTTTTTCACGATTACCATCAAAGATAAATTCAAATAGATTAAATTTATTCAGTTGTTTGACTAAATATTCACATACATCGTAGCTTGCATTATGAATACGCTGATAACCCTCAAAACCTAAACGAAGGAAATTATAGTATTGAGATATAATTTGACCAGCAGGGCGAGAGAAGTTCAACGCGAAAGTTGGCATATCACCACCTAAGTAGTTAACGTGGAATACTAACCCTTCAGGTAGATCTTCTTTGCTACGCCATACCACCCAGCCACAGCCTAATGGCGCTAAACCAAATTTGTGACCAGAAGTACTGATTGATTTAACTCGCTCTAAGCGGAAGTCCCAAAGCTCAATATTAGGCGCACAGAATGGTGCTAACATTGCACCACTTGCACCATCAACGTGAATATCAATCGAGTTACCAGTGTCATGTTCATAAGTATCTAATGCATCAGATAATGGTTTAACTGTTTCGTATAAACCTGTGAAAGTTTGACCGAAAGTAGGTACAACCATAATAGTGTTAGCATCTACTAACTCTAACATGTCTTCTGGGGTCATAGAATAATGACCGTCGTTCATTTTAGTTTCGCGCATTTCAATGTCCCAGTAGCGGGCAAATTTCTCCCAACATACTTGAACCGGACCGCAGACCATGTTTGGTTTATCTGTTGGTTGACCAAGTGCACGACGCTTTTCACGCCAGCGCCATAATGCAGCTAAACCACCT
>NZ_FYAK01000031.1 GCF_900185615.1 Photobacterium malacitanum
AAATGTAAAAGAGCCGACGTAAGTTGCCCAACAACTTACGTTATGAACATTGTCCCGTTCGTCTAGAGGCCTAGGACACCGCCCTTTCACGGCGGTAACAGGGGTTCGACTCCCCTACGGGACGCCACTTCTTTTTGAAGTGAAAATTGGGTCGTTAGCTCAGTTGGTAGAGCAGTTGACTTTTAATCAATTGGTCGCAGGTTCGAATCCTGCACGACCCACCATTTCCTTTCCACGAAGGAAAGCTAGTTTGGTTTTACTTTTTAAAGTGAAAACAAATAGCAACTATCGTGGGCGATTAGCTCAGTTGGGAGAGCACCTCCCTTACAAGGAGGGGGTCACTGGTTCGAGCCCGGTATCGCCCACCACTTTCTCTTTTTAGAGAACTTCTCCTAAAGAAGTAAAACTTTAAGGGGCTATAGCTCAGCTGGGAGAGCGCTTCGCTGGCAGCGAAGAGGTCTGCGGTTCGATCCCGCATAGCTCCACCACTTTATAAATACATTCGTAAGAGTGTGATTACAAAGTGGTTATCTAATGATAATTGCATGCTCTTTAACAATCTGGAAAGCTGACTAGTAAATTCAATCGAAAGATTGATTTTAAAAAATGTTTTTATTTTCGAATAAAAACGAGTTCTCAAAACATACACATTCAAGTGTCTGTGTTTGCTTTCACTTTTTAAAGTGAAGACAAATAAATGAGTCCGGCGAAAAACCAATGTTTAATATTTTCTTGATCGAAATGTTAAACGCAAACCTTGGTTAGTTGAACATACAAGACCTCTTGGGGTTGTATGGTTAAGTGACTAAGCGTACACGGTGGATGCCTTGGCAGTCAGAGGCGATGAAGGACGTATTAACTTGCGATAAGCCCAGATTAGGCAGTAAAAGCCACTTGAGTCTGGGATTTCCGAATGGGGAAACCCACTAGCATAAGCTAGTATCATTAACTGAATACATAGGTTAATGAGGCGAACCGGGGGAACTGAAACATCTAAGTACCCCGAGGAAGAGAAATCAACCGAGATTCCGGTAGTAGCGGCGAGCGAAACCGGATTAGCCCTTAAGTTAGTTCAGCGTTAGGTGAAGGTTCTGGAAAGTACCGCGATACAGGGTGATAGCCCCGTAACCAACAACGCTTTATTAGTGAAATCGAGTAGGACGGGACACGTGATATCCTGTTTGAACATGGGGGGACCATCCTCCAAGGCTAAATACTCCTGACTGACCGATAGTGAACCAGTACCGTGAGGGAAAGGCGAAAAGAACCCCTGTGAGGGGAGTGAAATAGAACCTGAAACCGTGTACGTACAAGCAGTAGGAGCCCACTTGTTGGGTGACTGCGTACCTTTTGTATAATGGGTCAGCGACTTAATTTTAGTAGCAAGGTTAACCGTTTAGGGGAGCCGTAGGGAAACCGAGTCTTAACTGGGCGTCATAGTTGCTAGGATTAGACCCGAAACCGAGTGATCTAGCCATGGGCAGGTTGAAGGTGAGGTAACACTTACTGGAGGACCGAACCGACTAATGTTGAAAAATTAGCGGATGACTTGTGGCTAGGGGTGAAAGGCCAATCAAACTCGGAGATAGCTGGTTCTCCCCGAAAGCTATTTAGGTAGCGCCTCGGACGAATACTACTGGGGGTAGAGCACTGTTAAGGCTAGGGGGTCATCCCGACTTACCAACCCTTTGCAAACTCCGAATACCAGTAAGTA
>NZ_FYAK01000025.1 GCF_900185615.1 Photobacterium malacitanum
AGGTGGTTTAGCTGCATTATGGCGCTGGCGTGAAAAGCGTCGTGCACTTGGTCAACCAACAGATAAACCAAACATGGTCTGCGGTCCGGTTCAAGTATGTTGGGAGAAATTTGCCCGCTACTGGGACGTTGAAATGCGCGAAACTAAAATGGACGATGGTCATTACTTTATGACCCCAGAAGACATGTTAGAGTTAGTAGATGATAACACTATTATGGTTGTACCTACTTTCGGCCAAACCTTTACTGGTTTATACGAAACAGTTAAACCATTATCTGATGCATTAGATACTTATGAGCATGACACTGGTAACTCGATTGATATTCACGTTGATGGTGCAAGTGGTGCAATGCTAGCACCATTCTGTGCTCCAGATATTGAGCTTTGGGATTTCCGCTTAGAGCGAGTTAAATCAATCAGTACTTCTGGTCACAAATTTGGTTTATCGCCATTAGGCGTTGGCTGGGTGGTATGGCGTAGCAAAGAAGATCTACCTGAAGGGTTAGTATTCCACGTTAACTACTTAGGTGGCGATATGCCAACTTTCGCGTTGAACTTCTCTCGACCTGCTGGTCAAATTATATCTCAGTACTATAATTTCCTTCGCTTAGGTTTTGAGGGTTATCAGCGTATTCACAGTGCTTGTTATGATGTCTGTGAAGATTTAGTTAAGGCATTGAATAAATTTGAACTATTTGAATTTATCTTTGATGGTAATCGTGAAACAGGGATCCCTGCTATTTCATGGCGTATTAAACCTGGAGTTGAATTACCATTCTCACTCTATGATTTAGCCGATCGTCTACGAACTCGAGGTTGGCTAGTACCCGCATATTCACTACCAACTAGCGGTAATGAAATTGTAATTCAGCGTATCTTGGTTAAACAAGGTTTTACAGCAGATCTTGCTAACTTATTAATTGCTGATTTCCAACGCTCGCTTGATTTTTTAAACTCTCATCCAACAGCGCAGTGCACAGCAGATGATGCACAAAGCTTTGATCATAGCGGTCGCTAATATCAATGAAAGCAAAGGTTAGTTTAATACTGACCTTTGCTATTTTTGAAAACACTAACTTCACTATTTACTCTCCCATTTAATATCTAAGATGCTAATATTTATAATTAATAATAAAAAATTACCACACTATAGGCGCTTAGATGTTTGTTCACACGATTGAAATCATCTGTATTATTGCCTTTGCTCTCAGCGCTGTAATCAGCGAAACCAATCGAGGCAAAGATATTGTCAGTGTCTTAGTCTTAGGCTGGGTAACCGCACTCGGTGGTGGTACTGTTCGCGATGTTATTTTATCCACCGAACAAGTTTTTTGGATCAAAGATCCATCTTACTTTTGGACCGCATTATTCGCTTCTATCTTTGGCTTTTTCTTCGCGCCTTATTTACGTAAAATTCGCGCAGAACGTTTAATCGTTATTCTTGATGCTATTGGTATCTCAATGTTCTCGGTATTAGTCACCAAGAATATGATCGCTCAAGACTATGCCGCTTATGTAGCCATAACAATGGGAATGATCACCGCGATTTTTGGTGGCGTTGTGCGCGATATTATCGCCAGCCGTCCAACAATGTTTAATAATACTGAATTTTATGCAACTCCGGTTATTATTGGCTGCTCGCTATATGTACTAATGGCACGCTGTAATATTAATTCAGAAATTGCGGCATTAGTGAGCATTGCTTTTATCTTTATTCTGCGCATGTATATCGTAATCAAGAAAAAAACCTTTCCTCATTATCTGATATTAAAATAATTTCATTCATTATAATTAACAGTTACATCACTGACATAAGCTTTACAATAAGCTTACATTTTACTGTCTTTTTTTTACTCCCAAAACATCATACTGAACGGTGTATTATTAGGAGTATCCAATGAATAAATGTCTCATTATTAGTCTTAGCACCATTATTGCCTTATCAAGCGCCCTTACGGGTTGTAATGGCAACGATAAAAACAATCCTAACCAAGCTGATATTCTCTCTGTCAAAGTTGTCACTAAAACGGTATCAATCCCGCATAAAATCTGCGAGCAAGTTGCTGTGACTCATCATGCTGCAGTAAAAGACGAAAATAAATTAGTCGGTACTGGGTTAGGCGGTGCTATTGGTGGCGTATTGGGACATCAAATTGGTGGCGGTAAAGGTAAAACACTTGCTACAGTGGCGGGAGCTGTTGCTGGGGCTGTTGCAGGTCGAGCTGTTCAGGATAAATACCAAGCTGAAAATACCACAACTTCAATGGAACAACGTTGTCATAATGAATATACCAAGAGCGATAAGATCATAGGTTATGATGTGACCTATAAAATTGGTGATAAGCAGAATACTATTCGTATGGAAAAAGAACCGGCAGGTGAGACTTTACCGGTGAAAAATGGCCACCTTGCTATTTAAACATCAGCGCGCCCCCCGGCGTGTCAGGCCGCTAAGTTTCCTAATCGAAACTAATTTATGACTTAATCCTCTGCCGTCATTCCCTACAGTGAGGTTACGAACGAGATAGGGAATCTATTATCAGCACGTTGTAGAGTTATTGTTTTAACTGCTTTTTTATTAGTTTCTTTAATGCTCAAACACGTGATAAGTAGATCACGGATAACTCGTACCTCCCTTCCGAGATGACGGATGATAGCCCACGCTATGATTACCATTTTATACAGACGAAAAAAAACCTGAATCTTTCGATTCAGGTTTCTTAAATAAATGTGAAGCGGACAGGACTCGCCACACCGAACATCAGCGCGCCCCCCCGGCGTGCCAGGCCGCTAAGCTTCCCAATAGAAAGTTAACCAACTGAACTACCACTCCGTAGTGTTTATTCAGCATCATCTTACTTTTAGATAGACGTAAAAAAGCCCTAATCTTTCGATTAGGGCTTTTCTGTATAATGGCGGAGTGGACGGGACTCGAACCCGCGACCCCCGGCGTGACAGGCCGGTATTCTAACCAACTGAACTACCACTCCGCAGTGTCTATTCAGCATAAATGCAACTTGTTTTGCCTTAAGATTTTCTTAAAATCTTAAAACAAGAAAGCGAAGCCTGGCGATGTCCTACTCTCACATGGGGAGACCCCACACTACCATCGGCGCTATTACGTTTCACTGCTGAGTTCGGCATGGGATCAGGTGGGTCCATAACGCTATGGTCGCCAAGCAAATTTG
>NZ_FYAK01000026.1 GCF_900185615.1 Photobacterium malacitanum
CAGCTTCAACTTCTGAATCTTTAAATGCGCCACTGTGGTCAAGTAATGAACCTAGTGCAGCACGCTCGATACCCATATCGGTACGGAACAAGTTTTCGCCGAAGAATTCAAAGAATTGGTTACCAGCTGGAGTTTTAGTAAAACCGATACCACCTTGGTGACCTGGAGCAGACCATGAGTATTCATGGATATCGTTGTAGTGCATCATCGCTTTCATGAACGGTGGTAACACTTGTGCACGGTAGCGACGCATTGAAGCAACGATACGACCTGCAACGAAATCAGCAGTGTCTTCTAGTACTGAGTAACACTCATCAACACGTTCCATTAACTGGCGGTTGTTAAGAATAGACGTACGAGCGCGTTCTGCTAGTAGAAATACTGGCACTTCAGATTGACGTGCTTGTAGTGCTGCTAACAAATCAACTTCTTCGTTAGAATTAACGATTTGCTCTTCAGTTTTTTCTAGTGCTAATACTAGGCTATCGATTTGGGTCGACATGATAACCGCACGTGCATCTTCATAAGAAGTCGCAGTAATGATATCGATAGTGCGGTTTTGTAGTTCAGCAATTAATGATTTAGTGGCACGATCTGCAAAGCTGTTTGGAGTAATGTTCTGGTGCTCAATAACGAGAGCACGCATTTTATTATTAGTACTATTGTTCATAATAACGCCTGAATAAAATGATGGATGACAGATGTGTTTTACCGCGACATAAAAAATATGAAGTAATAAAAGGTCTGTACGAATATTTTAGAATGGGAATAAATAAAGCTGATTATTAATAAGATTATTAATGGTTAGCGTATTTATTATTTATTCCCATTTTCCGTTCTAGCTTATTATTAATAAATTTCTTTATTGTCGAATTTATTAAATCTTTAAATTAGTTTGCTTTCACTTCAGGTTTAGTATCGCGAGCAGCGATGAAACCATAGAAGATGTAGCCAAGTAGTGTCAGGATAGTACCGCCGAATACTGCGGTTGCACCACAAGCATAGACACCATAGATACTGTAAAGAACAGCTAATGTACCCACGGTTGCACCTAAGCGGTATTGCTTTGGAGATACCATGTTCTTGCGAAGTAGTACTTCCAAACCTGTCATCGATAGGATGTAAGGCACCATGTTAATGAATACGGCAAGGTTCAATAGCGCGTTGAACTGGCTGATCAAGTTAGGAGAGATAGTCATCACTGCGAGTAATATCTCAGCTGCTAGCATGATTAACATACCTGCAATTGGTGCGCCTGCTTTGTTGGTTTTAGCAAAGATTTTAGGGAATAGACCTTCATCTGCAGCTGCTTTAGAAACCTGTGCGTTAGTGAACTGCCAGCCAAGTAGTGAGCCGATACATGCGATAACTGCAGCTAGAGTAACGATGTTACCTACCATAGGGTTAAACATGTGGCTGAATACTAGGCCAAACGGTGCAGTTGATGCTGCAAGTTCTGAGTTAGGAATGATACCTTGAATAACACCTGTCGATGCGATGTAAACGATCGCTGCGAAACCTGTACCAAAGAGTACAGCAAGTGGCACGTTACGCTCTGGGTTTTCAACCGCGTCAGAGTTAGCACCTGCAGATTCAATACCTAGGAAAGCCCATAAAGTCAATGCGATACCAGAAGATACAGAGTGCATAGTGGTGTCGTGGTGTGGGTTCCATGCGTTCATGAATGTTTGTGGATCGAACCACCACCAACCAATGATAGACAGACCTGCAACCGGAATAATGATACCCCAAACAGTGAACGCTGAGATTTGACCAGTGATTTTCGCACCGCCAAAGTTAGCCACCATAGTGAAGATAAGAATTGCAACTACACCATAGAAAGTGTGCATCGGTGTATCAAGCCAAGGCATAAATGGTTTGATGTAACCTAGCGCTGAAACGGCAATCGCCACACAGCTAATAACTAAACACACGTAATAAGTATAAGAAGAAATGAAAAAAGAGGATTTACCGTGTGCTTCTTGTGCGTAAGCTGACATACCGCCAGAGCGTTTACAAAATGCACCACACTTAGCGAATGTGTAAGCAATACACATTGCGCCTAGCGCAGTTACAATCCAAGATAACATTGAAATTGCACCAACTTGCGCCAAGCTTGCTGGTAGCATAATAATACCAGAGCCCATCATGTTAACTGCAACAAGTACAGTTAAGCCAACGAGTCCCATTTTTTTAGTGCCAGTATTCGATGACATTATATTCACCCGTGATTAGTGGAATGATAAACCTTATTTTGATTACGGTTTATCTTCATTGGAATAAAACCCAGTCCATGGTGAATTGTTTATTACGGAAGTAATAAAGAATTAATTATTTTATTAAATCGTTATCAATAAAATAATTAAAATATAACTCTTTACCATAAAAGTTATATTTTAAACTGAACTGTTAACCTTGTGTTCGAGACATATAATGCGCCGTTTTCATAAAAATAAAACCATAAAAACGGAATAAAGCATTGCAATTTTAGTGTTAAAGCTCGTGTTGAGTATCGTTATTCGACCATTTTTTTTTATAAAAATGGTAAATAGTGATGGGGCTGCATTTTTTTGTTATTAAATAACTGTATTAACAATGAGTTGAGATTCTTGCATGGTGGTAATCCACAATGCTACCAAAAAAAGGCTAAAAATAATTATGCTTCCAATGTGAGAATAAATTCAAACAGATTTTAAGAAGTATTTTTTTATTGTGAGGTTAAGAGAAATTTAATTTGTATTAGTGATAATTAAGTCTAAGTAAGTAATAACTGAATGAGTAGACACGAGTGCTATTGAGTAGTACTCAAAAAAAATCCCTCGCTAGAGTTAGCGAGGGATTGGTAGGGTAGTCACATTATCGCATTAAGCGATTATAGTGCGTCTTTTTTGATACAAAGAACGTGGTATTTACCGTCTTCGATCTCAGCGCCTTCAGTTTCGTGTTCAAAACCTG
>NZ_FYAK01000027.1 GCF_900185615.1 Photobacterium malacitanum
CAGCTTCAACTTCTGAATCTTTAAATGCGCCACTGTGGTCAAGTAATGAACCTAGTGCAGCACGCTCGATACCCATATCGGTACGGAACAAGTTTTCGCCGAAGAATTCAAAGAATTGGTTACCAGCAGGGGTCTTAGTAAAACCGATCCCCCCTTGGTGACCTGGAGCAGACCATGAGTATTCATGGATATTGTTGTAGTGCATCATCGCTTTCATGAACGGTGGTAGCACTTGAGCACGGTAACGGCGCATTGAAGCAACGATACGGCCAGCGACGAAATCAGCAGTGTCTTCTAGTACAGAATAGCACTCATCAACACGCTCCATTAATTGACGGTTGTTAAGAATGGACGTACGTGCGCGTTCTGCAAGTAGAAATACTGGCACTTCAGATTGACGTGCTTGTAGTGCTGCTAACAAATCAACTTCTTCGTTAGAGCTAACGATTTGCTCTTCAGTTTTTTCTAGTGCTAATACTAGGCTATCGATTTGAGTCGACATAATAACCGCACGTGCATCTTCATAAGAAGTCGCAGTGATAATGCCGATACTGCGATTCTGTAACTCTGTAATTAGCGATTTAGTGGCACGATCTGCAAAGCTGTTTGGAGTAATGTTCTGGTGCTCAATAACGAGAGTACGCATTTTGCTGGTTATATAATTGTTGTTCATAATAACGCCTGAATAAAATGATGACTGACATGTTTTATTTCGCCATTAATATGACGTAATAAAACGCGTTATGAATTTAATAAATAGGGAATAAATAAAGCTGATTATTAATAAGGGTATTAATGGTTAGCATGTTTATTATTTATTCCCATTCTCACTTTTGTTAGGTATTAATAAATTAATTCGTTTTAGTTTCTGGTTTTGTATCACGAGCAGCAATGAAGCCATAGAATATATAACCTAGTAGCATCAGAATGGTACCGCCGAATACTGCGGTTGCACCACAAGCATAGACACCATAGATACTGTAAAGAACGGCTAATGTACCCACGGTAGCACCAATACGATATTGCTTTTGAGATACCATGTTCTTGCGAAGTAGTACTTCCAAACCTGTCATTGATAGGATGTAAGGCACCATGTTTATGAATACGGCAAGGTTCAATAGTGCGTTGAACTGGCTGATCAAGTTAGGAGAGATAGTCATTACTGCGAGTAAAATCTCAGCTGCTAGCATGATTAACATACCTGCAATTGGTACGCCTGCTTTGTTGGTTTTAGCAAAGATTTTAGGGAATAGACCTTCATCTGCCGCAGCCTTAGAAACCTGTGCGTTAGTGAACTGCCAGCCAAGTAGTGAGCCGATACATGCGATAACCGCGGCTAGAGTAACGATGTTACCTACCATAGGGTTAAACATGTGGCTAAATACTAGGCCAAACGGTGCAGTTGATGCTGCAAGTTCTGAGTTAGGAATAATACCTTGAATAACACCTGTCGATGCGATGTAAACGATCGCTGCGAAACCTGTACCAAAGAGTACTGCAAGTGGTACGTTACGCTCTGGGTTTTCAACCGCGTCAGAGTTAGCACCTGCAGATTCAATACCTAGGAAAGCCCATAAAGTCAATGCGATACCAGAAGATACAGAGTGCATAGTGGTGTCGTTATGTGGGTTCCATGCATTCATGAATGTTTGTGGATCGAACCACCACCAACCAATGATAGACAGACCCGCAACCGGAATAATGATCCCCCAAACCGTGAACGCTGAGATTTGACCAGTGATTTTCGCACCGCCAAAGTTAGCTACCATAGTGAAGACAAGAATCGCAACCACACCGAAGAATGTGTGCATCGGTGTATCAAGCCAAGGTATAAATGGTTTGATATAACCCAACGCTGAAACGGCAATCGCCACACAGCTAATAACTAAACACACGTAATAAGTATAAGAGGAAATGAAAAAAGAGGATTTACCGTGTGCTTCTTGTGCGTAAGCTGACATACCGCCAGAGCGTTTACAAAGTGCACCACACTTAGCGAACGTGTAAGCAATACACATTGCGCCTAACGCAGTCACAATCCAAGACAACATTGAAATTGCACCAACTTGCGCCAAGCTTGCTGGTAGCATAATAATACCAGAGCCCATCATGTTAACTGCAACAAGTACAGTTAAGCCAACGAGTCCCATTTTTTTAGTGCCAGTTTCCGATGACATTATATTCACCTATGATTTGAAGGGAGATAAATCTATTTTAAAAAAGGATTTGTCTTTTATTTAAATAAATCGATTCCATGGTGAGTTATTTGTTATTGTGGTGATAAACCCTTAATTATTTCAAATTAAATATTTATTACCGAGATAATTGCAATATAGCTATTTAGATTGAATACCTTCAATCTAAATACTTCTCTTTTGCTCGACCCAATATAGGTCGCTATTTTGATAAAAACAAAAATTTATCAATGAAAAAAATATTTTAGCAATGATCTTATCAATCATTAATGGTATCGAAATTCGTTCATTTTGTTTAATTATTGGATTTTATTTGGCGTTTTTTTTTGGTTTTTTTTTGAAAGTTATTTTATTTCAATGGTTTGAGTGTTTTTGTGGGCGGCGGTTTAAAATGTGGATTCATTGCATATTTATGCAATATTACACATTAAAAAATGGGGGAAATAATTTTAAATATTAAAAAAGCGAGTAATTATATTTGTATAAATTATTTTTTAGTCTATCAGGCCGATAGATTGGTTGAGGTTGGGCTATCTTTAACAATAAAAAAAATCCCCCGCTATGATTAGCGAGGGATTGGTAGGGTAGTCACATTATCGCATTAAGCGATTATAGTGCGTCTTTTTTGATACAAAGAACGTGGTATTTACCGTCTTCGATCTCAGCGCCTTCAGTTTCGTGTTCAAAACCTG
>NZ_FYAK01000028.1 GCF_900185615.1 Photobacterium malacitanum
CGCTAGAGATAGCTTAGTGCCTTCGGGAACTCTGAGACAGGTGCTGCATGGCTGTCGTCAGCTCGTGTTGTGAAATGTTGGGTTAAGTCCCGCAACGAGCGCAACCCTTATCCTTGTTTGCCAGCACATAATGGTGGGAACTCCAGGGAGACTGCCGGTGATAAACCGGAGGAAGGTGGGGACGACGTCAAGTCATCATGGCCCTTACGAGTAGGGCTACACACGTGCTACAATGGCGTATACAGAGGGCTGCAAACTAGCGATAGTAAGCGAATCCCACAAAGTACGTCGTAGTCCGGATTGGAGTCTGCAACTCGACTCCATGAAGTCGGAATCGCTAGTAATCGTGAATCAGAATGTCACGGTGAATACGTTCCCGGGCCTTGTACACACCGCCCGTCACACCATGGGAGTGGGCTGCACCAGAAGTAGATAGCTTAACCTTCGGGAGGGCGTTTACCACGGTGTGGTTCATGACTGGGGTGAAGTCGTAACAAGGTAGCCCTAGGGGAACCTGGGGCTGGATCACCTCCTTACCTAAAGACTTATGCTGTTTTATGCAGTGTCCACACAGATTGCTTGGTCGAAATGTAAAAGAGCCGACGTAAGTTGCCCAACAACTTACGTTATGAACATTGTCCCGTTCGTCTAGAGGCCTAGGACACCGCCCTTTCACGGCGGTAACAGGGGTTCGACTCCCCTACGGGACGCCAATGGGTCGTTAGCTCAGTTGGTAGAGCAGTTGACTTTTAATCAATTGGTCGCAGGTTCGAATCCTGCACGACCCACCATTTCCTTTCCACGAAGGAAATATTATTTGCTTTCACTTTTTAAAGTGGAAATAAATAAGATACTATCGTGGGCGATTAGCTCAGTTGGGAGAGCACCTCCCTTACAAGGAGGGGGTCACTGGTTCGAGCCCGGTATCGCCCACCATCTTCTCTTCGGAGAACTTCTTTTGAAGTAAAATATTGGGGTTATAGCTCAGCTGGGAGAGCGCCTGCCTTGCACGCAGGAGGTCTGCGGTTCGATCCCGCATAGCTCCACCAATGTCCCGTTCGTCTAGAGGCCTAGGACACCGCCCTTTCACGGCGGTAACAGGGGTTCGACTCCCCTACGGGACGCCACTTTTTAAACGTATTTCTCTTGTAATAAAGAGATTAAAGTACTTTTAAAAAGTGGACGTCGAAAGATAGACACATGCTCTTTAACAATCTGGAAAGCTGACTAGTAAATTCAATCGATAGATTGATTTTAAAAATGTTCTTCGAAAGAAGAACGAGTTCTCAAAACAACACACATTCAAGTGTCTTGATTTTGTTTTCACTTTTTAAAGTGAAGACAAATAAATGAGTCCGGCGAAAAACCAATGTTTAATATTTTCTTGATCGGATTATTAAACGCAAACCTTGGTTGTTTGAACATACAAGACCTCTTGGGGTTGTATGGTTAAGTGACTAAGCGTACACGGTGGATGCCTTGGCAGTCAGAGGCGATGAAGGACGTATTAACTTGCGATAAGCCCAGATTAGGCAGTAAAAGCCACTTGAGTCTGGGATTTCCGAATGGGGAAACCCACTTACATAAGTAAGTATCATTAACTGAATACATAGGTTAATGAAGCGAACCGGGGGAACTGAAACATCTAAGTACCCCGAGGAAGAGAAATCAACCGAGATTCCGGTAGTAGCGGCGAGCGAAACCGGATTAGCCCTTAAGTTAGTTCAGCGTTAGGTGAAGGTTCTGGAAAGTACCGCGATACAGGGTGATAGCCCCGTAACCAACAACGCTTTATTAGTGAAATCGAGTAGGACGGGACACGTGATATCCTGTTTGAACATGGGGGGACCATCCTCCAAGGCTAAATACTCCTGACTGACCGATAGTGAACCAGTACCGTGAGGGAAAGGCGAAAAGAACCCCTGTGAGGGGAGTGAAATAGAACCTGAAACCGTGTACGTACAAGCAGTAGGAGCCCACTTGTTGGGTGACTGCGTACCTTTTGTATAATGGGTCAGCGACTTAATTTTAGTAGCAAGGTTAACCGTTTAGGGGAGCCGTAGGGAAACCGAGTCTTAACTGGGCGTCATAGTTGCTAGGATTAGACCCGAAACCGAGTGATCTAGCCATGGGCAGGTTGAAGGTGAGGTAACACTTACTGGAGGACCGAACCGACTAATGTTGAAAAATTAGCGGATGACTTGTGGCTAGGGGTGAAAGGCCAATCAAACTCGGAGATAGCTGGTTCTCCCCGAAAGCTATTTAGGTAGCGCCTCGGACGAATACTACTGGGGGTAGAGCACTGTTAAGGCTAGGGGGTCATCCCGACTTACCAACCCTTTGCAAACTCCGAATACCAGTAAGTA
>NZ_FYAK01000032.1 GCF_900185615.1 Photobacterium malacitanum
TGGTTAAAATGTAAGAACGCAAAAAGACTTGGGTCTGTAGCTCAGGTGGTTAGAGCGCACCCCTGATAAGGGTGAGGTCGGTGGTTCGAGTCCACTCAGACCCACCACTTTTTCTCCCAGAAAAAGTGGCGGTACAGTCTTTTAAATCGTTGGGGTTATAGCTCAGCTGGGAGAGCGCCTGCCTTGCACGCAGGAGGTCTGCGGTTCGATCCCGCATAGCTCCACCACTCTTTAAGTACACTTCTCTTGCAATAGAGAGTAAAAAGTGTTTTTAAAAAGTGGTTATCTAACGATGATTACATGTTCTTTAACAATCTGGAAAGCTGACTAGTAAATTCAATCGATAGATTGATTTTAAAAATGTTTTTATTCTATGAATAAAAACGAGTTCTCAAAACAACACACATTCAAGTGTCTTGATTTTGCTTTCACTTTTTAAAGTGAAGACAAATAAATGAGTCCGGCGAAAAACCAATGTTTAATATTTTCTTGATCGAAATGTTAAACGCAAACCTTGGTTGTTTGAACATACAAGACCTCTTGGGGTTGTATGGTTAAGTGACTAAGCGTACACGGTGGATGCCTTGGCAGTCAGAGGCGATGAAGGACGTATTAACTTGCGATAAGCCCAGATTAGGCAGTAAAAGCCACTTGAGTCTGGGATTTCCGAATGGGGAAACCCACTTACATAAGTAAGTATCATTAACTGAATACATAGGTTAATGAGGCGAACCGGGGGAACTGAAACATCTAAGTACCCCGAGGAAGAGAAATCAACCGAGATTCCGGTAGTAGCGGCGAGCGAAACCGGATTAGCCCTTAAGTTAGTTCAGCGTTAGGTGAAGGTTCTGGAAAGTACCGCGATACAGGGTGATAGCCCCGTAACCAACAACGCTTTATTAGTGAAATCGAGTAGGACGGGACACGTGATATCCTGTTTGAACATGGGGGGACCATCCTCCAAGGCTAAATACTCCTGACTGACCGATAGTGAACCAGTACCGTGAGGGAAAGGCGAAAAGAACCCCTGTGAGGGGAGTGAAATAGAACCTGAAACCGTGTACGTACAAGCAGTAGGAGCCCACTTGTTGGGTGACTGCGTACCTTTTGTATAATGGGTCAGCGACTTAATTTTAGTAGCAAGGTTAACCGTTTAGGGGAGCCGTAGGGAAACCGAGTCTTAACTGGGCGTCATAGTTGCTAGGATTAGACCCGAAACCGAGTGATCTAGCCATGGGCAGGTTGAAGGTGAGGTAACACTTACTGGAGGACCGAACCGACTAATGTTGAAAAATTAGCGGATGACTTGTGGCTAGGGGTGAAAGGCCAATCAAACTCGGAGATAGCTGGTTCTCCCCGAAAGCTATTTAGGTAGCGCCTCGGACGAATACTACTGGGGGTAGAGCACTGTTAAGGCTAGGGGGTCATCCCGACTTACCAACCCTTTGCAAACTCCGAATACCAGTAAGTA
>NZ_FYAK01000041.1 GCF_900185615.1 Photobacterium malacitanum
CATCATTTTGATCAATGGGGCCTGTCACTTCAACCGTGTATGCGCCATCTTTCGCAATCGTTACGACCATCACTGGCTTGTTATCGCTATCAAGCACGGTTAATACGTTACCGTTAACTGTAAATGTAGTCGCAGCACCATTACTGGTTAGGTTGGCTAAATCCGGTTGGTCAGCATTGAAATCAAGCTGATGGATCGCATCTGAGCCCACATCCAACGGCACTTCGCCGCTAATAACCTCACCATTTTGGGTGGTTTCATTAATGGTGGTGCCACTGTCAGTGCCAAATTCTGGGTTGGCACCATCAACAATGGTGATATCAACATTGGCAGGCTTTTGTAGCCAATCACCATCGGTATCTTGCACCTGAATCGGCACATCAATGGTGATTTTATCGTTAACACTATCAACCAAACCATCGACACCACTGTCGGTGTGGTTTAACGGTTTGTCTTGATTAATCGTCACTGTGACGTCGATATCGTGGCCGTTCGCCGCTTGGACGGCATCCAATGATACCGTCACCACTTGCTCGCCGTCAGCGGTCACACCGACTAATTGCCCGGTGGTGCTGTCATAGCTAAAGCTGATCGCTTGATTATCACCCGTAGTTAACTCTGACTCTAATTCGCTAATTAATTGGGTTAATTGAGTCGGATCGATGGTCACTTTAGTTGGGTCTAGACGATCAGCGCCCGCCTCAATCACAATCGTGGTGTTGCCCGATACAGGGTAGCCTTGCTCACCAGCTTGAGGAGTTAAATCACCTTCGGTAATAGTAATATCACCGTGCTCATTACCGCCCGCATCAGCACCATCAGTGACAGTAATAACAACTTGTCCTTGCGTGCTGTCACCATCATTATCCGTCGCCGTCACGCCTAGGTTAATGTTGGCAATGTCTGCATCATTTTGATCAATGGGGCCTGTCACTTCAACCGTGTATGCGCCATCTTTCGCAATCGTTACGACCATCACTGGCTTGTTATCGCTATCAAGCACGGTTAATACGTTACCGTTAACTGTAAATGT
>NZ_FYAK01000012.1 GCF_900185615.1 Photobacterium malacitanum
TCAGGTGTGTAAGTGCTGCGAGGCATTGAGCTAACTGATACTAATTGCCCGTGAGGCTTAACCATACAACACCCAAGGGGTTTTTCTTCTCACAAGAGAAGAGACGGACTCGACAAACACTTGAATGTAAGTTTGAGACAGCGAGAATCGAGTTATCGAGTATCGCGATAGTCAGTTTTTTAAGATTGTAATGTTAGGAGTCTCGAATCGAGAAATCTCGATACTCGTAACAAAAAAATTTGCTTGGCGACCATAGCGTTATGGACCCACCTGATCCCATGCCGAACTCAGCAGTGAAACGTAATAGCGCCGATGGTAGTGTGGGGTCTCCCCATGTGAGAGTAGGACATCGCCAGGCTTCGCTTTCTTGTTTTAAGATTTTAAGAAAATCTTAAGGCAAAACAAGTTGCATTTATGCTGAATAGACACTGCGGAGTGGTAGTTCAGTTGGTTAGAATACCGGCCTGTCACGCCGGGGGTCGCGGGTTCGAGTCCCGTCCACTCCGCCATTATACAGAAAAGCCCTAATCGAAAGATTAGGGCTTTTTTACGTCTATCTAAAAGTAAGATGATGCTGAATAAATACTGCGGAGTGGTAGTTCAGCTGACCAATAATGTTCCCGACATTATTTGGCATTCTCTCCATCCATGGAGATCGTTTTCTATTGGGAAGCTTAGCGGCCTGTCATGCCGGGGGTCGCGCTGATGTTCGGTGTGGCGAGTCCCGTCCGCTTCACATTTATTTAAGAAACCTGAATCGAAAGATTAGGGCTTTTTTACGTCTATCTAAAAGTAAGATGATGCTGAATAAATACTGCGGAGTGGTAGTTCAGTTGGTTAACTTTCTATTGGGAAGCTTAGCGGCCTGTCATGCCGAGGGTCGCGCTGATGTTCGGTGTGGCGAGTCCCGTCCGCTTCACATTTATTTAAGAAACCTGAATCGAAAGATTCAGGTTTTTTTTCGTCTGTAGAAAATGGTGTAATAACGTAGGTTATTATCCGTCATCTCGGAAGAGAGGAACGAGCTATCCGTGATCTGCACATCACGTGTTTGAGCATTGCAGAAACCAATAAAAAAGCAGTTAAAACAATAACGCTACAACGTGCTGATAATAGATTCCCTATCTCGTTCGTAACCTCACTGTAGGGAATGACGGCACGGCAGAGGATTAAGTTATAAATTAGTTTCTATTGGCAAGCTTAGCGGCCTGGCACGACTATTGTTTGATGGAAAATGGACGCGCTGATGCTCTGGTTGTAATGTTAGCTATGGCAAGTCCCGTCCGCTTCACATTCATTTAAGCAACCTGAATCGAAAGATTCAGTTTTTTTTCGTCTGTAGAAAATGGTGTAATAACGTAGGTTATTATCCGTCATCTCGAAAGAGAGGAACGAGCTATCCGTGATCTGCACATCACGTGTTTGAGCATTGCAGAAACCAATAAAAAAGCAGTTAAAACAATAACGCTACAACGTGTTGATAATAAGTATCCAATTTTGTTGGTAATGTAATGATGGGTATATCGAGTGGATGCTGGAAATGGTATGACGTATATGCTGATACTTTTTATTGATGAGATACAGCAAAGAAAAAAGGAATCAACGCAGATTCCTTTTTATTTTTATGCTGTTGTTGAGGTTATTCTATTTTCGAGAACTTTCCCATGGAGCTTTAAATAGAAATGACAATTGGAATTTTTTAGTGATCTCAACAAAAAATAGAGACAAGCCAATAGCAGCAATACAGCCAATAATAATTTGAATGGTTGCTGATTCAACATGGAATGCTTTCTGTAACACAATGCGTATGCCGCTACCTATTAATACATGCAGTAAATAGATATAAAGTGATGATTGGCCAATATAAGCTAATAAGCGGATATTTAACTTTGACAATTGCATTGATAAGGTGACGATGAAAGTAATACCAATACTAGCAATAATAAATGACCAAAAGCCGCGGTCTAAACGGCTGAAACCTTCAATAACTGCAAACCAATATTCACTCACCATAAATAAAGCAAGTATTGCAATAAAAACCTTAATATTATTCAATTTATTGATGCAATCTAACTGAACAACCAGAACCCCAATAAAAAAGAATGCAATATGAGCATAGCCCATTGTAAATATGTGTATCTGAGGAAGGTCGCTTTGGAATATATAAACGAGAGAGAAAAAACCAGCGACTAATGCCATTTGCTTAGTGCTACGATTGTTCATAAATAAGATACAAGCAATGACAAAAGTAAAAAACAATACGTAAAGAAACCAGAATTGTGCTCTTGGTTCCCACAGTAAGCTAAATACCTGTGTATAGGTTACATGACCATTGGTATATTTAGATAATGTTGCTTCAATAATACCTTGAAGTATCGACCAAATGACAAAGGGATAAAAAATAGTATCAACTTTATTAATGATAGTATTTTTAAAGCCTCTTTTTTGGAAAGATGAAGTAAAGAACAAACCAGATAAAAAGAAAAAGAGAGGCATGTGGAAGCTGTAAATCATAGTATCTACAGCGGTATAAAGATGACTATCCATCGCCATGCCAGCATTATAAATACCTTCCGTTATGTGTCCGTATACCACTAATATAATACCAAGACCTTTGGCATAATCGACCCAGTTTAAATGTTTACTCACAAACGCATTCCTATTTTAGCAAATTTGGCGTCACACTAATCTATAATAAAAGTAATGTAAATAGGGTTACTTATATTAATTTAACTTATGTATATGGCATAATTTTAATAATGACAATATATTACTTAACAATAGCTTATTATTGCTGATAGTTATTACTAATCCTGCTGTAATTACTAATGTAGCTAATCGATAATAATCGTAACTTGGTCGAATAATATCAGCTAAAAAGCTTTTGAGTTTATATGATCAAAAAGCTGTACAAACTAAATATCTTTTAATTATCAATAAGATAGTTGTTATCTTTGCTTGTACCTATGATAGCTTAAAAAGGTGGTGTGGTTTTTGGTGATTATTGATGAAAAAGCTGTACGTTATTTATTGTTGTGAGCTGTGGAATAACCTCTCGGTTTTGATATCACAGTGCTAGAATATGTTTTTGATTTAACCGTTAGTATATAAAGGATAAGTAATGAGCAGTTTGAATAATGATAATAATCATGCTGAGAGTGATCAGTTAACTGAAATTGCTATTGCTTATTATCAAGAAGGTGCAACGCAGGAAGAAATATCACAACGGTTTGGCATGTCTCGTGCCAAAATCGGTCGTTTACTCCGCCGCGCACGCGATGAAGGCGTGGTTGAAATCACAGTTAAATATCACCCGGTATTTAGTGAGAAGTTAGAACAACAGTTAATTGAGCGCTTTAATCTAAAACGGGCCTTGATTGCGTTAGATCAGCCTGATGATGAATCTCAACGTCAACAAGTAGCGAGCCTTGTTTCAAGCTATCTGGCTACAACATTATCAGATGATATGGTCGTTGCTGTTGGTCAAGGGCGTAATATTGCCTCAATTGCCAATCATGTTGGTGTAGTGCCACAGCGTAACTGTCGTTTTGTGTGTGGAATTGGTGGTACTCACCGTTCAGGTAATGCGATTAATGCCGATCATATTTGTCGTCAACTGGCCAAAAAATATGATGGTATTAGTGAGACACTTTATGCGCCTGCATATGTTGAAGACATCATTGTTAAAGAAGCATTCATGAAAAATGGCACTGTGAAAGAAACCTTAGATCGTGCACGTCGTGCTGATGTGGCATTAGTCGGTGTTGGCGATATGAATGAAAATAGTCATATGGTTAAACTGGGTTGGTTTACGCCGCAAGAAATTGTTGAAGCTCGAATCCGTAAAGGCGTTGTCGGTGATATTGCGGGCTATGATTTTTTTGATAGTCAGGGTAAGCAAGCAGATACCATGATGAGCGATCGTGTTATCGGTCTAACCATGAATGAACTGCGTCATATTCCGACAGTGGTGGTGACGGCGGCTGAAAACAGTAAAGCATTAGCCTTATTAGGCGCACTTCGATCTGGGGTGGTTGATGTGTTGGCAACCAGTGTTAGTAATGCTTTAACGATTTTAAATCTTGACCAACAGATGAAATAGAGGGTTATTTAGGCACTTGTTCTATAAAAGAAACCGCTATCTTGGTATTGGTTAGATAGCGGTTGCAGAATATGCTTTAAGCGAATAAAATACAGCTTCAAAATAAAGGAAGAACGTCGTATCCGGTGATGCGTCCGGATTTCAAATCCGGGTAGGGCTGCCAGCAGTCCTGGGTAGGTTCGACTCCTATGTTCTTCCGCCACTTCTTTATTTTTGTTACTGCAACACATCCTGATCTTTTAGCTCACGATAATTAAACTTACGTTTAGTAAAACCAATCTTGTCAAAATATTCTAATAATTGAATTGCAACTTTGCGTCCGAGCTGACTAATATTTCTAAATTCAGCCGTTTCTAATTTTTGCTCTTGGGCAATATGTTGACGTACTTGTGTGGCCATTTGCACTAGATAATCATGGCTAACATAACGATCTTTAACAATCGCGGCAACGTAGCTTAATTGCGCCAGTTTATAGCTTAATTTACGAATTTCGTTCTCATCCGCATTAATTTCAGCCGCAAGATCACGTACCCACCAAGGTTGGGGATTTGCAACCATCAGTTGTTCTATTTGCTGCCAGCATTGTTGCTCAGTTGGCGTTAGTTGTAATGTATGCTCAGCTAAGTGTAACCAACCACGAGTATTAGCTAATCGCTGTTGATTAAGCAATTGGTTGATAACAGCGTTAAAGATCTCGGCTGGCTGATTCAATGCTGCCATTCGATATAATCGCTCTTTACCGACGCCAAGGTTATCTTGCGCTTGCTGATGATAGTGTTCTAGCGTGGTGATAATCTGTTGCTGTAATGCTTGTTGATAGCTGTTATAGCAAAGGAAATCACCATGTTGATTGATGGCTTCATTTGCTGCTAATAATTGACTAATAACAGCAGTATTACACTGGTGCTGTTCAATTAATTGTTGGCGTGATTGTGGTGCATGTTGCAGCTTAAATTGAATGATCTCATTGAGCGTATTGAGATGAGCACGTTGATGAAGGTACTCAAGCCGCTGTGGTTTGCGTTTGCCACGATTTGGTGGCAGTAGATCAATTACAATTGCGCTGCCAAGATTGACTTTTTGAGCGGGATCGCGGACTAATAAGCGATCTTGTTCGGTTAAACACAATGGCGTATCAAGGCTGATTTCAGCCAGAGCGCTGCCCGTTGCGATTAATTGCTGATCTTCTAATAATGCAATACGACCTGTGGTATGGGTAGCTGCATGGAAAACCTGCACATTTTGCCAATGTTTAATCAGTTGGTTAGCGGTTAATTTAACCGTGATCCGTTTGATTATAGTTGTTGGTGCTGTCTGTAATAACCAATCACCACGGGTTAAACTTGCCTTATCAATATCACCGCTAATATTAAGCGCTACTCGTTGATTGGCTGTTGCACATTCTGCGGATTTCCCCTGCGCATGAATGGTTTTTATACGTACAACCTGAGGCTGGCAATGGCCTTTTTTAAGGTTGCTATGACTGACTAAACGCAAGCTATCACCAACATTAATCTGACCGTTGATAGCGGTTCCCGTTACCACTAAGCCAGAGCCTTTAACGTGAAAAGCGCGGTCAATCGCGAGTTTAAAATTAAGGCGATCATCGTGATGTTGCTCACTATTAGCCAGCTCAATGAGGTGTTGCTTGAGTTCGTCAATACCTTGATGGGTGATGGCTGAACAATGAAAAATAGTGGTGTGGGTAAAGCCATATTGAAGCAATAACTGGCTTATTTTAGTTTCAAGTTGCTGTTGTTGCTCAGTGGTAGTGAGATCGGATTTAGTGATCACCACCGTTAGGCTATCCATGGCTAATAAGCGCAGAATCGTCAAATGTTCATGGCTTTGCGGCATCATGCCTTCATCGCCTGCCACAATCAGCATTGCATGATGAGCGGTGCCTACGCCTGCGAGCATGTTGGAGAGAAATTTTTCATGGCCAGGAACATCAATAAAACCTAATGTTTGTTGCTGATTAGATGTTATTGATTGATAAGGCATAAACGCATAGCCTAAATCAATTGTAAGCCCGCGTTGTTGCTCTTCTGGCAGTCGATCGGCATTGATCCCAGTCAGGGCTTGTAACAGTTTGGTTTTACCATGATCGACATGGCCAGCTGTAGCAATAATCATAGGGTTACTCTAAAGCGTTATTGAGCCAGAGGCAGTAAGAAAGGGTTGAAACCACTGCGATAAAATTCCATTTCCCCCAGTTTCTGATCTAGCACTATGGTGGCTAAATCATCTGCAATAGGATCTAACTGTGGGTTCTTTTCTAGTACCAACATCTTTAAATAACTTTGACAATGACGACAGGTTTCAGCGCGAACACTATCTTCTAGTGTTTCACTTTGAAGTTGAATATTTTCACTATCGCCACATTGAGTACATTCAGCGCGGAGGCGATGCCATTGTGCTTCACATTGGCTGCAATGTAAGTAACGATGACCACTACCTTGAATTAAACTTGCCACAGGTGCACCGCCACAAAGAGGACAATGTGATTGCTTTGCATTGGCTTCAGGTTGCCATTCTAACTGAGTGTTAGTCACAATTAAGCTCATTAAGGTATTGATACAGCTCCAAAGGATAATCGCAATATCAGCAGGTACACGTTCAGCTTGGTTTTGCTGTAGAGCATGAAAATAATGTTGCAAGGTTTGCTGATCAATCTGGCTAATATTGTCGATAACTTTGACGATATCATCACTAACAACAGGTCGTAGTGCCGAGGTTAATTGGGTTAACATTGGATCTAAAATAGCTTGCCAGCTACCATCAATTTCAATCGGCCATGTTAATGTTTGGGCTGCTAACTGTTGCTGCACAGCACCATTAAAGGTGTCAATTAAATGCAATTGTTGTTGGACGATCTGTCCTGCTAATAACAGGTAATCTGCCATAAAAGAGTCTTGTGCCAACTGACGTAAACGGGCAGCACGGGCATGAAAAATGGTGGCAGGATCACCAATAATTAGCGGACGAAAGCCGTCACTTTTTTGTTTAATAATGGTGTCTTTATCTAAAATGTTAACGCTCATGTCGGTATCCAATTATAAGAATACCAACCCCAGTAAACCGAGGTTGGTATAGAAATAAAGAACCAATAAATAGCAAGGTTTATTGGTTCTTGAGCTGTGTTATTAGTGTTGGTCTTTGTTGCTTGATAGCGAACGGAACCAGCGAGGGTGATGTTTCTTGGCCCACGCAGGAGAAACCTTACCTTCTAACATGCCATCAATTGAGCCTTTTACCCAATACGCCATATAGGCATGGATAATTAAGCTTAAGGCAAAAACCAGCGCAGTAATTGAGTGTACAATTAATGCAATACGAACCACATCAATGCTGAAGTAGGCTGAAAAGTAAGCGCGCCATGCAATCAGACCTGTTACCAGTAGCAATACACCACAGGCAATAAACTGACGTAAGATCATTTTCTGACCAGCGTTGTATTGACCTGCTTCTGGTACGTTTTCTTCGTTCTCAGTTAAAACATCTTTAACTTTTAACATCCACTGGAGATCACCTTTTTCAAAGTGGTTATGGCTCCAGTAACGGATCACTAAGAAAAACAGCCCAACGGTCATCACAATCGCACCAAATGGATGCAAAATACGTGCAAGTTGTGGCGTGCCATAGACATAGCTAAGGAAGTGCAGCGGTGCAAACATAAAAGATAGACCAGACAATAATGTCCAGATACCTGTTAATGCCACAGTCCAATGCACTACGCGATCTAAAGGCTTATGACGTAAAATCGTTTTGTTTAAACTCATTTTTCATCTCCTTCATCTTCAGCCACACGACTACGACCAACCGTTACGCGGTGAATAGCAGCAAGGGCTAACGTACCCACTAAACCAGCTGCCGCCAGAGGTTTCACATCATCTTTCCATAGCTTCACGGTTTCGCTGATTTTAGGATCTTTAGGCAGATCATAACGTTCAGGATCAGTAATATCGTGCAGTACGTAAATGACGTGTGTACCACCAACGCCTTGCGGGTTGTAGATACCGGCTTTTTTATGGCCTTTTGCTTGTAATGCAGCAACACGTTGATTGGCATACTCAAGAATTTCTTCACGAGAACCAAAGCGTAGTGCACCTGTTGGACAGGTTTTAGCACATGACGGCACTTGACCTGCCTGAAGGCGATCAAGACACAACGTACACTTATAAACACGGTTATCAACTGGGTTCATACGCGGAATATCAAATGGACAGCCAGCGATACAGTAACCGCAGCCAACACATTTTTCCGAGTTGAAATCAACCACACCGTTTTCATATTGCACGATAGCATCAGGTTCTGGACACGCTTTTAAGCAGCCAGGATCTGAACAGTGCATGCAGCTATGTTTGCTAAATAGCCACTTGAATTTATTATCTTCTTCAATTTCTTTGAAGTGGATAGTGGTCCAAGTTTCAGCGGTTGTATTAGGTGGATTTTGGTAAGAACCTTCAAAGGTGCCTACTTTACCGCGTAGGTTATTCCACTCACTACACGCATCCATGCAGCCTTTACAGCCAGTACAACAGGTGACATCAATTAACTTTGTTACCTGAATTTGACGTTCACGCGCATCAGGAGATGGAGTAATCGACGATGTAGCAGAACTACGAATAATATTCTGTGATTCCATACCCATGGCTTACTTCACCTTCTCTACGTTAACCAAAAATGCCTTATATTCAGGCGTTTGTGAGTTAGCGTCACCGACACATGGCGATAACGTATTCGCAAGGTAACCCGGCTTAGTATCGCCTTCGTAGCCCCAGTGAATAGGAATACCAACAGTGTGAACAGCTTGACCGTTAACATGCAGTGGCGTAATACGCTTAGACACATAAGCTTTAGCTTCAATAGAACCACGCTTAGAGGTTACACGCACCATGTCAGCATTGTTGATGCCACGCTCTTTCGCTAAACCTTCGCCAATTTCTACAAATTGTTCAGGTTGTAATACCGCGTTGAAATGAGAGTGACTTGTCCAGGTATGGAAGTGCTCTGTTAGGCGGTAAGTGGTACCCACGAATGGGAAATTCTCTTTGGTGCCTAGCTGCGCTGCATCATCTTTGAACAAACGTGCCGCTGGATTAGAAACCACATTTTTATGTAATGGGTTAGTACCAATCGGTGTTTCAAATGGTTCGTAGTGTTCAGGGAACGGACCCTCAGCCATTTTATCAAGTGCAAACAGACGACCTACGCCTTCAGGTTGCATGATAAATGGACCGGCATTGCTGGATGGCGGCAATTTAGCATTAAAGTCAGGTACATCAGGACCGACCCACTTGTTACCATTCCATTCAACTAAAGTACGTGTTTTATCCCATGGGCTACCGTCAGGATGTGTTGATGCACGGTTGTACAAAACACGACGGTTTGCAGGCCAAGACCATGCCCAGTTTGGCGCTAAACCTAGACCAGAAGGATCGCTGTTATCACGACGAGCTGTTTGATTGCCAGCTTCAGTCCAGCTACCTGTGTATAACCAACACGCGGCATTGGTAGAACCATCCGCTTTTAGTTGAGCAAAGCTAGATAGTTGCTTACCGTTAGCGTCTTTGCCGTTTAGCTCTTGTGCTAATTCTTTGGTGTTTGGCTCTGCAGGGATCGCATAGTTCCAATCAAGCGCTAAGATAGGATCTGGATAAGTACCACCATTTTGTTGGTACATTTCGCGCATTTTCAAGAAAATACCCGCTAGGATCTCAGCATCACCCTTAGCTTCTCCTGGCATATCAGCTGCTTTCCAGTGCCATTGTAGCCAGCGCGCTGAACTTACAATGGTGCCATCTTCTTCAGCAAAACAGGCACAAGGCAAACGGAATACTTCAGTATCAATACTTGCAGTATCAACTTCATTGACGTTAGGTTTATTTTGCCAGAACGTAGAAGTTTCTGTTGCCAGTGGATCAACAACCACTAAGTATTTCAGCTTAGATAGTGCATCCAATGTTTTTTGCTTGTTAGACATTGAAGAAACAGGGTTGAAACCTTGACAGATATAGCCATTCATTTCGCCTTTGTTCATCATGTCGAACACGCGCAACATGTCGTAGCCTTGATCCCATTTTGGCATCATGTCGTAGCCAAAGTTATTCTCAGCTGTGGCATTTTTGCCGTAAAATGACTTCAATAATGACACGAAGAATGCTGGGTAATGCTGCCAATAGTTAGTTTGATCTGCTTCAAGTGCCACAGGCGTGTGGTGCTTAAGGTGAGTCGCTAAATCAACATCTTTATCTGATGGCAGTTTTAAGTAACCCGGTAAACTTTGTGCTAGCAAGCCAAGGTCAGTAATACCTTGAATGTTAGAGTGGCCACGTAGAGCGTTAACACCGCCGCCAGCCATACCCATATTACCAAGGAGTAATTGGACCATTGCCATACAACGAATGTTTTCAGCGCCTTTTGAGTGCTGAGTCCAGCCTGTCGCGTACAAAATAGTCGCAACACGGTTATTCGCAGCGGTGCTACCTAGTGCTTTACAAACGCGTTCAAACATATCAATCGGCGTACCGGTGATATTAGCAACAACGTCAGGTGTATAGCGAGATACGTGATCTTTAAGTAGATTCCATACACAACGAGGATGCTGCAGTGATTCATCTTTTAGCGCATAACCTTGGTCATCCAGTTGATAGAACCAAGAGCTACGATCATACTTACGTTTATCAGCGTCATAGCCAGAGAATAGACCATCGTGGAACGCGTAATCATCACGTACGATAAAGCTCGCATTAGTATACGCTTTGACATATTCGTGATTGACTTGACTGCTTGCGATTAGGTAGCGAATTGCACCTAGTAAGAAAGCAATATCAGCACCAGAACGGATCGGTGCATAGTGATCAGCAACAGCTGCTGTACGCGTGAAACGTGGATCAACCACAATGATTTCAGCGTTTCGAGTTTTTTGAGCTTCAATAGCCCAGCGGAAACCTACAGGGTGTGCTTCTGCTGCGTTTCCGCCCATAACGAGGATCAAGTCGGCATTTTTAATGTCGACCCAGTTGTTGGTCATCGCGCCGCGGCCAAATGTTGGAGCAAGACTTGCTACCGTTGGGCCGTGTCAAATACGCGCTTGAGTGTCTACAGGAACCATACCCAAACCGCGGGCAAATTTCTGAGTTAACCAACCATTTTCATTACTTTCCGCTGAGGCACAAAGCATGCCTGTTGTTAGCCAGCGGTTAACTGTGGTGCCTTCATCATTGGTTTTTACCAAGTTAGCATCACGGTCTTGTTTCATTAGTTTAGCAATACGGCTAAATGCTTCGTCCCATGTTAGACGTTGCCATTTATCTGAACCTGGAGCGCGGTATTCTGGGTATTTCAAACGTTGTTCGCTGTTAACAAAACCAGCTAGGCCCGCACCTTTAGGACATAATGCACCACGGCTTACTGGATGATCTGGATCACCTTCAACGTGGAATACTTTTTGTTTAATATTTCCGCCTGTAGCACCTGTGCTATACAGTAATGTGCCACAACCTACTGAACAATAAGAACAGGTATTACGTGTTTCTTTGGCAGCGGTTAATTTGAAGTCACGAGCTTGCGCCCACGCTTTTTGCGGAATTGTGGCAAGGGAAGCAATAGTTGTTGTTGCTACAGCCCCCGCGCACAATTTAAATAATTGACGTCTACTTATATTCAATCTCAAAAGACCTTATTAGAAATAAAGAAGAGGGTAATTTCTCGTGGTTATTATATGGGTGAATATAATGTCGTCAAATTTTGCAATTAAGAGCAGGAGAGTAAAAAACTTGCGGATAAAATTAACTATATAAATAGCTGTTTAAATTTTATTAATAAGACATTACCGTAAATGTTGGTTTGATAATAAATAAGCTCAATAATAAGATTCATTATCATATTCTAATAGTTATTATTGCTTATGGTGATTACTGGTTTATTTTATTTAGTCATGTTCTATTTTTAATAGTAAATATATTTATATAATGCATTGAAGTCTTTTAAATTCGTTGAAATGAAAATTTAAAACATAAAACAAGCCCGTTTAGTGGTTTTGATAAAAATCGAGTGATGTAAATACGCTATATGTTTTTTGTGCTTTATGTTTACTTTAATCAGTAACTTATATTTTATTTTTGACAGTGCTCAGTAACCCGATAAATTCACATTGAAATTATTTTAATAAATTAATACCGATCTTGAACATTAAAATAGACACGATTATCTATAAATTAGCATGACTTAATGCAATCTTAAGTGCCATATTTGAAATTAATAGTGGTGATTTAATCGTCGATGTTAAGCATGTTTATTTAGCAATATTAGTATGTTTTATAAAATAATGAGAATGTTAAATTTGGAAAGTGAATTTTTGCTATTAAATAAATATAGTTCTAACTGGAATTAGTCGGTCTTTCTTTATTTTGAATTTTACAAAAAGATAATCATGTAAAACCATTGTTAAATAATGAATGAATAGTCTTTGGACTATTATTACGATGCGTGGTGAAATTATTGGTAGCTTAATTTTGCATCGTTTAAATGTTACGTTATTATTAGCGCTACCAATGATCAAAAGGAAGAATAAAGTGTTAGGGAAGATAGTTACTGGCTTAATGCTTGTGTGCATGAGTCAAACCGTCACGGCTACACCGTGGGAGAAAGTGAAACAACCGACGAGTGGTGATTCAAGTTCGATTGGCTCGTATGCTAATGGTTGTCTTGCTGGTGGTGAAAATTTGCCGTTGCAAGGTGATGGTTATCAAGTGATACGTTCTGAACGTGGACGTTATTTTGGTCATAGTGAAATGATTGTTTTTTTACAGCAATTAATGAAGCAATCACAACAGCTAAAAATTGGTAATGTGCTGGTCGGTGATATTGCAATGCCTAGAGGAGGCCGTTTCTCGTCAGGCCATGCAAGCCACCAAACAGGATTAGATGCCGATATTTGGTTACGTATACCGGAAAAACCGTTAACTCAACAAGAACTAAAGACGGTGTCTGCGCTGCCTATGGTTGATGTGAAAAATTACCAGATCATTGAAAACAACTGGAGTAATAAGCAAGCACAATTAATCCAATTAGCAGCAAGTGATGATCGAGTAGCACGAATATTTGTTCATCCAGTGATTAAACAACAGCTATGCAAAACTGAATGGAAGCAGCGAGATTGGTTGAGTAAAGTGCGACCTTGGTTTGGTCATTATTACCATTTCCACGTTCGTTTACATTGCCCTGAGGGAAGTACCACTTGTGAGCCGCAAACACCACCGCCAGCAGGCGATGGTTGTGGTAAAGAGCTTGCTTCATGGTCGCCAACGTATAAAGCACCAGTGGTTACCAAACCAGTTACTGATGTTAAGCCGAAGCCAAAACCTAAAAAAGTATTGCCACCGATGTGTAAGGTTGTATTGAAAAGCTAATCTCTGCTAGGTGTTAGTGTTTGACTAATAAAAAAGCACCGCTCAGGTAACTGAGCGGTGCTTTTTTTATACGGTTTATTATTGAATAACTAAGCTAGGCCTTGCAGAGTGACAAACTTTTCAAGCAGTTCATCATCTGACTCAACGCGCTCAGGATCAGTAATAATACAATTGGTAATAGGACAAACTGACTGGCAGGTTGGCTTATCATAGTGCCCTTTACATTCTGTGCAGCGATCTGGGTCTATTTCATAAAATTCATCGCCCATGGTGATTGCCTCATTGGGGCATTCAGGATCACACATATCACAGTTAATGCATTTAGTTGTAATGAGCAGTGCCATAGTGCTTATTTACCGTCTTTAGGTGCGTGTGGGTTACGAGTGTCTTCACCGTTATTTAAATTACGCATTAGTAGACCAAAATCGAGATCCATATCCGATGGCACAGGAATAAACACAAAGTGGCCATTCCCTTTTGCATCATCAATGACTTCTGACTTACGGTTTTCCATGGTTTCAAGTTTGAAAATAACGTTACCTTTTGGTGTCATTACTTCAAGGCTGTCGCCAACAACGAATTTATTTTTCACTTCAACTTCAGCAAGTTCACCACGACGTACACCAGTAAATTCGCCAACAAATTGTTGTGTATCTGAAATTGAGTAACCGTAATCATAATTCTGGTAAGCATCATGGGTATGACGGCGTAGGAAGCCTTCAGTATAGCCACGGTGCGCTAAGCTTTCTAATGTGCCGAGTAATGAATCATCAAATGGTTTACCTGCAACCGCATCATCAATCGCTTTACGGTAAACTTGTGCAGTACGTGCACAGTAATAGAAAGACTTAGTACGACCTTCAATTTTTAATGAGTGCACACCCATTTTCGTTAAGCGTTCAACATGCTGTACTGCACGAAGATCTTTAGAGTTCATGATGTAAGTACCATGCTCATCTTCAAATGCTGCCATTTTTTCTTCTGGGCGGTGAGATTCACTCAGCAGTACCACATCGTCAACAGGTTTACCTAGACCAAGTGTATTTTCTGGGCGCTGTTCAATCTCTTGAATTTGAATTGCATCTTGAGTTTCAACGATTTGACCTGCGTCGTTCTCAACCGCTTTTTCTACTTTGTATTCCCAGCGACATGAGTTAGTGCATGTACCTTGGTTTGGATCGCGCTTGTTGATGTAGCCAGATAATAAACAACGACCAGAATACGCCATGCAAAGTGCGCCATGAACAAAGATTTCTAGTTCAGTATCAGGGCAATGCTCACGAATTTCTTCGATTTCTTCTAGTGATAGTTCACGAGACAGAATCACACGCTCAACGCCTTGGCTAGCCCAGAATTTAACGGTTGCCCAGTTAACTGCGTTAGCTTGTACAGAAAGGTGAATTACTACTTCAGGAAATGCTTCACGAACCATCATGATCAAACCAGGATCTGACATGATAAGTGCGTCAGGACCCATATCTACAATTGGCTTTAAATCACGAATAAAGGTTTTAAGCTTTGAGTTATGTGGTTGAATATTACATACCACATATAGCTTTTTACCTTGAGCATGCGCTTCATCGATACCAATTTTCAGGTTATCTAGATTAAATTCATTGTTACGAACACGAAGGCTGTAACGAGGTTGGCCTGCATAGACAGCATCTGCACCATAGGCAAAAGCGTAACGCATATTTTTCAGGCTACCGGCTGGAGATAGTAATTCTGGTTTAAACATTGTTTAGTTCTCTTAGATGTCTGATTCCAAATCAGCCTATAACACCTAGTGCAATAGGAGGAGGCGAGATTCTACGTTTTTCATTCTCACATTGCCAATTTTCTTAATTATTATCGCGGATGAAAAATCAGCATGATGGTAAATGAAGGTATATATTCAATTGGCGTAATTTAGTTAAGCTAGATATAGATGCATTAAAATACATACTTATTGTGCATTTAATACAGCGTTTATATTTTAGGGCACTATAGCGTTTATTGGCATAATATTGTCGCTAGCGAGTGGCGGCATACATCAAGAAGGTAGTTATGATAGGTCATGATATTAGTGGGTTAGTTATCCACGTGTTTTCAACCTTTGGTAATATGATTTGGCAAATATTCTGGCCGTTGGCATTTGGTTTAATACTGTCATCTTGGATTCGCAACTTAATACCGGTTTCAAGTGTGGTTAAACACTTAGGTAAAACAACGCCAGTAAGCCTTGGTTTCACTACGTTTTTAGGCATGGTGTCGTCATCGTGTTCTTATGCGGCGGCATCGTTATCTCATACTCTCTTAGTAAAAAAATCCACTGTTGCTAATGCAATGGCATTTTTGGTTTCAAGTACCAACTTGATTGTTGAAATGTTCATTGTCTTAGTTGCATTAATGGGCTGGACATTTTTATGGGGTGAAGTGATAGGTGGTTTGATTTTAATTGCCACGGTTGGAGTTTTATTTAGTCGCTTTTTTCCAAAAGATGTTGAACAAGAGTTGCGTCAGCATTTAGAGGATGCGCAGCCACAAAAAGCAAGTTGTGGTATGGATATGTCTGAAATGAGTGGTGATCACAGTGATTGCGGCATGGACATGTCAAAGATGAAGCCTGAGCACAGTGATTGTGGCATGGATATGGCAGCTAAACCTCAATCTGCCACTATGGAAAAAATCACTAAATCTGCAGGTTTCTTCCAAATGGATATTGCCATGATTGGTAAAGAAATTCTAATTGGGGTGGTGGTTTCTTCAATCTTAATCGCGTTAATGCCGCAAGAGGGATGGCGCGCATTGTTTATCAGTAATGATGCCGGCTTACCGGTGTGGTTGCATTCGTTTTTAGATGTGATTATTGGTATTTTTGTAGCAATGATTGCTTATGTATGTTCTGTCGGTAATCTTATTTTAGCCGCAGCGTTATGGCATGGTGGAATTTCATTTGGTGGCGTGATTGGCTTTATTCTATCGGATGTTTTAACCATTCCGATGATCCGTGTTTATCAGAAATACTACGGTAAGCGTCCTGCTAAATGGATGGTTGGGTTGTTATTTGTAGCAATTTTATTTACAGGTTTATGTGTTGATGCCATCTTCAATGGCGTTGGTTGGGTAACCAGCGATCAAACCGTACGTGCATTAAATCAATCAGGTTTTGGCTTTAATATGACCACAGTGATGAACGTGATCTTTATTCCAGCTTCTATTTGGTATTACTACCTTGGTAAAAAAGCCAATGCTGGCATGGGGATGAGCATGTAGCATATGAAAAGAGCCGTAACGTTAATAACGTGACGGCTCTTTTTTGTTATCTAAGTGTAGGCGAGAGAAAAATCACGATTAAGCTTTATTTTCTAAACCACCGATAACATCAAATAGGTTTGGTAAAAAGGCTGAGAACTCGCCCCCCATTAGCGATAGGTCAGCATCAATACGCTGCGCCATATCTTCACGATCGATATCTTCGTTTTGATCTTTGATTTCATCTGAGAATTTAAGACGCTTAACACTTAAGTCATCAGCCAGAATGAAGTCGATACGATCTTGCCAATTAAGCGCCAGTTTAGTGACGACTTTATTGGCTTCAATGTGAGCTAAAATTTCATCACAGTTTAAATCTTGTTGCTTACAGCGGATCACGCCACCGTCTTCTTCAACAGCTTTAAACTCAGCTTCTTCACCAATGGTAAAACCTTGTGGTGATTGATTGCTACGTACCCATTCTGTCAGGGTTAATGCCAATGGCTTTTCAGACACCACTGGCACGACAGGTAGACTACCGATAGATTTACGTAATAATGCTAATACATCTTCAGCTTTTTTGTAGCTACCAGCATCAACCACAATGTAGCCTAATTTAGGCATGATTAACGCGTAAGTTTGGTGCTGACGACTGAACGCGCGAGGTAATAAATCCATCACGATTTCATCTTTTAGGGTATCTTTCTCAGTCTTTTTCAGCTTACGACCAAGATCCTTTTCCTGCATTTCAATTTTGTTGTTCAATGACTCTTTGATCACTGATGCTGGCAGCATTTTTTCTTCTTTGCGAGCGCAAATTAAAATGTTGTCACCTGAAACATGAGTAAACATATCACCATGCTTGCCAAGCGCATGTGCCCAGCCAAACTTTTGTAGGTCTTGGCTACCACAAGGGGTAAAGCGGAATTCTTCCAGCTGTTTTTCTATTTGGTCTGCATTTAAATCAATCTCACGCGTAAAACGGTAAGTCAGTATATTTTTAAACCACATCATGCTAGTCACGCTTCCTAGGGTAAACAGTTGGGGGAGTATCTTAACCTAACCATTGCAAATTACTAAGTGACGTTTGTGATTGAGGTAGCAGATAGTGTAATTACTAGATATTTGGTTTAAATATCGATTTAAGCCGCTTAGAGAGCATTAATCGAGAAACAGTAAACATGCCACTGATGGTTTTTTGGTGTAAACGGAAAATAGTATCGTAAACGCGGCGAATGAGCAGACCATGTAATACAAATTTACTCTCCATTTTTGAACCGGGAGCAAAAGAGCCAACCGCAAAATAGTGCCCAACAGCGACCACCATACCGCTATCTTTGAAGATAAAGTCAGTGAGTGGTTTACCATGTAAAAAACCACCAAGACTTTTAGCTAAATGTTCAGCTGCGCGATTAGCAGCCTGTGCTTTAGGGGGGACAAAACTACCATCGGGTTGTGGAATAGCGGCGCAATCACCAAGGGCAAAAATACAGTCATCAACGGTTGTGGTTAAATTCATATTAACTTCAATTTGATTGATACGGTTATAAGCTAAGCCGCCAATACCATTGAGCCAATCAGGTGCTTTAATACCAGCAGCCCAAAATTGCACATCGGCATCAAGAGTACGATCATCACTGGTGATCATGCCTTTAGCGGTGACTTCGCTAATGCGTGTTTGAAGTAATACATTAATGTTATTTTTCTCAAGCTGTTGCTGAACTTTACGCGACATTTTTTCAGGGCTATTGGGTAATACGCGATCAGCGGCTTCAATTAAATTAATTGTTAGCTGTGTACCATTATAACGTTGAAGTTTTCTACTGACTCTTTCAAGTTCAGCCGCTAGCTCAACTCCCGTAGCACCTGCTCCGACAATATTAACAGTGCGAGCATCGCCAGCTCGTAGGACAAAACTCATTTGATGCCATGCTTGGCGCGCTTGATTGGCTGAATCTAAAAAGATGCAATGATCTTGAGCACCTGGAGTATTAAAGTCATTACTTACCGCACCAATGGCGATAATTAAATAATCATAATCGAGTTCATAGTTAATATTATCGGCACTACCACAGACAGAAATGGTTTTATTATCGCGATTGATATCAGTCATAGAAGCTTGGTAATGCTGATATCCATGGCGTGCGCCGTGAGTGAAATAACACACAGTATCAAGATCACTATCAAAAGTGCCTGCTGCTATCTCATGTAAGCGTGGCTTCCAGAAATGGTGAGTTTCTGGTTCAACTAAAATGACACTATCTTCTTTTGTTGTTGTTTTATTTAGTAATGTGGATAGCTCAATACCTGCTGCACCACCACCAACAATAACGATCCGCGACATATAAACTCCTCAAGTTATTATGATTTTTTTCATAATGAGTTAGTTATCACTATCGACATATCAACAAAAAACAAAAGTTACATCTATATTGAATACATTTAAGAGAAAGACGAAATGATAAGTATTTAAATTACTATTCAGTCTAGATTGAATATTTACATTGTGGGATTTTTATTGGCGGTTATTGCGTCTTAAGGGGGGGTATTAATTTACAAGGATTGGCGGGCACCAATCCTTGCGCTTAAAAGGATTATTCATACTTTGTAGAATAAGTTTCTTCATAAGTATGTGAGTAAAGCTCAAATAAGTTACCAAATGGGTCTTCTAAATAAACCATTTGTGAGGTGTTGTTATCATCTTCAGGATGGTAACGCATGATATCCATACGAACTTTACCACCATATTGTTCAGTTCGAGCAATAACGCCATGAAAATCATCAGTTTGAAGACAGAAGTGGAAAATACCAATGCGAGAGAAATCAACCTCATGACGCTGTTGACGGTTTTTCATTTCAAACAATTCAAAACCGATACCATCTTGAGTTAATAAATGGGCAATATTGAAACCTTCAAAGCCTTCGCCAAAGACAGCAATACACATTCTACCAATTGCGGTTTCACGCTCTTCTGTCACTTTGGTATTACCCATAACCACATCAAGACCAAGCGCTTTGGTATAAAACTCAACAGCGGTATCCATATCGCCAACCATGATGCCTACGTGATTCATTTTCATAATTTACCTTTGATGCTGATTAGTCAGTCGTTATGTTTCGTTGGAGTAATACTATGCGACATTTTAAATAATATAAAATTATCAATTTTTATCAAAATAATAACGTTTTGTTATTTGGGCGGGAAGTTAACCATCAAATCTCTGTGTAGTTACTGGTTGACACGGTACAATCTGATGATTATTTCTGGCTTGGTAGTGTTATTCCTATTATGAAAATTATCCATACATCTGATTGGCATCTTGGTCATCAATTACATGGCTATAGTCGTGCGACTGAACATCAAGCATTTTTAGACTGGCTTGCTGATACACTAGAGCAGCAACAAGCGGATGCTTTATTAGTGGCGGGTGATATTTTTGATACTGCCAATCCTGCCGCCAGTGCATGGGAAATGTTATATCGATTCTTAGCCCGACTAGCTAAAACTCTGCCCAACCTTGATGTGGTAATGATCGGCGGTAACCACGATTCACCAAGCAAGCTCGATGCGCCGCAAGCATTATTAAAAGCCTTTGATTTGCACTTAGTTGGCGGTATTCATCGCTTAGCTAATGGCGAGTTAGATTGCGATCGGATGTTAGTGCCATTAACCAATGCTGCAGGAGAACAAGCAGCATGGGTGTTGGCGGTCCCATTTTTACGTAGCGCTGATTTACGCACTGAAAACTTAACTGAAACCGATGATCGATTGATTAAGGGGGTTGAGGTGTTATATGCCGAAATGACAGCCGCAGCCCGTGAACGTAAACAGCCACAGCAAGCGTTAATCGGCATGGGCCATGCGTATATGGCGTCAGGGCAGATATCTGAAATGTCAGAACGACGAGTGTTAGGCGGTAATCAGCATGCATTACCTGCGACTATTTTTGCCGATGATGTCAGCTATGTTGCCCTTGGTCATTTACATTTAGCTCAGAAAGTTGCCAAGCAAGAACATGTGCGTTATTGCGGCTCTCCGATTCCGTTATCAATGGCAGAGCGTAATTACAGCCATCAAATCGTAGTGGTTGAATTAGATGGCGCTGAAGTTACCAAGGTAGAGCCAGTCACCATTCCGCGTAGTGTTGATATGCTAAAAATTCCCGCTAAAGCAGCCCCATTAGATGAGGTGTTAGTGGCACTTAAAGCTTTGCCTGATGATGAATTGCCGCGTGAGCAACAACCGTTTTTAGAAGTCCACGTCTTACTTGATAAACCACAAGCCTTGCTGCGTGAAAAAGTGTTGCAAGCCTTAGAAGGTAAATCAGTACGGTTAGCCAAAATTACTCCCCATTATAAGCATGATGAACAGCAACAGAGTTTGCAGCATCAACGTTTATCAGAGGTGTCACCACAGCAAGTATTTTCCCTTAGTTGGGCTAAAAAATACGCCGGTGAGCCTGACGCTGAAATGAGTGCCGCCTTTGAGAGTTTATTAGCGCAAGTTGAAGAACAACAATAATAATAGGGAGTAATACCATGAGAATTCTTGCACTGCGTGGTGAAAATTTAGCCAGTCTACAAACCAAATTTGAGATTGATTTTGCTGGTGGCCGCTTAGCGGATGCGGGCTTATTTGCGATCACCGGTAAAACTGGTGCGGGTAAATCAACCTTACTCGATGCGATTTGTTTAGCGTTATATGATCGTATTCCACGGCTGCAATCAAATAAAAAAAATGATGCTGAAATTGGACGCGATAGCGATGAGAATCGCATTAAAGCCAATGATGTTCGCAGTATATTATCGCGCGGTAAAGCCGACGGTTTTGCCGAAGTCGATTTTATTGCTAATGATGGCTCGCAGTGGCGTAGCCATTGGCAAGTGCGTCGTGCGCGTGGTCGTGCGGAAGGCAAAATGCAAGCGGCAGAGCAATGGCTTGAAAACCTAGAAACAGGGCAGCGTTTTGCAGGTAAAAAGCAAGAGTTACAAGCTGAAATTGAACGCTTAATTGGGCTTAGTTTTGATCAGTTTCGACGCGCAGTGATGTTACCTCAAGGTGAATTTGCCGCCTTTTTAAAAGCGGGGGCCGATGAGCGTGCCACTTTATTAGAGCGCATGACTGGCGGTGAGATCTACGGTCGATTATCGATTGCAGCCCATGAACGTGCCAAAGATGAAAAATTAAAACTGACTCAGTTACAAGCTAAGTTAGGTGACATTGCATTGTTAACCGATGAAGAGCAACAATTGTTAACCAGTCAATTGGCGACGACACGTGAGCAAGTTAATCGTCAACAACAACAGCTAGAGCAATTAAAATACCATCAAAATGTGATCGTCAATGCAGCCAAACTTACTCAACGCAGTGCTGAAAGTGAGCAGCAGTTATCGCAAGCTAAGCAGGCGCAACAGTTGGCTGAGCCGCGTTATGTACAACTTGAAAAATATGAACAAGCATTGCCAGCACGTGGTGATTTCACGTTATTAGCACAAGCTAAACAGCAAGTGAACAAATGGCAACAAACGCTGCAAGCGACAACCACAGCGCTAACGGCTAAGCAGCACCAGCAGGTCGTATTGCAAGATAGTGTTCAGCAAGGCCAGCAGCAATTGACGCAAACACAGCAAGCGTTAACCGAGCTTGAGCCAAAGTTAAAGCAAGCGGCAAGTATTGAACAACAACGCGCAGGTCTACAGCAGCAAAGTGTTGAGTTACAACAGCAATTAGCAGAGTTAAATAACCAGTTAACGGCACAACGGCAGCAATTGGCGAGTCAGCAGCAACAGCAACAGCTCGCTCAATCTCAGCAACAACAAGTGCAGGCGGCATTGGCGCAAACCCAAGCAGTAAAAGCGTTAGTAGAACAGCAAAATGCGATCAAAGATAACCTAAACCAGTTTCAACACGCACAAAGCCAAATTGAGCAGTTGCAGACAGAGATTAAGCAGCGTCAAACCGCATTAGCGACCATTACTCAGCAGCAGACGGAGCTTGATCAACAGCTCTCTGCTTTGGATCAGCGCCAGCAGCAATTAACCCAGCAAACCGCAGCCCACGATCTAACGGCATTAGAGCAATGCCAAGATCAACAGCGCCAACACTATGGCGCTTATCAGCAATTAAGTGGTTTACTCAAAGAGAGTTTATTTGGGCTTGATAAATGGCATGGAGTACTACAACAGCGGGATAAATTTCAGCTGCAACTGCAAGGATTAGTCTCTCATATTGCCAGTTGTGAGCAACGCTTAACGGCATTAACGCCCCAATTATTGCAATTGAATGCGCAGCACAAAGAAGTTGAGTTACAGCTTAACCAAAGCCGAGCAGTGATGAGTTTAACTGATTATCGTGAGCAGTTAATTGACGGCGAACCGTGTCCATTATGTGGTTCGGAACAGCATCCTTATCAGCAGCATAACCCGCAAGTTGAAACCATTATTAGTCAGCAGCAACAGCGACTACAACAATTAGCGCAACAACGGCAAGATGCTCACGCCGAACAGCGACAGTTAACTCAATCTGTTGCTCAAGATAAGCAACGTCAAACTGAGCTTGAGCAAGATATTGTAGGCTTTAACAACAGCATTGAAACGCTAGTTAAGCAGCAACAATGCCAGTGGACAGATTTAATGGCGACCGATCTTAATGGCATTAGCTTGGCAGAGATTGTGTTAGCCATTGACAGCGATGTCGCCCAATTAGCACATTATCAAGCGAGCTGGTCACAAGCATTAGAAAATGCGGCAGCCCAAATGCAGCACATTAAAACTGAAGGTGAACAGCGCAAATTATTGATTGAAAATGTTAAGCAACAGCAGCATCAGTTGCAGCAATTAAGTCAACAACAAGCTGAGCTTAAAGAACAATGTCATCTGTTAACTCAACAGCAAACGCAAGCGCAAGAACAGCTTAATGCCTTTAGTGCGCAAATTAGCAGCTTGCAAAACGTGGTCGACGAAAGACAACAGGCGTTAATGGCAATTTATGGCAATGACAGTTGGCTTACAGGGTTAGCACAACAAGGTAAAGCGGGCTTTATCGCCGATTTAGAACACCAAATTGAGCATTATCAAACCAATATTGAGCAACAACAACAGCTTGAAAAACAACTAATTGAGTTGGCTCCAGTGTTAGCAACCTTGACCAATAGCGTTCAACATGGCGATCAACAAGCCACTGAAATTGGTGCGAAAGTCACGCGTCTGGTTGAAGAGCAGCAAGGATGTTGGCAGCAGCGAATGGCACTCATTGGTGAAGCGCCGTTAGCAACCATTGAACATGCAGCCAAAGCCGATGTTGAAGCGCAGCAACAACAATGCCAACAACGACAAACCCAATTACACCAATTGGCCGAAGTGATCGCAGCTGACGTTGCTAAACAGCATCATGCGACCCAGCAGCTAGCCGAATTTGAAACGGCACAGCAACAGTTACAACAACAGTGGCAAGCATGGTTGCAAAAATTGGCGTTAACCGATGCTGAATTAACCGCGTTGTTAAGTCACGATGAAACATGGTTGCAACACCTGCGCAGTGAGTTAAAACAACTAGAACAAGCGGTAGCTCAAGGTGAGACCATTGTTAAAGAACGCCACCAAGCTCAAGTCGATTTTGAGCCAAGCGTTGAATTAGCTCAGCTGTGGTTTAGCGACCATGAGATGAGCGATGACGTTGTAATGCAACAACAAATGTTAACGCAATGGCAGGCTGAAAAACTTCAACTAGATGATCAGGTGTTCCAATTACGCCAACGTTTAGAGCAAGGCGAGCAAGCACAGCAACAAGCGGGCGATCTTCGCAATGCTTTAGCCGCTCAACAAACTCAAACTGAGCTGTGGCTGCAAATGAATGAGTTAATTGGCTCGGCTACGGGGAATAAATTTAGAACCTTGGCGCAAGGCTTAACCCTGCAACAATTAGTGCTCGCTGCCAACGAACACCTGCAAGACTTAGCGCCCCGTTATGCGCTGCAACCAGTACCGGGAAGTCCATTAGCCTTGCAAGTTATCGATCATGATATGGGCGATGAAGTGCGCAGTGTTGAATCACTCTCCGGTGGCGAAAGTTTCTTGGTGTCATTGTCATTAGCACTGGCCTTAGCTTCGCTGGCGGCAGATACTCGCCAATTAGGATCGCTGTTTATTGATGAAGGGTTTGGTACTCTCGATCCTGAAAGTTTAGAAATGGCATTAGCTTGTTTAGATGCATTGCAAGCAGATGGACGTCAGATTGGCGTGATTTCGCATGTGGGCACATTAGTCGAGCGGATTGGAGTGCAAGTTGCGGTGGAGGCGATGGGGGGCGGTCGTAGTCAAATTGTCATTAAAGGGTAATAAGATTTACAGCAAGAGTTTGGTTAATTTTGTTGTAATATCAAATAATAAGCTTACTTTTTGCTGTTGTTATTGATTCTATTAAAACCAGCTTTCTCTGCAAAAGTCACAAAAGTGTCATAATTTACACACATAATAACGCATGTCAGAGAAAGCAACCGACTAGGTATATTTGATTATGGTAAGACGGATTCTTGTAGTAGAGGACGAAGCACCGATTCGTGAAATGCTGTGCTTTGTACTAGAGCAAAATGGATATCAGGCGATTGAAGCTGAAGATTACGACAGCGCATTAGAGAAAATGAGCGAACCGTATCCAGAGTTGATTTTAATGGATTGGATGTTACCTGGTGGTTCAGGTATCAATTTAATCAAACATTTAAAGCGTGATGAGTTGACTCGCCAAATTCCAGTGGTGATGTTAACTGCTCGTGGTGAAGAAGAAGATAAAGTGCGTGGGTTAGAAGTGGGCGCGGATGATTACATCACTAAACCATTCTCACCTAAAGAGCTTATGGCACGTTTAAAAGCCGTGATGCGCCGCGCTTCGCCAACGTCTTTAGATGATATAATTGACGTTCAAGGTTTGAAATTAGACCCAGTTTCACATCGCGTAACTTCAGCCGATGAGCCACTTGATATGGGGCCGACTGAGTTTAAGATGCTGCACTTTTTTATGACTCACCAAGAGCGTGTTTATAGTCGCGAACAATTGCTCAACAATGTGTGGGGCACCAATGTCTATGTTGAAGATCGTACCGTTGATGTGCATATTCGTCGCTTGCGTAAAGCGCTTGAAAATGACGGCCACGATAAGATGATTCAAACGGTGCGCGGGGCGGGATACCGTTTCTCAACTCGAATGTAAGTCTCAGTTTTTGCACGCCTTAGCAGTGGCAAACTATTAACCTTCATTGTTATCGTGTGGCTATGATAACAATGAAGGTTGTGTTGGTTTTATCGAATAGAAAAATAGCATAACGGAACCACACTACTCCTCCGTTACTGCTAGGAGTAACACATGGTGGAAAGGTTGACATGGAAAAGGCTGGTTGGGGAGCTGATATTATTTTATCTGCCTTGGCTCGTGCTTGGCATTATTTTTGGCTATCTACCGTGGTTTTTATTAATTGCCACTTGGATTCAACTCGGCTGGCATTTTCATAATCAACTTAAGATGTCGAATTGGTTATGGAAAGATCGCAGCTTAACTCCACCTTCAGGTTCTGGCAGTTGGGAACCGCTGTTTAATGGTATCTACCGGTTACAACAACGTAATCGTCGCCGCCGAAAAGAATTAACGACCTTGATTCGCCGTTTCCGCAATGGTGCTGAATCGCTGCCCGATGCGGTGGTGGTGTTTCGTAGTGAAGGTAACATTGTTTGGTGTAATAAATTAGCCCAGCAATTATTAGGTTTACGTTGGCCTGATGATAGCGGTCAACCGATCAGTAATTTATTACGTAGCCCAGATTTTGTACGCTACCTTTCTCGTCAAACATTTGATACTCCATTAGAAATCACCTCACCGATGAACTATGACCGTACTTTAGAGTTGCGGATCATGCGTTACACTGAGGGGGAATATCTGATGGCTGTACGTGATGTATCACAGTTAAAACAACTGGAAGGCATGCGACGTAACTTTTTTGCCAATGTGTCGCATGAATTACGCACGCCAATGACCGTTTTACAAGGCTATCTTGAAATGGCACAAGATCCTGAAATGCTGATGGGACCGATGTGGGATCGTGCCCATGGTGTGATGACCGAGCAATTGGCGCGCATGAATGCATTGGTTGAGCAATTGCTGACATTATCTAAAATTGAAGCAGCACCAACGATTGAGCTTGAAGAAATTGTTGATGTGCCAGCAATGTTAGATATTTTAGAAAAAGAAGCGATTTCTCTTAGTGGTAATAAAAATCAATCGATTACGTTTGATGTTGATAGCAGCTTAAAAGTATTGGGTGATGATGATCAACTCCGCAGTGCGATTTCAAACTTGGTTTATAACGCGGTTAAGCATACACCTAATGATGCTGCAATCCATGTGCGTTGGTATCGCTCATCAATGGGGCCAAGATTAGAAGTTACTGACAGTGGTGAAGGTATTGCAGCGCAACATATTCATCGTTTAACGGAACGTTTTTATCGTGTTGATAAAGCTCGCTCGCGTGAGACTGGTGGTAGTGGGCTAGGGCTAGCAATTGTTAAACATGCGCTTAGCCATCATGATTCACACTTAGAAATTGATAGTGAACTGAATAAAGGCAGTACCTTTTCATTCACATTACCAAGTCGGTTAGCCGCTGATAGTGCTCAACTTGATATTGTGGCTCATAATGAGTAATCACTTGGGTAAGGATGCCTTATGTTAATCTCAGCGCTAACAAAAACCATCACTCGTGCGATCACTGGTGTATGGTTATTGGGGCTATTTGCCGCTGAACCTGTGGCTGCGGCAACCAATACCGCGGCAGCGACTGCTGTGGATACCCAATTACAGCCGTACCATAAAGTCAGTGGTATTTCGGGCAATTTATCGTCTGTTGGTTCTGATACCTTAGCTAACTTAATGACCTATTGGACCGAGGCATTTAAACGCCAATACCCGAACGTTAATATTCAAATTCAAACCTCAGGCTCATCAACTGCACCGACTGCGTTGGTGGAAGCAACGGCACAATTAGGGCCGATGAGTCGTCAAATGAAAACCAAAGAAATTGAAGCGTTTGAAAAAGAATACGGCTATAAACCGACCGCGATTAAAGTCGCCGTTGATGCATTGGCAGTGTTTGTTCATGAAGATAATCCGCTTAAAGGGATTAATTTCGAGCAGCTAGATGCAATATATTCACGCACTCTACGCTGTGGCGCTTTAGTGCCGATCACTCAGTGGGGGCAATTAGGGTTGCCAAATAGTTGGCAGCAGCGTGATATTCAATTATTTGGTCGTAATTCAGTCTCTGGCACTTACGGCGACTTTAAAAAGCGTGCTTTATGCCGTGGTGATTTTCGTAATAACGTTAATGAACAGCCGGGTTCAGCCTCAGTGGTACAGTCTGTTTCAACCTCATTAAATGCAATTGGTTATTCTGGAATTGGCTATAAAACCACCGGTATCCGTGCCATTCCCGTTGCCCGTGAAGGCACTGATTATATTGAGGCAACCGTTGAGAATTCGATCAATGGCAACTACCCATTATCGCGTTATTTGTATTTGTACATTAACAAACATCCTAACAAAGCTTTAGCGCCGATGGAGCAAGAGTTTTTGCGCTTTATTCTATCAAGTGATGGGCAAAATATTGTGCAAAAAGATGGCTATATTCCATTACCGGTCGCGATCGTCAAGGAAAATATGGTCAAGTTGGGGCTGAAAGATTGAGTTGGGTGTTAAGTAGGTACCAAAAAGGCTGCAATAACGCAGCCTTTTATTTGAATATATCAAAATGGAAGTAATCTCGACCCTCGACCCTCGACCCTCGACCCTTGAACCTTGAACCTTGAACCTTGAACCTTGAACCTTGAACCTTGAACCTCGCAACTCTCGAACTCTCGAACTCTCGCAACCTCGCCCCTGTCTTTTTAATTATTCCTATATCGTAATAATATTTTGTGTTTTGATGGTATTGTTGTTTTTGGTGTAATTATTGATAATGGCCTCATCGAAACGCACAAGGCGTTCACAAATATCAATACACAAGGTTTTATTACTCATGAAAACAGTTATTAAAGCAGCCATCGCCACCGCTATTATCGCTATGTCTTACAACGCATCAGCAAAAGATGGTGCCTTCACAGGTAATGTACAGTTTGAAAAAGCAGCCGTTAATAGCCTAAATGCTGGACACTACCAAAAGCAAGGTACCGCAGAGCGTTCACACTCAGGTGTGGTATTTACCCAACCTAAAGCGCACCTAAGCTTTGCTGAAAAATTGCTATCAGCGGCAGATAAATAACCACAAATGCAGTACGGCGAGTACTTAGCTGGTATGGCATTCTCTAATGCTTCTTTAGGCTATGAAGATACGCTAGCGTTCATGACGCAAAACGCCCTAAACGATGCGTGTTCTTTAACCAACCCACGCAAAGCGAGCCTAGAAGAAATCGTTAATATCTTCAAAGCACGGATGTAATACGCACCACCCTAAAAAAAGGCTGGGGAAAAATTCCCAGCCATTATTATAAAAAGAAGGACAAATCCAATGACGACATTAACTGAAAAGCCTGGTATCTCGCTGATCAAAGCTGGCACGTTTAAGCTAAACGACCTAAGCAAATTGCTAGAAGTTGAAGGCCTAAAAAGCGACATGGCTGAAGTTGCTGTTACTAACAACAGTGCGCCATTGACGATTGGTCACTTCACTATGTCTCCGGGCGTAGAGTTTGAATACTTCTACGATTCTGTAGAGTACAAAGTAGTAACGAAAGGCAAGATCGTTATGCGTGATATGGAAGGCAACAAATACGTTGCTGAAGTAGGCGACGTTATTCTGTTCTCTGCTGACGTTAAAGTTATCTTTGATGCAGAAAGTGATGGTGAAGCTATCTATACAGCACACCGCCAAGCCGCTGAAGATTTTGCACCTGCAAAATAATGTCATTGCCAAATGAATCCTTAAAGCCTTGAACCTTGTTTAAGGCTTTTTTTATCGACACAATGCAAGTTGGAGAATAAACCATGCCAGAGAATATCGTCGTTGAGGTGAGTAACGACAGAAGTTCACCCAAAAAAGTCACAATAAAAGCCTATTGTAATGAAAAGAAAAAACTCCCAAGTGCCGTCAACATTTCATTAGAACAATATGAATCAGTTGGTCTGGTTCAATCTTTAACGAATATTGAAAATAACAGCAACAATCAGCTACTTATTGATAAGTGTAAAGCGTTACTTGAGTTCATTGCTTCAGGTGCAACCATTCGCATGAATTGCTATGCGAGATAAAAACGGCCATCCGTCGATGGGCTTTTTCACTATCAGAGGTCGCTTTAAAATAAATCTAAACAATAACCAAAGAGACTTATTTTAAAGCGACCTCACAAACAAAAATACCGCCCAAAACCGGACGGTATTTAACAGTTGATCTATTTGTGTGTGCCTCTTCAGCGGCCTTTAATTAAGTTTTAAAACTTTAGACGTTAAACCCAACATGTTTACCTGTTGGTAATTCAATATTGATACTCATTTTACCGCCCATAGCCTCAATATAACGCTTAATCGTTGATAGCTTTACATCATTACCACGCTGCTCTATCGCAACAATAGACGGCTGACTAATCCCCATATTTCTAGCCAATTCAGCTTGAGTTAGTTCTAGTTCTTCACGAATAGCTTGGAACTTAACTTCGAGTAACATTTCGTCCGCCATTTCAGCAATTCGATGCTGACTATCTTGAGAACGAGAAGCCAACATATCATTTAAATTTCTAGCCATAATTATTTCTCCAATTCTTCAAGATGTTTAGCAAACTCAAAATCAGCAATAGGGATCATTTGTTTGTAAAAACGTTTTTCATTTCCACCTTTGTTACCGGCACAAAGTACAATTGCCTGACGTAAAGGATCGAAAGCAAAGAAAGCTCTTATAGGATCCCCTCGATGTTGGACTCTAAGTTCTTTCATATTGTTATATTTCGATGCATTTACTGTATCAACAAGAGGGCGACCGATTGTTGGCCCTCCTGTTTGTAATGCAACTAAACCAGCTAATACTTTTTCTTGCGTATCGTCAGATTGAGCATCAAACCATTCAAATGAGCAATTTATTAATTATGTACAATGTTATTGAACATAAAATTTATTTGTTAGTATATGCGCCCATTGAATTCTATTGGTAAATACTCATTTAATATAAGTGAAGTATACGACTTTATCATTCCACCACGATATACAAACCGTTCCCATTTTTTATGTTGAATATCATAATAATGAATTTGAGATTTTAATTCGTTATAACCAGATGATACATAAACTTTTGGTTCATAAGCGAATAGAAATGAATGATTAACTCCTTCAGCGATTAAGCGTTCATCAAGATGTTTCATTATTACTTTACTTAACCCTAGCCCACGAAAATTAGGATGAACAGCTATACCTCCTATTATTCCAGCACGGAATTTACTCCCTTGAGTCATCTCTCTACTATATGCAAAACCACAAGCAACTATCTTTTTCTGCATCTCAATAACTATAGAACAAACAAGTTCATCATTGATTTCAACACAAGAATACTGGTCAAAAATTAACTGCAAATGCACATTAAGCTTTGCTTCGTAAGTATATGTTTCTTGGGTATCAAGTATGCGGATATTCAATTATATCTTCATCCATGAAATAACTTTTATACAATACTTGATTAATAAGTGTCATAATGTTTTGGATATACCTTATGTCAAATAAGAATGTTAAATTGCCAGATAAACACCCTATTTAACAGTATCCATCTATCCCGCACTACGCGATCAAATGTCGATTAAAACCAAGCAGATAAGGCTGGTTTTAAGATGTTTATACCGCCAATAACCGCCAAAATACAGCATGATGATGTTGTTAACGATGTTATTAATTTTAAAAATAGAGCCATCACACAGATATCATTAAAAAACCCGCAAAAGTGGCTGTTTAGCTATCACAATCCTGCTTTAACTTATCGCCACTCGCCACTCACTCCTCAATCGTCAATTTCCAGCCAGCCTTATGCCAATATTGCTGCTCGGTGGCGAGATCGGCGGCAAGGAGAGTATTGGTTGCTAACCAGTTAGTCGGAAAAACTAACTGCCAGTGTTCATTATTGACGCTAACACTAATGGCTGGTTGCGGGGCAGTACTGCGCTGGCCATTGAGTGTCACCGCCAATCGTAATGCGCGAATGAGAGGATAGACTTGCTTACGTTTATAAATCGTTAAGGGGGGCATTTCATCTAGCTTTAAGCGCTTGCGTTGAAAACGGACTAAGGTTGCGAGCAGTGTTTGTTGATCAACACTGAACCCCGGCATGGCACTATAACGCAATATATAGGCTGAGTGACGATGAAAACCAGGGTAACTGATACTGAGCCCAACCTCATGCAATAATGCTCCCCACGCCAATAGTGTGGTTAAATTTGGGTCTTTATCTGTTGCTGGCTGTGGCAGTTGTGCATACAGTGCTAAGGCGGTGTTTTTTACCCGTTGGGCTTGGAGCATATCGATATTATATTGCTGCGCCATGGCTGTGGCTGTTTGGCTGCGAATATCACAATGACGAAAACGTTGTTCCATGTCATACAATAATCCCTCCCGTAAAGCCGCATTGGAAAAATGGATGGCGGTAATATCCAGCGCTGAAAAAATCGCACTGACAATCGCGACTCCAGCAGCAAAAACAGGCTGGCGCTCTGGGGGCAATCCGGCTAACACTAATTGCTGTTGATGCTTATAACCAATCATCGTGGTGATTAATTGTTGTAATCGTGGTTGCGTGATCACGCCATCGTGATGACCTTGAGCAATGAATACAGCGCGAATGGCTTTAATGGTGCCTGATGTGCCTAATACTTTTTGCCAACCAAGTTGTTTGTATTGATTAGCAATGGTTTCAAGTTTTTGGCGCGCGGCTAATTGTGCTGCGGCAAAATTAGCATGATTGAGTTTGCCATCACTGAAAAAGGTTTGATGGTAGCTCACACAGCCGATGTGTTTGCTGGCAATAATATCGGTTTCAAAGCCTGAACCAATTACTAACTCGGTGCTACCGCCACCGACATCAATTACCAGCCTTTTGTCGTGTTCAGGTTCAGTATGGGCCACACCTAAATAAATTAACCGCGCTTCTTCGGTTCCGGCAATGATTTCAATTGGGTAGGGCATAATCGCCTCTGCTCGACGAATAAAGATATCGGCATTACGTGCTTGACGCAGGGTATAAGTCGCGGCAATACGAACATTTTCAGGGGCAAAACCATGCAGCCGTTCAGCGAACATGGTTAAACAGGCTAAACCTCGTTCAATCGCAGCTTGGCTAAGGTTGTGTTGGCTATCAAGCCCTGATGCTAACTGTAATCGTTGTTTATAGCGGCCAATAATTTGCAGTCGCTGGCCGATAACTCGCGCAATCACTAAATGAAAACTGTTTGAGCCAAGATCAAGCGCTGCAATGTGTCGTGGCTGTGGCGCATCGAAAGCCTGAGTGGGATGATTATCATTTTGCATGGTGCTGATGCTCCTTATGCGCGAGCCGTTGCGATTGTGCTTCTACATGAGTTAAATAGTTATATATGGCAGTTTGAGAACGGATCTTAGGCCGTTTACCACGGCTGACATAACGGTTGCTCATGGCAGGATCTAGCACCCGTGCTTGCACGTTATCGGCTAATTGGAGTTTGGTGATAGCGATAATACGTTGTTTAAGCGCTGGCGATAAAATAGGGCAACCGACTTCAATACGGCGATCAATATTTCGCTGCATCCAATCGGCGGAGGAAATAAATACTTTAGGGCTGCCATTGTTGGTAAAAATATACACTCGCGAATGTTCAAGAAAGCGATCAACAATACTCACGATGGTGATATTTTCACTGCGATGGGGTATACCAGCAATCAGGCTGCACATGCCGCGAATGATCAATTGGATTTTAACCCCATGCTGACTGGCTTGATAAAGTTTATCGATTAAGCCGTTATCAATTAAGTTATTGAGCTTTAGTGTAATGCCAGCCGAACGCTGGTGTTGAGCGTGATAAATTTCAGTGTCAATCAAGGCATATAGACGCGTGCGCGCATTCATTGGCGATACGATTAAGTGGTTAAAACTGACTTTGGCCTTTGGGTTCGCTAGGTAAGCAAAGACTTGTCGTACTTCTTGAGTGATGGCACGTTGACGGGTAAACAGTGAAAAATCAGTATAGATGCGCGCAGTTTGTTCGTTAAAGTTACCTGTGCCAATATGAACATAGTCGATCAGCTGTTGCTGTTCTTGACGAGTAATTAAACATAATTTGGCATGAATTTTTACTTCAGTAACGCCAAATAACACCGTGATCCCTGCCGCAGTTAACTGCTGTGCCCAATCAATATTTGCCTGTTCATCAAACCGCGCCTGTAACTCGACCACCACCGTGACTTGCTTACCATTATTGGCTGCCATTATTAGGCTATCAATTATTCGTGATTGTTTCGCGACGCGATAAATATTGATACTAATGTGGCGCACTGCTGGATCGCGTGCTGCTTGAGCAACAAAATCTAGCATATGCTCAAAGCTGTGATAGGGGTAATACAATAAAATATCTTGCGCGGTTATGGCGGCAAACACATTACTCGCCAGATTAAAGGCGGCACTGTTAATGGGTGCTAAGGGCGCATAATGAAGGTATTTATTAGCGCTAGTAGGAAACGCGCTTAAATCATTAAGGTGTTGGCAATGCTCGCTTGCGATCAACGTATCGAAATCAGACAGTCTGAGCCTATTGGTTAATAATTGCAGCAGTGGCGCTGGCATGGTGTGTTGATACACTAACCGCAATGGCTTGGCCGTTAACCGTTGCTGTAAGTGATGTGATAATTGGTGTAATACATCATGGTTGTTGGGTTTGAGCGCATAATCGGCATCGCGCGTGATTTTGATGCCATACACGCTTAGCTGCTCATAAGTGGTTTGAGCATCGGTATCAATAACGTCATCAATATAGGCACGAATAATATTCTCAACCAACATCAGTGAATATTGATGATGAGTTGATGGTAGCTGTAGCCACCGCGGTAAAGTGTCGGTGGGGATTTCAACCAGCACATAATCAATGCTTGCTGCACGAGTGATCATAACGGCTAAGTAGGAACAATGATGATGTAAGCGCTGAATTAAGTCGACAGTGTTGGTTAAAGGAATAAGCGTTAGCTGCGGCAAAATGGAATGGTGGAAATAGTGTTGTAGCCATTGCTGTTGAGCATCAGCCAGTAACTGAAGATCATTAACCAGATAAATATGACGTTGCGCCATCTCACTTAGCAGAGCGTTATAAGTCGCATCAAAATGTTGTTGGGCTTGTAAGCTTTGATGTTGAATGCGATCTAATAATTGTTGTGCTGGTTGATGGTTGCCGTTGTGGTGCAATAGTTGGCGCTTAATTTTTGCTACCCGCACTTTGTAGAACTCATCAATATTATTGGCATAGATACCAATAAAACGTACGCGCTCAAGCAGCGGCACTGATTTGTCTGCTGCTTGTTGTAATACTCGTTGATTAAATGAAAGCCAGCTGAGTTCTTTATCAAGATAACGGTGGTTGATAGTCATTTGATGTCAATATCCCTATTACTTCACAGCCATCAACACCGAATCTTGAAATAAATGGCATGGTAAAGCATGATGATTCGCGTTACATTGCCTTAGTGTATGCCATCTGATTGATTTAGCTAACCGTTTCAATATCTATAGTTAGATCATCTGCTAACTGTTCCAGTTGTTGCTGAATCATATCGGAATGTATTTCTGGTGGAGTGTGCAATTGAAACTCAGCCACAAAAATCGGGTAACCCCAATTAGGTGCGCTGCGAGTATCGGTTTTTAGTTTGGCAATATTGACCCCTAGTAGGGTTAAATGCTGAGTCACTTCTTTAACGATACCACGGCGATCATTACCGGTCACCGTCAGTTGCTGAGCAAGATAAGGCACGGCAGCTTGAGTATGATCATCGACGATATGAATGTGTAGATCTTCAATTGCTGTTAAGGCTTGACGCAGTGTTGCTACGTGTTGTGCTACCACCTCGATTTGTATGATGCCAGCAAACTGACCACCAAGCTGACTCAGTGAGCTGCTGACCCAATTAGCATGATTAAGGTAGACGGTGTCAGATAACTGTTCTACAAGTCCAGGTTTATCTTTACCGATGATTGTTATAATCAGTTGTTTCATCGCATCAATCCTTGTCGTTGTAACACTATGATGGCACGTAAATAAAATGGTTGTTTTTTAAGCATGGCTGCAAAACGTGATTTAGCCAACTCAAATAAGGATCACCATTATCGTTGTCATAAATCTGTCATAAAATAGCAATACACTTTTAAGCGTATAAATAGGTTAGAGGTCATAATGGCAAATGCCAGCACATTATTAAGCAAGCAAAATCGCTTTCGCCGCGCTAAAGATAAATTAGCACGCGTAGGGGTAACTGCTGGTGGCATTTTTGTATTGATCACGTTAATGCTGATTTTCTTTTATTTGCTGTATGTGATTGTGCCTATTTTTTCTTCTGTTTCTATAACGCCACAACAACAGTTCTCATTAGCTACGACGAATAACACCGTATTATTAGGGGTTGATGACAGTAACAATATTGCTTACCGATTCAGTGACGATGGCAAAGTAACTTTTGTTAATTTACCGACGCAATCCCAACCTGCTGAGGTCGTTAAGCAGCAGACTATTATGGCGAATCCAAGCGCTTATGGCGTGAGTTTGCCTCGTGATGGCATGGTTGCTTATGGCTCTTCAGCGGGCAAAGTGGTGGTGGTTAAAGCAGATTTTGCCCCTACCTTTGCCGCGACACATAAACAGTTACAACCAAAAATTGAGTTTCCTTTTGGTAACAAGCCATTAGCCGTTGTACCTACCGCGAAGGCTATCACTCAATTGGCGATTTCTGGTCGCGATGATCGAGCGATAGTCGTGGCTAAAACGGCCAATAATCAGCTTTATGGTTTGAGTTTGTTATTGCCTGAAAATGTGGTTCAACGCGCGCAAGGCTGGCAGCAGCATCAGTTTAAGATTAATAATGCGCCAGCTAAAATCGATGATTTACAGTTAACCCCTGATGGCAAAACGCTGTATGTATTGAGTGGCTCAAATTTATATTTATATAAACTGACGGCGGAAACGGCTTTTTTGCGTAAAATTGAAAATATTGCTACTGGCAGCAGCAAACCTGTGGCGATTACGTTGTTATCAGGTGCCAACTCATTACTCATTACCAACGCTAATAATACTATTTCGCAGTGGTTTGAGGCGGTTAAGCAAGGCCAACGCCAGTTAATTAACGTCAGAACATTTCATTTTTCTGCCAGCCCGTTAGTTAAGATCGTGCCCGAATATTACCGTAAAGGTTTTTTTGCCATTCAAAAAGATGGCACCACGTCGGCTTATTACACGGCTGAGCGCAAGGTGATCTATAAAGAAAAAGTCTTTAATAAGGTACCGACTGACATCGCTATATCACCCAAGGCAAACTTGCTGGTGACGTTAAATGATGACCACTGGCAGAGCTACCAAGTTAAAAATGCCCATCCTGATATTGGGCTATCATCACTGTTACAAAAAGTATGGTATGAAGGCTATGCCGAGCCTGATTATGTGTGGCAATCAACCTCTGCCAGTGATGAATTTGAACCTAAATTAAGCTTAGTACCGATTGTATTTGGCACACTCAAAGCCGCCCTTTATTCGATGTTTTTTGCGATTCCATTAGCCCTTGCTGGCGCGATTTATACCGCTTACTTTATGTCAAATAAGGTCAGAAAAGTGATTAAACCCACGGTCGAACTCATGGAAGCGCTGCCGACGGTTATTTTGGGTTTTCTTGCCGGTGTATGGCTGGCGCCGATTGTTGAACAATATCTCGCCGGGATTGCGCTTGGAATGGTTTTTTTACCGCTCAGTATTATTGTGGTCGGTTGGAGCTGGTCTATGCTGCCGGGACAGTGGCGTTCACGGATCCCTAATGGTTTTCATATTGCGCTACTGATTCCGGTGATTGTTGCTGTCACTTATGGCTGCTTTGGTTTAAGTCCGTGGCTTGAGACTCAGTTTTTTAATGGTGATTTACAAGGGTATCTTAATCATCATCTCGGGGTCGGTTATGATCAGCGCAATGCGTTGATTGTCGGTATTGCGATGGGATTCGCTGTTATTCCAACTATTTTTACCATTGCTGAAGATGCTATTTTCTCGGTGCCGGTACATCTTACTAAAGGCTCGTTAGCCTTAGGTGCAACCCAATGGCAAACCTTAACTAAGGTAGTGCTATTGACCGCCAGCCCCGGTATATTCTCAGCCATTATGATGGGCTTAGGACGAGCTGTGGGTGAGACCATGATCGTGTTAATGGCAACGGGTAATACACCTGTGATGGATTGGAATTTACTTGAAGGGCTGCGTACTTTAGCGGCAACTATTGCCATTGAAATGCCCGAATCAGAAGTGGGAAGTTCACATTATCGCGTGCTGTTCTTAGCGGCATTTGTGCTGTTTGTGTTTACCTTTGTATTTAATACGATTGCTGAAGTCGTTCGCCAACGATTACGCGAAAAATACAGTTCGTTATAATAAGTGATACAGCAATGATTAAATGGTTTAAATCCGGTTCTCCATGGATTTGGTTAACAGCAGGCGCAGTCAGTTTAAGTCTAGTGGCTGTGCTTGGCTTATTATTATTAATTGGCTACAAAGGCTTAAGTTATTTTTGGCCAGCGCCAGTGTATCAGTTTGATGTCAACCTTAATGGTAAGCATCAGGTAGTGATTGGTGAACTTTATCAACGTACGATGGTACCGGTGGATCAACTCGCTGATGCTGGAGTCGATGTCAGCCAGTTTACTCAAGATAGCGTGCCGCGATATTTGATTAAAACCGGTAATCGAGGTCAAGGCGCATTAGATTTCTTAACCGTATTAAGCACTCAAATTGTTGATCAAAAAATTGCCAATAACATTGCCGTGGTCGATCGCGAAAGTAATGGCAAGTTTTATGGTTATCCACTCCATGTGATTGAAGCTGGTGAGCCACAGCCATTATCACAGTTACCTGATGCGTTAGCACAAGCAGATAAAGTGCGATCTGAATTACGCTCATTGCAAAGTAACGAGATTGCCAATATTAACTGGCATTTAGAACGCTTAAGAATTGAAAAACGGCGGCTAGAATTAAGCGGTAAACTCACCGCTGCAGATGGCTTACGTATTGACCGCGAGCAAGCCAATTACAATACGATTTATAAGAACATTGAGAATCGGTTATTTGCACTGCAACGACAACTTGATAACGATGCTCTGGTATTACGCGATCAAAATGGCACTGATGTGACAATTCCAATGATGCAAGTGTTGGATATGTGGCGGCCTAATAATTTATCGTGGTTTGAAAAAGTACAGCATTGGGGTCATCAGGTTTATAAGTTTTTAACTGATGCACCACGTGAAGCCAATACTGAAGGCGGGGTGTTTCCTGCTATTTTTGGTACGGTATTTATGGTGTTATTAATGAGTGTGATGGTGACGCCATTAGGGGTGTTGGCTGCAGTTTATTTACATGAATACGCGAGCAATAATCGGTTAACTAAGCTGATTCGCATTGCAGTGATTAACCTCGCCGGTGTGCCATCAATAGTGTATGGCGTTTTTGGATTAGGTTTCTTTGTGTATATGGTGGGTGGCACCATTGATGATGTATTTTTCTCGGCCCAACTGCCAACCCCTACGTTTGGTACGCCGGGCATTTTATGGTCAGCATTAACCCTCGCGATTATGACCTTACCAGTAGTGATTGTGTCAACTGAAGAAGGTTTAGCACGCATTCCAAGTTCAGTCCGTAATGGCTCATTAGCACTTGGCGCAACCCAAGCTGAAACCCTATGGCGGATTGTATTGCCGATGGCAAGTCCTGCTATCATGACTGGACTTATTTTAGCGGTGGCACGTGCTGCAGGTGAGGTTGCGCCCTTGATGCTGGTGGGGGTGGTAAAAATGGCGCCAACATTACCGCTTGATATGCATTTCCCTTATGTTCACTTAGATAGAAAATTCATGCACTTAGGCTACCATGTCTATGATGTCGCATTTCAAAGCCCAAATGTTGAAGCGGCGCGGCCGTTAGTCTACGCTACCTCATTTTTATTGGTGACGGTTATTATCAGTTTAAACTTAACCGCGATTGCTATTCGAAATCATCTACGAGAAAAATTTCGCGCCTTAGAGCAGTAACGGTGAGTATTTATAACACGAGATTTAACTATGTATAACGATCATTCACTCTTTACCGATACGTCGCCATCAGGGCTTTTTGCGCCGTTGGATTTATCGTTATTGCCTGATGAAAAAACAGCACTATCGATTGAAGGTTTAAATCTCCATTATGGTCAGACTCAAGCCTTGTTTGATATTAATATGCGCATAGCAAAAGGGCAGGTGACTGCTTTTATCGGCCCTTCAGGTTGCGGTAAATCGACCTTGTTAAGCTGTATTAACCGTATGAATGACCTGATTGATGGGTGCCATATTGACGGTAAAGTCATGCTTCATGGTCAGAATGTGTATGATAAAAATGTCGATGTTGCAGCACTTAGGCGTCAAGTTGGAATGGTATTTCAACGTCCTAATCCGTTTCCAAAGTCAATTTATGAAAATGTGGTTTATGGATTGCGCTTACAAGGGGTTAGCGATCGACGCGTACTGGATGATGCGGTGGAAAATTCACTGCGTTCAGCAGCACTATGGGATGAAGTAAAAGGACGTTTGCATGAAAATGCATTTGGTCTTTCTGGCGGACAGCAACAACGATTAGTGATCGCGCGTGCGATAGCGATTGAACCTGAAATACTGTTATTAGATGAACCCACATCGGCATTGGATCCAATTTCAACCTTAACCATTGAAGAATTGATTAATGATCTTAAGGCTAAATATACTGTTATTATCGTGACGCATAACATGCAACAAGCAGCGCGAGTGTCAGATCAAACTGCTTTTATGCATATGGGGGAGCTGGTGGAATATACCAGTACCAATGATATATTTACGACTCCCAAAGAAAAACGCACTGAAGATTATATTACTGGGCGTTATGGTTAAGGAACGACACAATGTTAAATACAATTAGCCTTGGCCGTCATATTTCTGGTCAGTTTAACCATGAATTAGAAAGTATTCGTACCCATGTATTAGCCATGGGAGGCTTGGTTGAGCAACAGTTGGCTGATAGTTTAAAAGCGCTGCATAAGCAAGATGAAGAATTAGCTAAGCGCGTGATTAGAGATGATCATAAAGTTAATGCAATGGAAGTTGCGATTGATGAAGCTTGCACGCGTATTATTGCGAAGCGCCAACCAACGGCCAGTGATTTACGGCTGGTAATTGCGATCATTAAAACCATTACCGATTTAGAGCGGATTGGTGATGTTGCTGAAAGTATTGCTAAAGTCGCATCTGAGAACTTCACTAATAAACAATATAACTTATTAGTGTCATTGGAATCATTAGGCCAACATGCAGTACGAATGCTGCATGAAACGCTTGATGCTTTTGCACGGATGGATGTTAAAGCTGCGATTGAAGTCTATCAAGAAGATGATCGTATTGATCGTGAATATGAAGCGATTATACGCCAATTAATGACTTATATGATGGAAGAGCCTAATTCGATTCCCAATGTGATGAAGGTGATGTGGGCGGCACGTTCTATTGAGCGCGTCGGTGATCGTTGCCAAAATATCTGCGAATATATTATCTATTTTGTGCAAGGCAAAGATATTCGCCACACCAATCCAGAAGATATTAAAAATATGCTATAGCACCACAGCAGTAAAACCATTGTGGTAAATGCAAATAGCAATCGGGACGTGATGATCCATTACGTCCCGATTTAATGATAGCGAGTGAGTGTAATCACAATTTAAGTTGAGCGATCACCGCGGCAATATTTTCTACGCCTGTAATCGGGATCTCAAAATCATCAATGTCAGCACTGCCCATATGTGCTTGTTTCGCAACAGTGATCATATGACTTGGACGAGTGGTTTTGCCTGATAGGTGGACTTCATTGATACCTGTGCGAGCAATAATTTCACGTACATTATGACTATTAACCCCAGCACCTGCCATTATCTTTAACCGCTCACCGCAATATTGATGCATTTGGTTAATCATACTAATACCGTCATAGGCATTAGCTTGTAAACCCGAGGTGAGAATTCGTTCACAGCCCGCTGCCATAATGGCATCCAGTGCCGCCATCGGTTCAACACATTGATCAATTGCGCGGTGAAAAGTAACTCCCATCCCTTGAGCTTGTTTAACAAGGCTGCTTAAAATATCGCTATCAACCAAGCTCTGTGGTGTTAATACGCCCACCACAACCCCTTGCAGTCGAGCCTGCTTAGCCGCGTAAATATCTGCCAACATAATTTCGACATCATCACTGCTAAATAGAAAGTCACCTTGGCGAGGGCGAATCATTGCATAAACTGGCACTGTGGCATATTTAGCAGCGGCCTGCATAAATCCAGCGCTTGGTGTGAGCCCGCCCAGTGCTAACGATGAGCATAATTCAATTCGAGTCGCTCCACCTTGCTCGGCATAATGGAGTGATTCAAGATTATCGATACAAACTTCAACTTGAATAGTCATTGATAATTAACGGTATTGTAATAGAGGGGCTTCAGTGTAGAAGATAATTGCAGTAGGGGCGAACGATGGCGGTGAATAATGTGCGCTAGGTTGAAAACGAAAAGATTAGTTAAAAAACAGATAAAAAAAGGGCTCGGTATATTCCGAGCCTCATTCTATTTTTATTTGAGCTGACTTTGGCTCTATGTAGCATTACTGCGATTTATAACACCGTGAGCATGGTGTTACAGGTAATTACTTCTTACCTAGGTCTGCAGTGTGCTCAGATAGGTAGTCTGCTACACCTTTTGGTGATGCATCCATACCTGCTTTACCTTCTTCCCACTGTGCAGGACATACTTCGCCGTGCTTTTGGTGGAAGTTCAATGCATCAACCATGCGTAGCATTTCATCGATGTTACGACCTAGTGGTAGATCGTTAATTACTTGGTGACGAACTAAGCCGTCTTCATCGATAAGGAATGAACCACGGAAAGCAACACCCGCTTCTGGATGCTCAACATCGTAAGCCTTGCAGATTTCGTGCTTAATATCAGCAACTAGTGGGTATTTAACTTGACCGATACCGCCGTCTTCAACAGCAGTGTTACGCCATGCATTGTGTGAGAACTGTGAATCAATTGAAACACCAATCACTTCAACACCTTTCGCTTGGAAATCTTCAAAGCGCTTATCAAAAGCAATGAGCTCTGATGGGCATACAAAAGTGAAGTCTAGTGGGTAGAAGAAAACAACAGCTTTCTTACCTTTAGTAAATTCTGCGAAGTTGAATGAATCAACAATTTCGCCGTTACCTAAAACAGCTGCAGCAGTAAAATCTGGTGCTTGACGACCTACTAGTACCATTTTGGTGCTCCTTAAATATTTGGTTATTGTCGACCTTTAGGGGCTGACGCCATACTTGGACGAGACAAACTATAGCTAAACTGTTAAATTGAAAAAAGCAGAATAAATAGATTGAAGTAATCGAAAAATACGATGAATAAATTCCCATCACTTAAACAACTCCATTATTTAGTCACTCTATCGGAAACCCACCATTTTGGCGAAGCAGCTAAACGGTGTTTTGTGAGCCAGTCGACATTAAGTTCTGGTATTCAGAACCTTGAAGAGTTACTTGATTGCCACTTAGTTGAACGTGATACCAAGGCAAAAACCTTAGTGTTTACTTCTATGGGGGAACAAGTTGTCGATAGGGCGCGTGAGCTATTAGCGTGTAGTCGTGATTTAGTCGAGCTTTCTCGTTGCAGTGGTGATGTGATGGAAGGCCCATTGCGGGTTGGCTGTATTCCCACAATTGCGCCTTTTTTATTGTGTGGTTTAGTACAGCAAGTCAATATTTTATACCCCAAGCTTAATTTACTCTTGCGGGAAGATACGACAGTTAATTTATTAGAAGCGCTTCAGCATGGTGAAATGGACGTGCTAATTTTAGCTCTACCGGTTGATATCCATGGCATGTCGAGTAAGGTCGTTGGCCGTGATGCATTTAAGATGGTGATCAGTAAAAACCAAGCATCTTCAGTAACCATACCATTACATTATGCTGATTTACCTGATAAATCGGTTTTCTTATTAGAGAAAGAGCATTGTTTAACTGAGCATGCAGTTTCTGCGTGTAAATTGACCTCAAAAGAAAAGATAAATCCTTTTACAGCAACCAGCTTACATACATTAGTGCAAATGGTTGCCAATGGCTTGGGAACGACATTCATTCCTGAAATGGCAATTAAACACGGCATTTTAGAAAATCAAAACTTGGTCGTTATTGAGCCGCCAGGTCAAGATGCATACCGTGAGATCGGTTTAGTGTGGCGACCAACATCAAGCCGTAGTGCTGTATTTGAAAAGCTGGGGGAGATTGTTAAAGGCTTACTGTAAAGCCGTTTAATTGTGAGTGGTATGACAACAGCCTGAACTAACCATAATAATGACAAGGGGGGTTATTATGATTATTTGGGCTTTTTTGTTGGCATTATATTGGCTGTGGTTATTATTGGTGAACTTTAGAGCAATAAACTACTTTTTTGCGAATCAATAAAATATTATATTATCGAGTGTTCTATCTATAAGTTGCTGTTTTGTTGAATAAATTTGTTTCAACTTGCAAACTAATCCCTTTCCTTTGTTTAAATTCCAAATGCAATTTGTTTCATTTAATTGTTTTTTTATAAGTAATTGTATTATCCATCATGTACTTATGTATGTTTTAAAAATCACTTCCTGTTTTAAACGTGATTTTGAATAAATATTATTATCGCTGTTAATGTAATTAAATTACGTAACCACATACAAAAAACCATTATTTCAATATAAATTTAAATTCCGAGTAAATAGCTAAGATTTTTGTGAATTTGGTATTTTACATATTTGGGTTTTATTTTTAAGTTGTTGATATATATTGGTTTGTGTTTTATGGCTGGTTTTAAATAGCTGTTATTTATTTGCATTCCGACTACTGTTACGGCAACGTAAATATATGCTTTAAATTGTTTAACAGGGAGTCATTGCTTTTATTATTGATAAAAGTGGTGATTAAGTTACATGCTGGAGGCGCATATGATAGAAACAGCCATTAAAGCAAATGATCATACTCAGTTATTACTGCAGCAACCTCTGACAGAGCAGCAACAACAAATTATTACCGCCGATGCATTAGCATTTATTGAGCGGTTAGTTGAGCGCTTTGCTGATCGAATCCCATTATTATTAGAGGCGCGTGAACAACAGCAATTAGCGATTGATCGCGGTCAACTACCTGATTTCTTACCAGACACGCGTGCTATCAGAGAAGCTGAGTGGAAAATACAAAATATCCCTCATGATTTGCAAGATCGCCGTGTAGAAATCACAGGCCCTGTTGATCGTAAAATGGTGATCAATGCCCTAAATGCTAATGTAAAAGTATTTATGGCTGACTTTGAAGACTCTTTTGCGCCATCGTGGAATGCCATTATTGATGGTCACCAAAATTTGCGTGATGCGGTCAATGGCACCATTAGCTATACCCATCCTCAAACAGGTAAACATTATCAGCTTGATGATGATCCCGCGGTATTGATTTGTCGTGTTCGTGGCCTGCATTTATTAGAAAAAAATATCCGTTGGAATGGCGAGCCGATTCCAGGCGCATTAGTTGATTTCGCGTTGTATTTTTATCTTAATCATCAAGCGCTATTAGCTAAAGGCAGCGGCCCTTATTTTTATTTACCAAAGCTACAGGCATATCGAGAGGCTGCTTGGTGGAGTGATGTCTTTAGTTATACCGAAGATGAATTTGGCTTAACCCGCGGTACCATCAAAGCAACAGTATTAATTGAAACCTTACCAGCTGCATTTGAGATGGATGAAATATTATTTAATCTCAAAGAACATATCGTCGGATTAAATTGTGGACGGTGGGATTACATTTTCAGTTATATAAAAACCTTACGTAATTTCCCTGAGCGCATTTTGCCTGATCGTCAAGTCGTAACCATGGAGAAACCTTTTCTAAATGCCTATTCACGGCTGCTTGTTAGAACGTGTCATCGTCGTGGTGCATTAGCAATGGGAGGCATGGCGGCTTTTATTCCAGCGAAAGATCCTCAGCAACAAGCATGGGTATTAAATAAAATTCAAACTGATAAAGCCCTTGAAGCCAACAATGGTCACGATGGTACTTGGGTCGCGCATCCTGGGTTAGCTGATACCGCTCGCGCCATTTTTGATGATGTACTCGATCAACGTATTAATCAATTGAATGTCAGCCGTGAACACGATGCACCTATTACTGCGGCAGAATTATTAGCCCCTTGTGATGGTGAACGTACAGAAGCGGGTATGCGACACAATATTCGCGTGGCTGTGCAATATATAGAAGCATGGATTTCTGGTAATGGTTGTGTACCTATTTACGGCTTAATGGAAGATGCTGCTACCGCCGAAATAGCGCGAGCGTCAATTTGGCAGTGGATTAAACACGGTAAAACGCTCTCTAATGGCCAAGTGGTGACGAAAGCATTATTTGCACAAATGTTGACTGAAGAAATGCAAGTATTGCAGCAAGAGTTAGGCCAGGAACGAATTGAGAACGGTCGTTTTGAAGAAGCGACGTATTTGATGTCGCACTTAGCGACCAGTGATGAGTTAGATAACTTCTTAACCTTAAAAGGTTATGACTATTTAGTGTAATAACGGATTAACGCCATATTGACTAGAGGGATATTATTATGACATTAACTCGCCAACAACAAATTGCTGCCCTAGAACAAGATTGGGCTGAAAATCCACGCTGGAAACACGTGAAGCGTACTTATACTGCTGAAGAGGTGGTTAACCTTCGAGGATCATTTATTCCAGAGCACACTATTGCCCAACGTGGTGCTGATAAATTATGGCAATTGGTCAATGGTAGTGCCAAAAAAGGCTATGTGAACTGTTTAGGCGCGCTAACTGGCGGCCAAGCTGTTCAACAAGCAAAAGCGGGTATTGAAGCGATTTATTTATCAGGTTGGCAAGTTGCCGCTGATAATAATACCGCTTCAGCTATGTACCCTGATCAGTCGTTATATCCGGTAGATTCAGTGCCAGCAGTGGTAAAGCGTATTAATAACTCTTTCCGTCGTGCCGATCAGATCCAATGGTCAAATGGGGGGTCACCAGCAGAAGGTGTTGATTATTTCTTACCGATTGTTGCCGATGCCGAAGCGGGGTTTGGTGGTGTACTCAATGCGTATGAATTGATGCGTAATATGATTGAAGCGGGGGCAGCTGGAGTCCACTTTGAAGATCAATTAGCGTCGGTGAAAAAATGTGGTCATATGGGGGGCAAGGTTTTAGTGCCGACTCAAGAAGCGGTACAAAAATTAGTTGCCGCACGTTTAGCGGCTGATGTTGCTGGGACTACAACCTTAGTGATTGCACGAACCGATGCCAATGCCGCTGATTTGCTAACATCTGATTGCGATCCATATGATAAAGATTTTATTATCGGCGATCGCTCTGCTGAAGGTTTTTATCGTGTTCGGGCAGGTATTGATCAAGCCATTGCGCGTGGTTTAGCTTATGCACCATATGCTGATTTAATTTGGTGTGAAACGGCAAAACCTTGCTTAGAAGAAGCGCGCAAATTTGCTGAGGCAATTCATGAGCAATACCCTGATCAGTTATTAGCATATAACTGTTCACCATCGTTTAATTGGGAAAAGAACCTTGATGCTGAAACAATTGCTAAATTCCAGCAAGAATTAGCCGACATGGGTTATAAGTACCAGTTTATTACGCTCGCGGGTATTCATAATATGTGGTTTAACATGTTTGAGTTAGCACATGCTTACGCGCAAGGTGAAGGTATGCGTCATTACGTTGAAAAAGTACAGCGTCCAGAGTTTGAGGCTGCAGCTAAAGGTTATACTTTTGTCGCTCATCAGCAGGAAGTGGGAACGGGCTATTTTGATACCATGACCAATACTATTCAAGGTGGCAACTCGTCAGTAACCGCACTGACAGGATCAACCGAAGAAGAACAGTTTAAGTAATCATAGTTAATAAATGATTCATCTATCGAGGGGAGCATTATGCTCCCTTTTTGATCGTGGTTATTAGTCACGTTCGATGTCGATATCACCAATATCACTCAGATCATCCAGCCGATCTTGTTCTTGCTCTAGCGGATCGATTTCATCTTGCATTTCAAGCAATGTCACAGCGATAGCGACAAAATCACTGTTGGTAATAATGCCAACCAGTTGCTGATTATCAACCACAGGTAAACAACCAATCTGATGTTTTTGCATATACAGTGCGGCCTCTTTAAGGCCTGCATGGCTATTAACACTAAATATGTCACGATTCATGCAATGTTCTAGTAATGCGTTTAGTGGTGAGTGGTTATGGTTGGCAATCACGGATTTTAAATTAGAGTCTTGAGCGGCAAGTACATCGCGTTGAGAAATTAACCCTAGCAGATGGTGATTATGATCGGTGATCGGAATATGACGAATAGACAGGGTTTGCATCATCTCTTTGGCATCAAGCAAAGTATCATTGCGAGATAATGTATGGGGCTTTGGCGTCATCATATCGGCAACAGTAAACATAGAAACCTCCTGTTTTTATACGATTGCTAAATGTTTATTCCTGATTTACTGGTTTGAATGTAGCGAATTATTGGTGGCTATCCCATGATCATGGTCATAAATTTTAAATGTCACCAATGATTAACTGTTCGCTATTATGCGTAAATCAAGACAGCAGCGATTATTCGACAGCGGTTTTATTATCGAAAAGACGCTTTAATTGCCACGGGGTTTCGCATCTTTGGTGGAGTTAAGTATAATGCCCGCCTGCTGTTATTTAAGGCGTATTACGATGCAAGTTTCTGATTTTGATTTTGAGTTACCAGACGAGCTGATTGCTCGCTACCCACAACCTGAGCGTACTGCGAGTCGTTTACTACATATGACGGGCAATAGCGGTGAATTAGCACATAAAGGTTTTAAAGATGTGTTAGACCTCGTTGAGGCTGGGGATTTATTAGTTTTTAATAATACCCGTGTTATTCCTGCGCGTATGTATGGTCATAAAGCGTCTGGTGGTAAAATTGAAGTGTTAGTCGAGCGCATGTTAGATGATAAATCTATTTTGGCTCACGTACGCGCATCTAAACCGCCAAAGCCTGGTAATGAATTATTATTAGGTGAACATGGTGAGTTTTCTGCTGAAATGGTCGCTCGCCACGATGCGCTGTTTGAAATTCGTTTCAACAGTGATAAAACGGTGCTAGAAATTTTAGAGCAGGTAGGGCATATGCCTTTGCCTCCTTATATTGATCGTCCCGACGAAGATGCTGATAAAGAGCGTTACCAAACGGTCTATAACGCCAAACCTGGTGCGGTAGCAGCACCAACGGCGGGGTTGCATTTTGACGATAAACTGATGGCTGATCTAAAAGCCAAAGGGGTTAATTTTGCCTTTGTAACCTTGCATGTTGGCGCAGGTACTTTTCAGCCGGTACGTGTTGATGACATTAATGATCATCATATGCACTCTGAATACGTTGAAGTACCACCAGAAGTGGTGACGGCAGTTAATCAAACTCGTGCTAATGGCGGTCGAATTATTGCCGTGGGTACCACATCTGTACGCTCACTAGAAAGTGCTGCACAAGATGCGCTGAAGAATGGTACTGAGCTCAAGCCATTTTTTGGTGATACGGAAATCTTTATTTACCCAGGCTACCAATTCCAGTTAGTGGATGTATTAATCACTAACTTCCACTTACCAGAATCAACTTTGATTATGTTGGTAAGTGCATTTGCAGGTTATGAGCATACGATGAATGCTTATCATCAAGCGGTTGCTAATCAATATCGTTTCTTTAGTTACGGCGATTCGATGTTTATTACCCGTAAAAATATGTGATATTGATTACGTTAACACTTATTAAAAATTAAGTATTTAGGCTGCTTTTTGTTACAATTGCAGCCTTTGTTGCCTCTGCTACATGAGATAAATTTATTTCTGTAGAATTTACAACATAATAAATGCTTATGGCTGCGGCTGAGGGTGACTATCACTGCTAGTAACTCAAGGCTGTCAGTAGCAATGGTCGTTATTAACGGCCATTATTTTTGTGGCTGATCAGGCAATCGCCTGTGGGGCTTAATCCTGTAATGGGAACCTGTCAGATTGTTTCTCTGGCTTTTGGAGGTCTTGTGAAATTTGAATTAGATAAAACTCAAGGTCGCGCACGTCGCGGTCGTTTGCAGTTTGAACGTGGAACAGTAGAAACACCAGCATTTATGCCTGTAGGTACTTACGGTACTGTAAAAGGCATGACACCTGAAGAAGTGGAAGATACTGGTGCTCAAATTATCCTGGGTAATACGTTCCATTTATGGTTACGTCCTGGACAAGAAGTGATGAAGATGCACGGCGACTTGCATGACTTTATGCAATGGAAAGGCCCAATCTTAACCGATTCAGGCGGCTTCCAAGTATTTAGTCTTGGTGCATTACGTAAAATCACTGAACAAGGTGTTCATTTCCGTAACCCTGTTAACGGTGACAAGATTTTCATGGACGCTGAAAAGTCGATGGAAATTCAAAAAGACCTTGGTTCAGATATCGTAATGATCTTTGACGAATGTACGCCATACCCAGCGACTCACGATGAAGCGAAAAAGTCGATGGAAATGTCTCTTCGTTGGGCTCAACGTAGCCGCAATCACTTTGATAAGCTTGAAAATCCAAATGCTCTATTTGGTATTGTTCAAGGTGGTGTGTACGAAGATCTACGTGATGTATCAGTTGCTGGCCTAACTAAGATTGGTTTTGATGGCTATGCCGTTGGTGGTTTGGCGGTTGGTGAGCCAAAAGAAGACATGCATCGTATTCTTGAGCACACATGTCCACAACTACCAGAAGATAAGCCTCGTTACCTTATGGGTGTAGGTAAGCCTGAAGACCTAGTTGAAGGTGTGCGTCGCGGTATCGATATGTTTGACTGTGTAATGCCGACGCGAAATGCGCGAAATGCACACTTGTTTGTGACTGGCGGTGTGATCAAGATCCGTAATGCGAAACATAAAACAGATACAACACCACTAGATCCTGATTGTGACTGTTACACTTGTCGTCATTATTCAAAAGCGTATTTATATCACCTAGATAAATGTAATGAGATTCTAGGTGCACGCTTAAATACAATTCACAACTTACGTTACTACCAACGTTTAATGGCAAGTATTCGCAAGTCGATTGAAGAAGATCGTTTCGATGCATTTGTAGAAGAATTCTACGCGCGTCGTGACCGTGAAGTTCCACCATTACAAATTGTATAAATCATAATAAATCGAGGACGTTATAAATGAGCTTTTTTATCTCTCAAGCACATGCAGCAACTGAAGGCGCTGCTCAAGGTGGCTCACCGTACCAGTTATTCATTATGCTGGGTCTGTTTGCTGTTATCTTTTACTTCATGATTTACCGTCCACAAGCTAAGCGTGTTAAAGAACATAAGACGCTAATGAGCTCAATGACTAAAGGCGATGAAGTAATGACTAACGGTGGTCTTTTAGGCCGTATTACTAAGTCATCATCTGAAAGTGATTACATCGTTCTTGCGCTAAACGACAATACTGAAGTAACTATCAAAAAAGACTTCATTACTGCAGTTTTGCCAAAAGGCACCATGAAGTCTCTATAAGACGCTAAAAAACATTCGCTTTGAAGGATCATAGCAGTGCTTAACCGATACCCTCTGTGGAAGAACTTGTTAGTGTTGTTCGCACTAATTATAGGTTTGCTTTATGCACTTCCCAATGTATACGGTGAAGATCCAGCGATTCAAGTAACTGGGGCGCGTGGCGCCTCAGTTACTATGAGCGCTTTGGATACTGTCACCGAAGATTTAAAAAAGAACAATATCCCTTACAAGTCAGTTGTGTTTGAAAAAGGCTCAATACTGGTCCGCTTCAACGATACTGATACTCAAATCAGCGCTCGCGATATTCTAAATAGTGAATTAGGTGATAATTATATTGTCGCTCTAAATCTCGCACCTTCAACACCGTCTTGGCTAGAAGCAATTGGGGCTACTCCAATGAAGCTTGGTCTTGATTTGCGTGGTGGGGTTCATTTCCTTATGGAAGTGGATATGGATGCGGCGATGGAAAAACTATTAGGCCAGCAAGAAGAAACTTTCAGAGCTGAACTACGCCAACAGAAAATTCGCTATCGTGCCATCGATAAAACTAAACAAACGGTCTCTGTACGTTTACGTGATGCTGCTCAATTAGAGCAAGCAAAAGCGGTATTAGAGCCACTTCATCCTGATATGGTATTTACTGAAACAGATACCAAAGGACGTTTTGTTTTAACCGCTGGTTTTTCTGAAGCACGTCTTCAAGAAATTCGTAACTATGCTGTTGATCAAAACATTACTATTTTACGTAACCGTGTTAATGAATTAGGTGTTGCCGAGCCATTAGTACAACGTCAGGGCGCTAACCGAATTGTGGTTGAGCTACCGGGTGTTCAAGATACTGCACGCGCTAAAGAAATTTTAGGTGCAACTGCTACGCTTGAGTTCCGTGAAGTGGACAGTAATGCTGATCTTGGTGCTGCAGCTGCAGGGCGAGTACCTGCGGGCAGTGAAGTGAAGATGACCCGTGATGGTCGTCCAGCAGTATTGAAAAAACGCGTTATTCTAGCGGGTTCTCATATTACAGATGCGACTTCAAGTGCAGATGAATATGGTCGCCCACAGGTGAATATTTCGCTAGATACTGAAGGCGGCAGCAAAATGACGGCGTTCTCACGTAATAATGTCGGCAAATTAATGGCGACAGTCTTTACTGAGTACAAAGACAGCGGTGATCGTACACCTGAAGGTAAGGTCATACTTGAAAAGCACGAAGAAGTAATCAACCAAGCGACGATTCAAACGGCACTTGGACGTAACTTCCGTATTACAGGTATTGATTCTCAACCGGAAGCACATAACCTTGCGTTATTGTTACGTGCTGGTGCTTTGATCGCGCCTATTTCGATCGTTGAAGAACGTACAATTGGTCCATCTATGGGTCAACAAAATATCGATATGGGTATTCAGGCATGTATTTGGGGTATGGTTGCAGTAATGCTATTTACCTTATTGTACTACCGTGGCTTTGGCTTAATTGCCAACTTAGCACTGATGATGAATCTGGTATTGATTATTGGTGTAATGTCGATGATTCCTGGCGCAACCATGACCTTGCCAGGCATTGCTGGTATTGTATTAACCGTCGGTATGGCCGTCGATGCTAACGTGCTGATCTTTGAACGTATTCGTGAAGAATTACGTGAAGGTCGAAGCCCTCAGCAAGCGATTCAACAAGGTTATGCCAATGCGTTTAGTACCATTGCTGATGCCAACATCACCACTCTAATGACGGCAATTATTTTGTTTGCTGTCGGTACTGGTGCAATTAAAGGTTTTGCAGTGACATTATCGATCGGTATTTTAACCTCGATGTTTACTGCGATTGTCGGTACTCGTGCTGTGGTTAACTTAATCTATGGCGGTAAACGCATAGATAAGTTGTCAATCTAGGAGGACGCATAAATGAAACAGTTATTGAATAGCGATAAAGTTACCGATTTTATGCGTTGGTCAAAATTAGCGTTTGTTTTTTCGTTAATAATGATTACAGCTTCTATTGCGACAATATCAACCAAAGGCTTGAATTGGGGCTTAGATTTTACTGGCGGTACGCTGATTGAAGTAAGCTTTAAAGAGCCTGCTGATTTACCGTTAATTCGAGAGTCATTGGCAAAATCAGGTTTTGGCGATGCTATCGTGCAGAACTTTGGTACTGCGCGTGATGTGATGGTGCGATTGCAACCTCGTGAAGGAATTAAAGGCGAAGTTCTGGGTAACCAGATCATTGATGCTCTAAAAACTGGAACAGGTCAGCAAGTTGAAATGCGCCGAGTGGAATTTGTCGGTCCCAATGTTGGTGATGAATTAGCAGAAGCGGGCGGTTTGGCAATTTTAATTGCACTTCTTTGTATTCTGCTTTATGTATCAGTGCGTTTTGAATGGCGTTTAGCCGCAGGTGCGGTACTGTCATTGGCACACGATATTATCATTACCGTTGGTATTTTCTCGATTCTACAAATTGAAGTTGATTTAACTATTGTGGCAGCATTGCTAACAGTAGTGGGTTATTCACTTAACGATACTATCGTGGTATTTGACCGTATTCGAGAAAACTTCCGTAAGATGCGTAAGCAAACTGCTGAAGAAATTATGAACAGCTCACTTTCTCAAACATTGAGCCGAACATTAATTACTTCCAGTACCACCTTGTTTGTTGTTATTGCGTTGTTCTTAAAAGGCGGCGCAATGATTCAAGGGTTTGCATTAGCATTATTGATTGGTATTACTGTCGGTACTTACTCTTCAATCTATGTTGCATCTGCATTAGCGCTTAAATTGGGCATCACCCGTGAGCACTTAATGCCGACACCATTAGATAAAGAAGGTGAAGAAATTGATGCGATGCCATAACCGTAAGTAGTTGCTACTATCGGTAACGTCATCATTTATTATACGGAGTCTGCGGACTCCGTTTTTTATGGGCAACAAAAAACGCCCTGCTGTTAATATCAGCAGGGCGTTTTTATTTAGCGGGTTGTAATCAATGATTACTTAGCCAGAGCGTCGCTACCGAATTCACGGATTTTAGCAAGCATTGGCTTAACTACACGTGCGTTACCAGCAACAATGTTGCCAGTTGTTAGGTAGTTAGTATTACCCGTAAAGTCAGCACAGATAGCACCAGCTTCACGCGCGATTAATTCACCAGCAGCAAGTTCCCAAGGCTTTTGGCCTAACTTGAATACACCGTCAACACGGCCAGCAGCTAGGTAACAAAGATCCAATGCAGTACAACCTGATTGACGCATGTCATCACATTCTACAAATAAAGCATTTTGGATTTTTAGGTAGCTTTCAGCGTGTTGTTTAGCAGCAAAAGGAAGACCTGTTGCTAACACAGTACCTGTTAGATCACGTGGCTGAGATGCACGTAGACGTAGGCTATTAAGTTGTGCGCCTGCACCACGAGTAGCCGTGAATAGTTCGTTACGAGCTGGGTCGTAAACTGCAGCAACTTCTGTACGACCACGCATACGTAGTGCGATAGAAACTGCATAGTGAGGGTAACCGCGAACGAAGTTCTTGGTGCCATCCACTGGGTCAATAATCCACTGACACTCTTTGTCACGTCCTTCTTTCGTACCAGACTCAGCTGCAACGATGCAGTGATCAGGGTAAGCTTTTAGGATTGTCTCGATGATGATAGCTTCTGCTTCATGATCGATATTGGTAACAACATCATTACCTTTATTAGCAACCTCAATAGCTTGAGGTTTTTCTAGAGATTTAATGACATGGTCACCAGCCTTTCGCACAGCGCGAATGGCAATATTAAGCATCGGATGCATAGGATTTTCCCAACGGATGTTAAAGAACTAAAAAGCGGCGGCGAGTATAACAGAGCTATAAAAAAAAGGAAGTGGTTATTTTTTCGACGTTAGTCAGTGCTGAAAAAATAAATAATGACGGTATTTTATTTATTGATGACGGTAATGGCTAATAACAATCATCAAATAGACATGTTTTCTTCATTTTTGTTATGGCTGTGCTACTATCTCTGAGCGTTAAATTAGACTGGAATATAGCGACATCATGTTAGATAAAATTCGCGTTGTCCTCATTGGCACGTCACATCCTGGAAATATCGGTTCTGCAGCTCGCGCAATGAAAGTGATGGGGTTAACTAACCTTGTTCTTGTTGATCCCGCTTGCGAAATTGATAGTCATACAATTGCTTTAGCTGCCGGTGCCGCTGATGTGGTTAAGAACGCTAAAATTGTAAAAACATTAGATGAAGCCGTTGCTGATTGCGGGTTGGTTGTTGGCTCAAGCGCACGTTCTCGCACCTTAGAGTGGCCGCAATTAGACCCTCGCGAAAATGGCATTAAAGTTATTGCAGAATCTGAACAGCATCCTGTTGCGATTTTATTTGGTCGTGAGCGTACTGGCCTGACGAATGAAGAATTACAAAAATGTCATTGCCATGTTTATATTCCAGCTAACCCTGAATATAGTTCGTTGAACCTTGCGATGGCTGTGCAAACAGTAACTTATGAAGTTCGTATGGCATACCTTGATGCGACTAAGCATCAATCTACAGCGATTGTTGATGAATATCCTCGTGCTGAGGAATTAGAGCGGTTTTATCAGCATCTTGAAAAAGTGACCACTCAAACGCGATTTATTAATAAAAATCATCCCGGTATGGTGATGGTTAAATTACGTCGTATGTTTACTCGCACTCGTCCTGAGCAACAAGAGTTAAATATTTTACGCGGCATTTTATCGTCAGTAGAAAAGACGATTGAAACCTTAGAAAAGAACAATAAATAACCGCTTTTGCAAGTTCGCGAAAGACCTACTGTTTTAGTGGGTTAAATACTTGACCAAAATAGTCAGGTATGAGAGACTGCCTCTATAAATTCAAGTAGGTAGCCATGTTATGAAGTTGACTTCAAAAGGAAGATACGCAGTGACAGCAATGTTAGATGTAGCATTGCATTCACATAATGGACCAGTACCGTTGGCTGATATTTCAGAACGTCAAGGGATCTCACTGTCCTACCTAGAACAACTCTTTTCGCGTCTTCGTAAAGCGGGCCTAGTAACAAGTGTTCGCGGTCCAGGTGGTGGTTATCGCCTTGGTGAAGATGCCGCCAATATTGCTGTTGGTATGATTATCGCAGCAGTTGATGAATCAGTTGATGCCACTAAATGTCAAGGTAAAGGTGGCTGCCAAGGTGGTGTGCGTTGTTTAACTCATACCTTATGGCATGATCTTAGTGATCGTATCAGCGGATTTTTAAATAACATCACTCTCGGTGAGTTGATGAAGGATAATGATGTACAAATAATTGCCGATCGTCAGGATATAATCCTACAAAGTAATAACAAAACATCATTTGCAAATAAAAAATCACACGACAGCGCCCCTATCGGTGTCGATGTCCGCTCCTAGAGACCTGACGTTCGTGTTTTCGGAGAAGAAAATGAAACTGCCAATATATTTTGATTACTCTGCAACTTGCCCGGTAGATCCTCGTGTTGCTGAAAAAATGGTTCAGTGTTTAACAATGGATGGTACGTTTGGTAATCCAGCGTCACGTTCACACCGTTATGGCTGGCAAGCGGAAGAAGCGGTTGATACTGCTCGTGAGTATATTGCTGAGTTAATCAATGCCGATCCCCGTGAAATTGTATTCACTTCGGGTGCAACAGAATCTGATAACCTTGCAATTAAAGGTGCTGCTCACTTCTATAACAAGAAAGGTAAGCACGTTATTACATGCAAAACCGAGCATAAAGCGGTTCTTGACCCATGTCGTCAGTTAGAGCGTGAAGGTTATGAGGTAACTTACCTTGAGCCTGAGTCAAATGGTCTTATCGATTTGGCAAAACTACGCGACGCAATGCGTGAAGATACTGTGTTGGTTTCCATTATGCATGTGAACAACGAAATTGGTGTTGTGCAAGATATCGCAGCTATTGGTGAAATTTGTCGTGAAAACAAGACAATTTTCCATGTTGATGCGGCACAATCTGCAGGTAAGCTGCCGATTGATGTACAAGCAATGAAAGTCGACCTAATTTCCTTTTCTGCGCACAAGATTTACGGTCCTAAAGGCATTGGTGCATTATATGTACGTCGTAAGCCTCGTATTCGTCTTGAAGCACAAATGCACGGTGGCGGTCATGAGCGTGGTTTCCGTTCTGGTACATTACCAACCCACCAAATTGTGGGTATGGGTGAAGCATTCCGTATCGCTAAGCTAGAAATGGCACAAGATTACCAACACGCTGTTGATATGCGTGAGCGTTTGCTAAAAGGCCTTGAAGGTATCGAAGAGATGTCTATCAATGGTGATATTGAGCATCGTATTCCCAACAACCTAAACATCAGTTTTGCGTTTGTTGAAGGCGAGTCATTATTAATGGCATTGAAAGATCTTGCAGTATCATCGGGCTCTGCATGTACATCTGCGAGCTTAGAGCCGTCTTATGTACTACGTGCATTAGGTCTAAATGATGAACTAGCACATAGTTCAATCCGTTTCTCTTTTGGTCGTTTCACAACGGCTGAAGAAATTGATTACGCTGTAGTTCAAATTAAACAAGCAGTCGACAAGCTACGTGCAATGTCACCTCTTTGGGATATGTTCAAAGACGGCATTGATTTAGATACGGTTGAGTGGGCGCACCACTAATCTGCGGTTAGACATTATTCGAGGGAATTTATCATGGCATATAGTGAAAAAGTCATCGATCATTATGAAAATCCGCGTAACGTGGGTTCATTTGACAACGACGATAAAAACATTGGTAGCGGTATGGTGGGTGCACCAGCCTGTGGCGATGTAATGAAACTTCAGATCAAAGTGACTGAAGAAGGCATCATTGAAGATGCAAAGTTTAAAACTTACGGTTGTGGTTCTGCTATCGCATCAAGTTCACTGATCACCGAGTGGGTGAAAGGTAAAACATTAGACGAAGCGGCATCAATTAAGAACTCTGCAATTGCAGAAGAGCTTGAGTTACCGCCAGTTAAGGTTCACTGTTCAATTCTTGCAGAAGATGCAATTAAAGCAGCAGTTAGCGATTATAAGAAGAAACACGAACAAAAATAATTCTGAGGTTTGAAGTATGGCCATTACTATCACTGAAGCGGCTGCAAGTCGCGTATCGAGTTTTTTAGCTAACCGCGGTAAAGGCATCGGTTTGCGCCTCGGAGTTCGCACTTCAGGATGTTCGGGTATGGCGTATATCCTTGAGTTCGTTGATAACCTTGACGAAGGGGATCAGGTCTTTGAAGAGCAAGGCGTAAAAATTATCGTTGATGCCAAAAGCTTGGTTTACTTAGATGGTACCGAGCTTGATTTTGCCAAAGAAGGTCTTAATGAAGGCTTTAAATTTAATAACCCTAACGTGTCTAGCGAATGTGGTTGTGGTGAAAGCTTCAACGTGTAATTGCGCATAGTGTTTTATTAAACCTGACTGCTGGCCGCCATTCTGGCGCGTGAGTTGTCAGGTTTATTTTTTATATATGGTTGCGATTATGAATCATTTCGAATTATTTGGATTACCGTTTCAGTTTGATATTGATAGCGGTTTATTAGCAACACAATTCCGAGAGTTACAACGTCGATTGCATCCGGATAATTTTGCAACGGCATCCGAACGTGATCGATTATTGTCGGTACAAAAAGCAGCCCAGATTAACGATGCCTTTCAAACGCTAAAAAATCCTGTCTCTCGTGCTGAATATATGCTTTCTGAACGCGATGAAGATATTCGTGGTGAGCAAAAGACACTGCAAGATATGGATTTCTTAATGCAGCAAATGGAACTGCGTGAAGCGTTAGAAGCGATTTCTGAGTGTGCTGATCCAGAATCTGCATTAGTCGATTTTGAACAACAAGCCACAATTATGTATCAACAACAGTTACAGAAGCTGGCACAATTGCTCAATCAAGAAAATTGGTTAGAAGCTGCTGATGCAGTACGTAAGTTAAAGTTTATTGTTAAGTTGCGTGATGAAGTCGAACGTCTTGAAGAATCATTATTTGACTAATCATCAACTTGCGTTATTTAGACAGGAACGATAATGGCATTTTTACAGATTTCTGAACCCGGTCAAAGTGCAGCCCCGCATCAACAAAAACTAGCCGTTGGCATTGATTTAGGGACGACAAACTCATTAGTGGCAACTGTCCGTAGTGGCGTTGCAGAAACATTAAAAGATGCTGAAGGACGTTCAATTTTACCCTCAGTGGTTCACTATACTGACAAACATGTGTTAACAGGAGATGCTGCGCGTGCGTATGCACAACGTGATCCTGTCAATACTATTTTATCAGTGAAACGTCTTATGGGACGTTCATTGGCAGATATTGAGCAGCGTTATCCGCAATTACCTTATCAATTTACCGCATCAGAAAATGGCTTACCGCAATTAGTGACTCGCCAAGGTGCGATGAACCCGGTACAAATCTCTGCTGAAATTTTAAAATCATTAAGTCAGCGTGCAGTAGAAAGCTTAGGTGGCGATCTTGACGGTGTTGTGATCACCGTGCCGGCTTATTTTGATGATGCTCAGCGAGCGGGCACAAAAGATGCGGCTAAGTTAGCCAATTTAAATGTTTTGCGCTTACTTAATGAACCAACAGCGGCAGCCATCGCTTATGGTCTTGATTCCGGTCAAGAAGGGGTTATTGCCGTTTATGATCTCGGTGGTGGCACCTTTGATATTTCGATTTTACGTCTGTCAAAAGGCGTATTTGAAGTATTAGCAACCGGCGGTGATTCTGCATTAGGTGGCGATGATCTTGATCAGCTGGTTGCTGACTGGATATTAGCTCAAGCTCAGTTAACGGCAGTATTAACCCCGCAGCAGCGTCGTGAATTGCACGATGCCGCTCAACAAGCGAAAGTAGCCTTGAGTGATGCTGATAGCGTGGCCATCAATGTACTAGGCTGGCAGGGAAATATCACTCGTGAGCAATTTAATACGCTAGTTACGCCATTAATTAAGAAAACCTTATTTGCATGTCGCCGTGCGCTAAAAGATGCTGATATCACTATTGATGATGTGATTGAAACTGTGATGGTTGGTGGCTCTACTCGAGTGCCGTTAGTGCGTGAATTAGTCGGCAGTTTCTTTGGTAAAGCACCATTAACCTCAATTGACCCTGATCAGGTGGTTGCGATTGGTGCGGCTATTCAAGCTGATATTCTGGTGGGTAATAAACCTGACGCAGAGATGCTACTACTTGATGTGATTCCATTGTCATTAGGCATTGAAACCATGGGTGGCATGATTGAGAAAATTATTCCGCGTAACACTACCTTGCCCGTTGCACGTGCGCAAGAATTTACCACCTTTAAAGATGGCCAAACAGCGATGTCGGTCCATATTGTTCAAGGTGAGCGTGAAATGGTAGCTGATTGCCGTTCATTAGCGCGATTTACCTTGCGTGGTATTCCACCAATGGCGGCAGGTGCAGCTCATATTCGTGTTACGTATCAAGTCGATGCGGATGGCTTGTTGTCGGTAACGGCAATGGAAAAAAGCAGTGGCGTGCAATCATCAATTCAAGTGAAGCCATCGTATGGTCTTTCTGATGATGAAATAGCAACCATGCTACGTGATTCAATGACATTTGCTCAAGATGATAAAGATGCACGTGCATTAGCGGAACAACAGGTTGAAGCCGATCGTGTACTTGAAGGCTTAATCGCTGCATTGGCTGCTGATGGTGAAACCTTATTAAGCGTTCAAGAGCGTGATGAGTTAGAAACTGTAATGATGGAACTGGTTCAATTACGTCAGAGTGGAGATACTCGTGCAATTGAAGCAGGAATTAAGAAAACTGATAAGGCCAGCCAAGAATTTGCGTCACGCCGAATGGATCAATCTATTCGTCAAGCACTCGCTGGTCAGTCTATTGATGAGGTTTAGGCATGCCTAAGATTATAATTTTACCCAATGAAGAACATTGCCCTGACGGTGCTGTTTTAGAAGCACAATCTGGTGAAACGATTCTAGATGTTGCATTGCGCAATGGCATTGAAATTGAGCATGCGTGTGAAAAGTCTTGTGCATGTACGACATGCCATGTCGTTGTTCGTGAAGGCTTTGACTCTCTAAATGAGAGCGATGAACTTGAAGATGACATGCTTGATAAGGCATGGGGACTTGAGCCTGAATCTCGATTAAGTTGTCAAGCTCGTGTAGCAGATGATGATTTAGTGGTTGATATTCCACGCTATACCGTCAACCTTGCTTCTGAAGCACATTAATCAAAATAGCTAAATAGGTCGCCATCATGGTGGCCTATTTTTTTAGCTGTTGATTAGGCTTATGGCTATTTATTTAAGTGCTAGTTAAGTTAATTTGTTAATTGTATTCAAAAATGAGGGTTTATTATGAGTTTACAATGGATTGATTCGCGTGATATTGCGATTGAATTAATTGAACGTCATCCTGATGTTGATCCAACCCAAGTTCGCTTTACCGATCTTCGTGAGTGGATCATTGCTTTAGATGAATTTGACGATGATATTGATCACTGCAATGAAAAGATTTTAGAAGCAGTACAAATGTGTTGGATTGACGAGCAATAATCACAATACCGAAAACTCTGTTTTATAGTTGCCTCTCTGGGGTGATAAGCATAGTCTTATTAGCAACAAAAGTAGAATAACAACAACGCAGTAATCAGCTTTGTTTCATTGCTTTGGCTGTGTGGTATTTATCAAGGAGCGTATCAATGTCTAGCATAATGGCGGTGGGTCTTTCTCATCAAGCAGCAGGTTCACAGTGGGGAACCAATGCGTTAATTAGTTTTGGTGCTGAAGGCTGTGTGATCCATGTTACTACCAACGATCTTTTAGGCGATATTCAACGTGCTGGTCGTCGGTTGGATGCACAAGGCATTAAAGCGGTTAATTTAACGGGTATGGCATGGGGTTTAGACGCGATTTGGGCGTTCTTACAAGGCTACCGCAATCCTAAAGCAGATAATACTGTGCTGTGGCCAACCTTATCAGCGCTTGATGAAGCGGAATTACAAGCACGGATTAAAACCATTAATTGGGTGTGCGATATTATTAACCAACCGGCAGATGTGGTTGCGCCTTCACAATTAGCTGCACGTGCTGGTGAATTTATCAAATCATTAGCCCCTGAACATGTGACCTATAAAATTGTTAAAGGTAACGATTTATTAGATGAAGGTTGGCATGGTATTCATGCTGTTGGCCGTGGTTCTGATCACCGTCCAGCGATGCTACGTTTAGATTACAACCCAACCGGTGATGCAAATGCACCAGTGTTTGCTTGTATTGTTGGTAAAGGTATTACCTTTGATTCTGGTGGCTACAGCATTAAGCCTTCGGCGGGTATGACTGCAATGAAAGCGGATATGGGCGGCGCAGCATTAGCAACAGGTGGCCTAGCATTAGCGATGGCGCGTGGGCTTAATAAGCGAATTAAACTGGTTTTATGTTGTGCTGAGAACATGATTTCAGGTCGTGCATTAAAACTTGGCGATATCATTAAGTATAAAAACGGAAAAACAGTTGAAGTACTTAATACCGATGCTGAAGGCCGATTAGTGTTAGCTGATGGTTTAATGTACGCCAATAGCCAGCATCCTGAGTTGATCATTGATTGTGCGACGTTAACGGGCTCTGCCAAAATGGCGTTGGGCAATGACTACCATGCATTATTGAGTTTTGATCAAGACTTATCGCGCCAAGCATTAGCGGCAGCAGCACAAGAAGGTGAAGGCATGTGGCCACTACCATTGGCTGAAATTCATCGTAATATGTTGCCATCGAATTTTGCGGATTTAGCTAATATATCAAGCGGTGACTTTATGCCTGGAGCAAGTACAGCTGCAGCATTCTTATCTTATTTTGTTGAAAATTATCAACAAGGTTGGATGCACATTGATGCTAGTGGTACTTTCCGTAAGAGCGCTAATGACCAATGGGCAGCAGGCGCAACCGGAATGGGGGTTAAAACATTGGCCCGCATTCTAGCGCAATAATTATTTTACTAATAAAAAGCCTTCTTAAAGCGTTTAAGAGGGCTTTTTTTATATTTAAATTACGTCAAATGAAAAATATAGACTATAAATAAAACAAGAGGTTATCAATAATGTTGACAGTAAATTTATCAAAAGAGCCCGCACGTGCTCCTTGGGGTATTAATGCCTTAATCAGTTACCAAACTGACAGTGTCACTGTGCATTATGGTGATACCTTTAGTTTACGTCGAATTCAGCAAGCAGGACGTCAAATTCAGACCCAATCTATCACTGCTGTGAGCTTAAAAGGTGATGGTTGGAACTATGAACGTCAATGGGCATTTTATTGCGGTTTTGCGGCAACGATGGATAACGTCACGATCCAGTGGGCATCGATTGATGAAGATGAACTTGAACTGTTAAATGCGCGTCGACATAGCCATGACTGGGCGCGAACCTTGATTAATACTGGTCCTGATAGCATTTATCCACAAAAATTAGCTCAAGCAGCGGTGCAGTTTTTAACGGATATTGGTGGTGATCATATCAGTACACAGATGATTGTGGGTGATGAATTACTCGCTGACGGTTGGATTGGTATTCATAGTGTTGGTCGTGGTAGTCAGCACCCACCGGTGTTGTTAGAGCTTGACTATAACCCTACTGGTAATCCAGATGCCCCCATTAGTGCTTGTTTGGTCGGTAAGGGGATCACCTTTGATTCAGGTGGTTACAGCCTCAAGCCAAGTGCAGGCATGGTCAGTATGAAATGTGACATGGGAGGCGCGGCAACGGTTACTGCTGCGTTAGGATACGCGATTGCACAAGGTTTAGCTCAACGGGTAAAACTTATTCTTTGTTGTGCTGAAAATATGGTGTCAGGCGATGCTTATAAGCTTGGTGATGTGTTAACGTATAACAATGGAGTATCTGTTGAAATCGTAAATACTGATGCTGAAGGGCGATTAGTGTTAGCCGATGGCTTATTGCTTGCTTCGGCAACCAAAGCTCCATTAATCATTGATGCAGCAACGTTAACTGGCGCGGCAATGATGGCGGTAGGTAGTGACTACAATGCGATATTTGGTTTTGATAAAGCATTGTTAGCCCGTGCTCAACAGCTATCAGAATTAGTCAATGAACCTGCGTGGCCATTACCGCTTGAAAAGTGGCATCAAGATTATTGTCCGTCTGCATTTGCAGATACTGCCAATAGTCGCGTTCAGAAAGGTGGCGGTATGGGGGGAGCATCCAATGCAGCTGGATTTTTATCGCGCTTTGTTGATACCGATAATAGTCGTTGGATTCATTTCGATCTAGCAGCATGTTATCGTGATAGCGCTGATCCACGTTGGGCTGTCGGTGCAACTGGCTTGGGTATTGCTAATATCGCAGGATTACTATTGTAAACTAATGCGGCCTATCAGTAGATACTAACTAAATGGACGGCAACTAGACTCAAAAGGAAACTATAATAATGACAATAGAAAAAACTTTTTCAATCGTAAAGCCGGATGCTGTTAAACGAAATTTAATTGGCGCTATTTATCAACGTTTCGAAAATGCGGGTTTGAAAATTGTAGCAGCCAAAATGTTACAGCTAACAAAAGAGCAAGCTCAAGGCTTTTATGCTGAACATGAAGGTAAGCCTTTTTTTGACGAATTAGTTGATTTTATGACATCTGGCCCGGTGATGGTGCAAGTGCTAGAAGGCGAAGATGCCATTGTTCGTTATCGAGAGCTCATGGGGAAAACCAATCCTCAAGAAGCAGCATGCGGGACTATTCGTGCCGATTTTGCTATTAGCTTACGTTATAATTCGGTCCATGGCTCAGATAGCCCAGTATCGGCTGAACGTGAAATTGGCTACTTTTTTGCCGCTGATGAATTATGTCCTCGCAGTTAATGATTGCGTTGTGATGAAAAAATAAGCAAAACCAAATACTAAAGGGAGGCTCAGGCTTCCCTTTGTTATTTTATGCGCCAAGATAGTGATAACCGCTAAAATAACCCTATAGTGAACAGGTGGAAACCCGCGCCTAAAGGCTGTACAATTTCGCGCCTTAAACCCTGATAGCTATGATGAGACTGCCAATTGCAGATCTCCGAGTTATAAAGGCGCAGCAATAGTCATTTTTAGTGAGGCACCAACCGATGACAACTGTCAAAATTAATCTGCTGGATTTCGATCGCAAAGGTCTGCGTAAATACTTTGCCGAAGAGCTAAATGAAAAGCCGTTCCGAGCAGATCAGGTAATGAAATGGATCTATCATTTCGGTTGTGATGACTTTGAGCAAATGAACAATATCAATAAAAAGTTGCGCGAAAAATTACAGCGTGTTGCTGAAATTCGTGCACCTGAAGTTTCTAATGCGCAGTACTCAAATGATGGCACTATCAAATGGGCAATGCGTGTTGGTGATCAAGACGTAGAAACCGTTTATATTCCTGATGAAGATCGTGCGACCTTATGTGTGTCTTCGCAAGTAGGTTGTGCGTTAGAGTGTAAATTCTGTTCAACGGGCCAACAAGGCTTTAACCGTAATCTACGTGTATCTGAGATTATTGGTCAGGTATGGCGTGCATCAAAAGAGATCGGTTTGCAAAAAGAAACCGGTCGTCGTCCTATTACTAATATTGTAATGATGGGCATGGGTGAGCCATTACTGAACATGAAAAACTTAATTCCAGCATTAGAAATTATGCTTGATGATTTAGGTTTTGGTTTGTCTAAGCGTCGCGTTACCGTATCAACCTCTGGTGTGGTTTCTGGCCTAGAACAAATGATCGGTACCATTGACGTTGCACTGGCTATTTCATTGCATGCGCCAACCGATGAATTACGTTCGCAAATTATGCCAATTAATGATCGTTGGGATATTGAAACGTTTCTTGATGCTGTGCGTCGTTACGTTAATTCAACCAATGCTAACCGCGGTCGTGTAACGATTGAATACGTGCTGCTTGATCATGTCAACGATGATATGGAGCATGCACGTCAGTTAGGTCGTCTATTAAAAGACACACCAGCGAAGATTAACTTGATTCCATTTAACCCATATCCGGGATCTCCGTATAAAAAACCTAGTAATTCACGTATAGATCGCTTTATGAAAACGCTAATGGAGTATGATTACACAGTAACTGTACGTAAAACGCGTGGTGATGATATTGATGCAGCGTGTGGCCAGTTAGTGGGGGATGTTATTGATCGAACTAAACGCACTCAAGCTAAATTACCAGTGGGTGAACCTATTGCAGTGAAAACCCTCTAAATTAGATTAGCGATTATAATTTCTTCGCGGTTTAACATGGATGTTAAGGTGAGTAAAAATGATACGATGGATGCATTATCCATTATTTTCTTGTTTGCTGTTGGCCGGCTGTGCCACTGTGGAAGTAGAAAATAACGCTGAACAATTCAATGCCATTGATGCGGCAGAAGCCCGCATGACATTGGGGTTAAGTTATTTAAAAGTAGGCCAATGGCAACGTGCCCGTGAAAATCTGGAACAAGCATTAGACTATGCGCCAGATTATTATCGTGTCCAAAATGCTATGGCCTATTATTATCAAAAGGTAGGTGAAAACGCTGCTGCTGAAAAAATGTATAAAAAGGCCCTAAAGGACTCACCAAAAAATGGTGATGTACTGAATAATTACGGGGTGTTTTTATGTAGCGAAGGGCGTTATGACGAAGCCATCAGTGCTTTTGTTAAAGCTATCGATCAACCTTACTATTACCTTATTTCGGCAAGTTATGAAAATGCAGGTTTATGTAGTGATAAACAAGGCAATGACTTACAAGCGATAGATTATTTTGAAAAAGCACTTTCTCATGATCCATATCGTCCGAAATCAATGTTACAACTGGCACGACTACAATTAGACGCTAATAATTACAAAGACGCTCGTGTGCTGTTGTTTAAATTTAATAAGCGATATGGGTATACAGCAAATAGTTTGCTATTACTTATTCAGTTAGAAAACCAGACTGGACGGTTAACTTTGGTCACTAAATACGCTAACTTATTAAAAGAACAATTCCCTGATTCTCAGCAATATCAGAATTATCTAGCCAATGAATACTGAACATAACGATTCACCTCAACCAAACAATGTTGCACGACCGGGCGATATGCTTCGCCAAGCGCGCGAACAACTAGGTTACTCGCAAACAGATATCGCTAACCGATTACGGCTGCGGTTATCTGTTATCAATGATATTGAAAGTAACAGCTTTGATAGTGAGAAGATATCGACATTTACTCGCGGGTATGTGAGATCGTATGCAAAGTATGTTGGTTTAGATGACGTTGCTGTGGTCGGTTTACTTGACGATTATGGTCACTCAAAGCCGAAAGCACAAGAAATGCAAAGTTTCTCACGCCGCACTAACCGTGAAGCGCATGATAGCCGTATAATGGGGCTAACATGGATTTTAGCAGTGATTTTTGTCGGTGTGACGGCGGTATGGTGGTGGCAAAATAGTCATTTAGATCGCGATCTTACACCAGCGGTGGATGTGGCTAATATTGCAGCGCCAGCGCTAACGGAAAAAACAGCTACTGTGGTTGAACCATCTGCTGCGACGGTAAAGGCTGACACAGCGACCACCGATGCAACAATGACAGATGTGACGCCGACAGATGTTACGACTTCAAATGTTACACCAGCTGCAATCAATACCGATACGGTGCAGACGCCAGTAGCAGCAACTGAGACTGCAACTGAGGCTATAACAGCAATAAAACCTGTGGCTGCAGTTACGACAGACACTGCGACAACGGCAGCGGTAGTAACACCGACTGCAGCAGCAGAGGTTGCAGTAGCACCGGCATTACAGCTTACCTTTGCTGCTGATTGCTGGATTGATATTCGTGATGCAAATGGTAAACGCCTTGAAAGTGGTCTCAAGACTGCCGGTCAAACACTTGCTGTTGATGGTAAGGCGCCGTTCCGAGTACGACTTGGCGCACCAAGCGCTGTTAAAATAGAAATTAAAGGGCAACCTTTCGATCTTAGTCGTTATCCGGCAGGTCGACCTGTAACGTTAACGTTGCCGTAGTAATAGAGAATAATAAACATGCATAACGAATCACCCATTATACGTCGCCAATCAAGCCGAATTTATGTCGGTAATGTGCCTATTGGCGATGGCGCTCCGATTGCTGTGCAGTCGATGACCAATACCCGTACCACAGATGTTGAAGCTACGGTTGCTCAAATTCGAGCGCTAGAAAAAGTAGGTGCCGATATTGTCCGTGTTTCTGTACCGACGATGGATGCTGCTGAAGCGTTTAAGTTGATCAAACAACAAGTCAATGTTCCTTTGGTTGCTGATATTCATTTTGATTACCGTATTGCATTGAAAGTGGCTGAATACGGTGTTGATTGTTTGCGTATTAACCCAGGTAATATTGGTCGTGAAGATCGTATTCGTTCAGTGGTTGAATGTGCGCGTGATAACAATATTCCCATTCGAATTGGCGTCAATGGCGGCTCGTTAGAAAAAGAAATTCAACAGAAATACGGCGAGCCAACACCGGCTGCGTTAGTTGAATCAGCAATGCGCCATGTAGAGATTTTAGATCGTCTTAACTTTGATCAATTCAAAGTCAGTGTTAAAGCTTCTGATGTATTTCTTGCGGTTGAATCTTACCGCCTTCTAGCGAAGCAAATTATTCAGCCATTGCATTTAGGTATTACTGAAGCGGGCGGTGCACGCGCAGGTTCGGTGAAATCAGCGGTAGGTCTAGGAATGCTATTAGCTGAAGGTATTGGTGATACGTTACGTATTTCATTAGCAGCAGATCCGGTTGAAGAGATCAAAGTAGGATTTGATATTTTAAAATCGTTACGTATTCGCTCGCGTGGCATTAACTTTATTGCTTGTCCAACTTGTTCACGCCAAGAGTTTGATGTTATCGCGACGGTTAATGAATTAGAGCAACGCTTAGAAGATATCGTGCTGCCAATGGATGTATCTATTATTGGCTGTGTGGTTAATGGCCCTGGCGAAGCCGAAGCTTCGCATCTAGGTATTGCTGGCGGTAATCGTAAAAGTGCCTTCTATGAAGACGGTATTCGTCAAAAAGAACGCTTTGATAACGATAACGTTATTGACCAACTTGAGGCTAAAATCCGTGCAAAAGCCTCAATGTTAGACCTAAACAATCGTATTGATATTACGCAATAACATAAAATAGTAAAAACCATGCTGTTATTGTGGCAGCATGGTTCACTATTTCTGCAATAAATTATATATTCGATTTAAATCCCCATCGAAAAATGAGAATAATCGTGGCGAAACAAATTCAAGCAATTCGAGGCATGAACGATTGCCTACCAACACAAACTCCACTTTGGCAAAAAGTCGAAGGTACAGTTAAACAAGTGATCAGTGCATATGGTTACAATGAAATCCGTATGCCAATTGTTGAGTCGACACATTTGTTTAAACGTGCAATCGGTGAAGTTACTGATGTTGTTGAAAAAGAAATGTATACCTTTGATGATCGTAATGGCGATAGCCTAACATTACGTCCAGAAGGTACAGCAAGCTGTGTGCGTGCTGGTATCGAAAATGGTCTACTTTACAATCAAGAACAACGTTTATGGTACATGGGGCCAATGTTCCGTCATGAGCGTCCACAGAAAGGTCGCTACCGTCAGTTCCACCAAGTTGGTGTAGAAGTGTTTGGTATTGATGGCCCTGATGTTGATGCAGAATTGATCATGATGACCGCTCGTTTATGGCGTGAACTTGGTATTAATGAGCATGTTCGTCTAGAGTTAAACTCTATTGGTTCACTGCAAGCACGTGCAGAATACCGCACCGCGTTAATTGCTTTCCTTGAACAGCATATGGATGTACTAGATGAAGACGCTAAGCGTCGTATGTACACTAACCCATTGCGTGTACTTGACTCTAAAAACCCAGCGATTCAAGAGATTCTTGTTGATGCACCAATGCTGTCAGCGTACCTCGATCCAGAATCACAGCAACATTTTACTGGATTATGTGAACTATTAGACGCTGCTGGCATCAAATACCAAGTAAATGAGCGCCTTGTACGTGGTTTAGATTATTATAACCGTACTGTATTTGAGTGGATCACTGATAGCTTAGGTGCGCAAGGTACAGTATGTGGTGGTGGTCGTTACGACGGTCTAGTTGAACAACTAGGCGGTAAAGCAACCTCATCAGTCGGTTTTGCGATGGGCCTTGAGCGCTTGGTTTTACTGATGGAAGCACTAGAGCAAGATGATGTACGTCGCGCAGTGGATGTTTACATGGTAACTGTCGGTGAAGGTACATTAACTGCTGGTATGCTGCTTGCAGAAAAATTACGTAACCAATTACCACAGTTACGCATTATGTCTAACTTTGGTGGCGGTAATTTTAAAAAGCAATTTAAACGTGCTGATAACGTAGGTGCAGCCATTGCCCTGGTTGTTGGTGAAAATGAAATTGCACAAAACACGGTTGTGGTTAAAGATCTCCATGGCGGTGAACAAACAACCATGGCACAGGACGAGGTTGCCGCTAAATTGGCAGCGTTGATTTAAGAGAGGACAGGAAGTGAACGAGTACGCCACAGAAGAACAACAGGTTGAAGCGATAAAATCGTGGTGGCAAGATAACGGCAAAGCCGTTGTTCTAGGCGCTGTGATTGGTTTAGGCGGTCTATTAGGCTGGCGTTACTATCAGGCCGAAGTCCATGCTGCGAAGCATTTAGCATCAGATTCCTATACTCAAGTAGTTACAGCTCTCGACAACAATAGTAAAACTGCTGTCACTGAAGCGCAAACGTTCATTGAAGCTAACAAAGGCAGCCAATACGCTGTTCTTGCAGCATTACAATTAGCGAAAGTTCAAGTTGAAAATAACGATCTTGATGGTGCAATTACGCAACTTAATTGGGTAATTAACAATACTAAAGATAACGCTATTTTACCGTTAGCTGTAACGCGTCTAGCACGTATTTACGCTCAACAACAAAAATTTGATCTAGCTTTAACTGAACTTAAAAAAGTAACGATTCCAAGCTGGAATGAAAATATTGCTGAATTACGTGGCGATATTTTGCTACAAAAAGGCGATATTCCAGCGGCTCGTGAAGCATATATAGAAGCTCAGCAAGATGGTTCATCACCAGCATTGCAAATGAAGCTTAATGACTTAGCTCAATAAGGCGGACATGATGCATAAGGTGTTAAAACGAGCTTTAGCCGTAGCAGTTGCTGTGAGCGTACTATCGGGGTGTGCGAGTGAAGTTGATTCTATTCATATGGCACCATTGCCAAAAGTAGATAATACCTTCACACCCAAGACCGATTGGAGTCGCAGTGTTGGTGATGGCGTTTCTGGCTACTATTCAAAACTGACTCCTGTTGTTAGTCAGAATAAAGTCTTTGTTGCCGATCGTAATGGTTTGGTTGAGGCTTTGAATCCTAGTAACGGTAAAGTGTTATGGGAAAACGACTTAGAAAAGGATACTCCTGTTAAAATTTCTGGCGGCTTAGTATTAGCTGAAGGAAAAATTTTCATGGGTACCGAAAATGCAGATGTTATTGCATTAGATGCTGAAACCGGTAAAGAAGTTTGGCGCGCTAAAGTTGCAGGTGAAGTGCTATCAAAACCATTAGTTGATAGTGGTATTGTGGTCGTTAATACCAGTAGCGGTGTGTTACAAGCACTGAATGCAGATACCGGTAAAAGCAAATGGCAAATCAGCAATGAGATACCAACCTTAACATTACGTGGTACTAGCTCACCGGTTGCTATTGCTGGTGGTGTGTTCTGGGGCCTATCAAATGGTCGCTTAGAAGGTGCTATTTTAAATAATGGCCAAGTGCTATGGCAGCAAACAATCTCAACGCCTAAAGGTTCAACTGAAATTGATCGTTTAGTTGATGTTGATGCTGCTCCAGTGATTGCTGGCGATCGCTTATACGCGATCGGCTATAATGGTTCATTAGTATCGATTGATCTTCGTAGTGGTCAAATTGCGTGGAAACGTAATTATTCATCAGCAACAAATTTTGTGGTTGATGGTAATGAATTGTTCCTTGTAACGTCGAAAGATCATATTGTCGCAGTTGATGCCCGTAGCGGTACTGAACTATGGCAAAACAAAGACCTTCAGTATCGCCAACTGAGTGCGCCAGCAGTGATTGATGGCTACTTAGTAACGGGTGATGCGGAAGGATACCTGCATTGGTTAGATACCCAATCAGGTGAATTTGTTTCACAAGAATCGATTGATGGTAGCGGAATTGCGGTTCCGCCAGTTGCGCTTGATAACAATGGTTTCATTGTTGTTACTCGTGATGGCGAAATCAACAAAATGCAAATATCGAAATAAGTCGGTATACTGTCGCTAGATTAATTTGTCGGCTCCAGCTGTCTTATGCAGTTGGAGCCGTTGTTGTTATATCCGTTGTGTATATTATTGTCGGATGAAGATAAGTAATTATGCTTATTTGAGGCAAGAATGAACGGTAAAATGTCAATCAAGACTTTGAAAAGTAAGAGGTAATTATGATTCCTGTTGTTGCCCTTGTCGGGCGCCCAAACGTGGGTAAATCGACGTTATTCAATCGTCTTACTCGCACGAGGGATGCACTAGTTGCAGACTTTCCTGGTTTAACTAGGGATCGTAAATACGGTAGAGCTGAGTTAGAAGAGCACGAATTTATTGTTATTGATACCGGTGGTATTGATGGCACAGAGGAAGGTGTTGAAACTAAAATGGCTGAACAGTCATTAGCGGCAATCGAAGAAGCAGACGTTGTACTGTTCTTGGTTGATGGCCGTGCGGGATTAACATCGGCTGATGAAGCAATTGCAAAGCACCTACGTAGCCGTGAAAAACCAACATTTTTAGTGGTTAACAAAGTTGATGGTATTGACCCTGATACTGCATGTGCTGAGTTTTGGCGCTTAGGTGTTGATGCGATGTTCCAAATTGCAGCAACCCAAAACCGTGGTGTTACAGCACTCATGGAACGCGCATTAGCACCATTCTCTGATAAATTAAACGCAGAGTTAGCAGCTGAAAATGGTGAAGACGGTGAAAATGGTGAATTTACTCTTGAAGATTTAACTTCAGTTGCAGACATTGAGAAAGCAAACCTTTCTGAAGAAGATGCTGAAGCTGCGTATAAACGTCTACAAGAACAACCAATTAAGATGGCTATCATTGGTCGTCCTAATGTGGGTAAATCAACCCTAACTAACCGTATTCTTGGTGAAGAGCGCGTTGTTGTTTACGATATGCCGGGAACAACACGTGACTCTATTTACATTCCAATGGAACGTGATGGTCAAGAATACGTATTGATTGATACTGCAGGTGTTCGTCGTCGTAAGAATATGAGCATGGCCGTTGAGAAGTTTTCTGTTATTCAAACATTGAAAGCTATCGAAGATGCTAACGTTGTATTGTTAGTTATTGATGCGCGTGAAAATATTTCAGATCAGGATCTAAGCCTACTTGGTTTTGTTCTGAACTCTGGTCGCTCATTAGTGATTGCAATTAATAAGTGGGATGGTTTAGATAACGACGTTAAAGATCGCGTTAAATCTGAACTTGATCGTCGTCTTGGTTTTGTTGACTTTGCGCGTATTCACTTTATTTCTGCATTGCATGGCACGGGTGTTGGTCACTTATATGAATCAGTTATTGAAGCGTATAAGTCAGCAACTAAGCGTATTAGCACATCATTGCTAACGCGTATTATGCAAATGGCACAAGATGATCACCAGCCACCAATGATTCGTGGCCGTCGTGTGAAACTTAAGTATGCCCATGCGGGTGGTTATAACCCACCGATTATTGTGATTCACGGTAACCAAGTTAATGACCTTCCTGGTTCTTACAAGCGTTACTTGATGAACTACTACCGTAAGTCATTAGAAATGATGGGTACACCTATTCGAATTCAATTCCAGAATAGTGAAAACCCATTTGAAACAACTAAGCAGAAGTTGACTGTTTCTCAAGAGCGTCAACGTAAGCGTCTAACCAACGCATTACATGATCGCAAAAAGTAATTTTTGACGATTGTGTGTTGTTTTTAGATGTGAAAGCCCAACCATAGTGTTGGGCTTTTTTATAAGGAAAATATCATGTCAGCTATTACAGTAACGATGGCGATGCCAACCTCGATTACACCAACTCAGGTCGTTTTCACTCAACAGCAGTGGCAAATAGACACCACAATTATTTGTGTTGTGAGTGAGAAAGAGGGAACGACATGGGTAGTAACGGCACAAACACCGTTTCATCCAGTGAGCCATATTTGGCCAGATCATCCTGCTGATCGTGGTCAATTGTGTTATCAAGACCAACACTATAATGTTGTCGATTGTGTTGTTGGTGCAATCGAAATCGCAACTCAGCAATTGTATATTGCTAGCGATATTCCCGTTAAGCGTGACACCGAGGGGTGGGTATTTGTAGTGGTTCACGCTATAGATGCTGCGATCGCGATTGCACCAACTGAAAGCGTCACTTTAACGGTTGATAAGGCCTATCAGCAAGCATTAAGCCGTGGTCACAGTGGTGGTCATTTATCATCATTGGCATTAAATAAAGTGTTGCACCAGGATTTTTGGCGCAAAGATCCTAGTCGCCGTGATGAATTAGGTTATTACGATTTTCATAGTTATGCGCAAGAGAAAAGTATTGTCAGTGAAAATTGCAGCACCGACCATTACCGTTTAGGCAAGACCTTGCGGAAACGAGGGCTAAACAGCGCTGAGATGGTGGCTAATTTAGCTCAAATAACCTTAGATATTAATCAGCAACTTGCACAATGGATCCAATTAGCAACACCAATAGTGATGCGACGTGAAGGGGAAGCATTGACCGATTCGCGTTATTGGCAGTGTAATTTAGGCGATGAAGGTATTATTGAAATTCCTTGTGGCGGCACTCATGCAACATCACTGGCTGAGTATCAATCTTTAGCGGTTAAATTTGAGGTTATTTCTGAGCAAGAGATCGTGATGATCACTACCGCAATCCCTCTTTAGAATGGGTTAGCAACAGGTATTTAAAATCGTCTTCGGGCGATTTTTTTTGAATTAAATGCTGCTCTATAGCAATAAAACACTAACTTAGTTGGTGGTTGATCTTGTTTATTATGATTTTGTCATTTTATTAAATATTGTTTATCGGCGTATAAATACGAAAGTGTTAGTATTTTGTACTGTTAAAAATCCATATGCAGAATATGTAACTTATGCTTTCGGGATGTGTATTGATAAATATTCTTTTACTAGCTGATCGCTGATCGTGGTTAATAAACACGATGATCACCCATAAGGGTAATGATCATCATTGGGATCATCGTGGCTGAGTTTATGGCGCCTAAGCGTGGTTGCACAATAATGAAGATCTATCGTGGCAAATATGTATTGAGTGGTTTTAATTTTAGTGGCATCTCAGCGAATAATTTTGCATGCTAGAGCAAATTCATTAAGGAGTGATATCGAGTGAGTGAAAATATTTGTCCGCAATGTGAGAGTGAATTGAGTTGGAAAGATCAGGGATATTTCTGTGATTACTGCCAACAAAAAGTATCAAAAACAGCGTTTTGTCCCGACTGCTCAGAGAAATTAGAGAAGTTACAAGCGTGTGGTTCTGCTAGCTATTTCTGTAATCATTGCAATGAATTAAAATCAAAATCACGAGTTAAAACTGTATTTAATGTCGTTGCAGATTAGCGTTATAGCAAAAATATAAGCCGCAATAATGAAAGGTATTGCGGCTATACAAAGCCGTGTTTATGAAGGGTTGACGGTGGTATGAATCTTACCGTCGGTCACGGTTGTGATCAGTTGATCTCCAGCTTTAACTTGATCGCAACGGCGAATAACATTGCCTTTATCATCTCGAGTAATTGAATAACCACGGCTGAGTGTTGCCAGTGGGCTTACCGTATCGAGTTTCTCGGCTGCTAATGCTAATTTATGGTTAGCATTGAGTAACTGACGATCCATAGCATCAAATAATCTGCGTGTTGCAGTTGTTAGGCTATTTTTATCATGTTGTAGACGTTGCTGCGGCGAATAGAGTGACAGCTTATAGGTATTTTGAGTAATACGTTGTTGCTGTATTTGAATCTTTTTCAGCATAATCTGCTGTAGCCTACGGCTGATATCATCCAAATGCTGTTGCTGCTGATTTAAGCGTAGTTGTGGATGTTGACGTTCTAATCGATGACTCAAAAGGTTAATAGATTGGTTTTGCTTAGATAAATAACGCTGTACAGCATGCTGTAATTGTCTTTTTTTATGGGCGATAGTCGCTGTTTGGGCTGAATTATCGCGGCTGATTAACTCTGCAGCAGCAGATGGCGTTGGTGCGCGCATATCAGCAACAAAATCAGCAATAGTGACATCGACCTCATGACCGACAGCGCTGACGATAGGGATCTGGCTGGCAGCAATAGTACGAGCAACGATCTCTTCGTTAAATGCCCATAAATCTTCTAATGAGCCGCCACCTCGACCAACAATTAATACATCACATTCTTGTCTTGCATTGGCGCGTCCAATCGCTTGAGCTATCGATATTGCAGCACCATCACCTTGAACCATTGTTGGGTAGATAACAACCGCTAAGCTTGGATCGCGACGTTTTAACACCTGTAAAATATCGTGCAGAGCTGCACCTGTTTTAGAGGTAATAATACCGACACGTTGTGGCTGCGGTGGTAACGGTTTTTTCAATGACTGAGCAAATAAACCTTCAGCTGCAAGCGCCATTTTTAGCTGTTCAAATTGTTGTTGTAAACGGCCATCACCTTCAGGTTGCATGCTTTCAATGATCAGTTGATAGTCGCCACGAGGCTCATAAATAGATAAGCGCGCTTTGACTAATACTTGATTACCATTGCTTGGTTTAAAGCTGACATGGCGATTGCTGCCTTTGAACATCGCGCATTTAACTTGAGCACGAGAATCTTTAAGGGTGAAGTACCAGTGACCAGAAACTGGCATCGAGAAATTTGATAATTCACCGACAAGCCAAACAATTCCCATTTCATTTTCAAGGATCAGACGAACTTGGGCATTGAGACTGGAAACAGTGTAGATACGATCGTTTGATTGGCTTTGAGAAGCGAATAGAGTCACGAAGTGAGGTACCTGCTAGCGAATGGGTGGCGGCAGGCGGTCAGAAAACTATCAAATAGAACGAAAAACGGCTAGGCAGATCAATGGACAGATCTTGGCCGTATTTCTTCGACCGCATCACCGGATAGTTAACCGAAATATACTACTCAGCAAATGTTTTTTGTCAATAAAAAAATAAAAAATAAATATAGCCAAACGATTGCTTGATACGTATAATCCGTTCGCAATATTTTAATCTTCTTTGTAAACCTTTAAATTGGTGTGAGATATTGCATGTTACGAATTAAAAAAGAAGCGTTGACGTTTGATGATGTATTACTAGTTCCTGCTCATTCTACAGTCCTACCTAACACTGCCGATCTGCGCACCCGTCTCACGAAAGAGATTGCTCTTAACATTCCTATGCTATCAGCATCTATGGACACCGTGACTGAAGGTCGCTTAGCTATTGCACTGGCTCAAGAGGGCGGCATTGGCTTTATCCACAAAAACATGTCTATCGAACAACAAGCGGCTGAAGTTCGCATGGTTAAAAAGTTCGAAGCTGGCGTTGTTGCAGAACCTGTTACTGTTAAGCCAAATAACACCATTGCAGATGTTAAGCGTTTAACATTAGAAAATGGTTTTGCAGGTTACCCTGTGGTTACTGATAACAATGAATTAGTTGGTATTATTACTGGCCGTGATGTTCGTTTTGTTACCGACCTTTCAATTAAAGTTGAAGAAGTGATGACGTCTAAAGACAAACTTGCTTCTGCTAAAGAAGGTGCATCTCGCGAAGAAGTTGAAGCTATCATGCAACAGCACCGCGTTGAAAAAGTACTACTCGTTGATGATAACTTCCGTCTAAAAGGGATGATCACTGCTAAAGACTTCCAAAAAGCAGAACGTAAACCTAATGCATGTAAAGATGCTCGTGGTAGTTTACGTGTGGGTGCTGCTGTTGGTGCTGGTGCGGGTAATGAAGAACGTGTTGCTGCCTTAGTGGAAGCGGGCGTCGATGTATTACTTATTGATTCATCTCATGGTCACTCAGAAGGTGTTTTACAACGTATTCGTGAAACACGTGCCGCTTTCCCTAATCTACCAATTGTTGGCGGTAACGTTGCAACGGCTGAAGGTGCTCGTGCACTGATTGAAGCGGGTGTAAGTGCAGTCAAAGTGGGTATCGGCCCAGGTTCAATTTGTACTACTCGTATTGTAACTGGTGTGGGTGTTCCACAAATTACTGCGATTTCAGAAGCGGCATCTGTTGCTGATCAATACGGTATTCCAGTTATCGCAGATGGCGGTATTCGTTACTCTGGCGATTTATGTAAAGCCATCGCTGCCGGTGCATCATGTGTAATGGTTGGTTCAATGTTTGCAGGTACTGAAGAAGCACCGGGTGAAGTTGAATTATACCAAGGCCGTTCATACAAATCATACCGTGGTATGGGCTCACTAGGCGCAATGTCTAAAGGTTCTTCTGACCGTTACTTCCAATCAGATAATGCTGCTGACAAGCTCGTTCCTGAAGGTATCGAAGGCCGTGTGGCATATAAAGGTTTGATGAAAGAAATCGTGCATCAGCAAATGGGTGGCTTACGCTCAAGCATGGGTCTAACTGGCTCTGCAACGATTGAAGATTTACGTACTAAAGCTGAATTTGTACGAATTTCAGGTGCAGGCATGAAAGAATCACATGTTCATGATGTGACGATTACAAAAGAAGCACCTAACTACCGTATGGGTTAATTGTTAGGCAGTCAGTAGTCTTTTGACGAAAACGATTGCCTAAGTGAAGAAGTTAGATAAAATCGGGGCTAGATATAGCCCCCAATACATTCAATTTTTGAGATAGCTCTATAATGACCACTACCGCAAATATTCATGACCAACGTATTCTTATTTTGGATTTTGGTTCGCAATACACTCAGTTAATTGCCCGTCGTATCCGTGAAATCGGCGTTTACTGTGAGCTTTGGAGCTGGGACGTTGATGAAGCTGATATCCGTGATTTCAATCCAAACGGTATTATTCTTTCTGGTGGTCCTGAAAGTGTTACTGAAGCGGGTTCTCCTCGCGCACCACAGTATGTATTTGATGCGGGTGTTCCTGTATTTGGTGTCTGTTACGGCATGCAAACTATGGCGGAACAACTGGGTGGTAAAGTAGCAGGTTCTGATGAGCGTGAGTTTGGTTATGCGCAAGTTAAAATTGTTGAGCAGACTGCTTTCTTAAAAGATATTCAAGATGCTGTTGCTGCTGATGGCACACCATTGCTTGATGTGTGGATGAGCCACGGTGACAAAGTTGTCGAAATTCCAGCAGATTTTGTCAAGATTGCTGAAACAGATACCTGTCCATTTGCGGCAATGGCAAATGAAGAAAAACGCTTCTATGGCGTGCAATTCCACCCAGAAGTAACCCACACTCGTCAAGGCATGAAGTTAATTGAAAACTTCGTAATGAATGTATGTGGTTGTGAAAAACTATGGACATCAGCCAATATTATTGAAGATGCGATTGAACGTATCAAAGAGCAAGTAGGTGACGATGAAGTTATCCTTGGTCTTTCTGGTGGTGTCGATTCATCTGTGGTTGCGATGCTGATCCACCGCGCAATTGGCGATAAGCTAACATGTGTATTTGTTGATAATGGTCTACTTCGTCTTAACGAAGGTCAGCAAGTGATGGAGATGTTTGGTGATAAATTTGGTCTAAACATTGTTCACGTTAAAGCAGAAGATCGTTTCTTAGCGGCATTAGCTGGCGTTGATGAACCAGAAGCAAAGCGTAAGATCATTGGTCACGTATTTGTAGATATCTTTGATGAAGAGTCAAAGAAACTGAAAAATGCTAAGTGGTTAGCACAAGGTACAATCTACCCAGATGTTATTGAATCTGCAGCATCTAAGACGGGTAAAGCACATGTGATTAAATCTCACCATAACGTTGGCGGTTTGCCAGATGATATGGAAATGGGCTTGGTTGAACCACTACGTGAATTATTTAAAGATGAAGTACGTAAGATTGGTTTAGAGCTTGGCTTACCTTATAACATGCTATACCGCCACCCATTCCCAGGACCAGGTTTAGGTGTACGTGTATTAGGTGAAGTTAAGAAAGAATACTGTGATCTACTACGTCGTGCTGATGCTATCTTCATTGAAGAATTACATAACGCCGATCTTTACAATAAAGTATCACAAGCATTTACCGTGTTCTTACCTGTACGCTCTGTCGGCGTAATGGGTGATGGCCGTAAATACGATTGGGTTGTATCACTACGTGCGGTAGAAACCATCGACTTTATGACCGCGCATTGGGCACACTTGCCATACGATTTCTTAGGTAAAGTATCTAACCGTATTATCAACGAAGTGAATGGTATTTCACGTGTTGTTTACGATATTTCAGGTAAGCCGCCAGCAACGATTGAGTGGGAATAATCACCATTTTGCTGGCAATAATTACCTAATAAAAAGCACCTACGGGTGCTTTTTTTATGGCTGCCATTTAGCGTTGATTCGGCTTGAGGATGGAATTGTTAATGGGTTGTTTTTTTTATGTGGGTTGTAAGTTTCATATTAACGATTGGTTACAATATGTTGTGGTAGGTAAGTGTTATTAGTAGGTCTATAACACTGTTTGTTGTGGTAATTTCATTACAATCGTTCAGCAAATATTCAGACATGTTTTGAGCGAAAAAAATGAGATCGACTGCATATAAGTAGATCCGCACTGCAAACATAACCACATAAGGACATGGAATTGCCATGAACGAAAAAATACTTAAGCAAGCACCACCTCCTGCATCGACAAGTGCGATGGACAAGTTTTTAAATGGTATTGAGCGTGCAGGTAATAAAATTCCTGATCCGGCTTTACTGTTCTTTTGGGGTTTAGTTACCGTTTGGGTTTTGTCTGCGGTGCTATCACAGTTTGATTTTGGCCTTGTGCACCCAGTTACTAAAGATGTTGTGCAAGTGAACAACTTGCTAACGGGTGATGCAATGGCAAGCTTTTTGGCTAACATGGTGAAGAATTTCACCGGTTTTGCGCCATTAGGTATTGTATTAGTTGCAATGTTAGGTGTTGGTGTTGCTGAAGCGTCGGGCTTTATCAATACTGGCCTTAAGAAAATGCTTAACGTTACACCAGCTAAACTGCTGACACCGATGCTAATTTTAGTGGCGATTGTTTCACACACAGCCGCGGATGCAGGTTATGTATTGGTTATTCCATTAGGTGGTATTATTTTCCACGCAGCAGGGCGTCACCCTCTTGCGGGTATTGCTGCGGCGTTTGCAGGTGTTTCTGGTGGTTTCTCTGCGAACTTTATTCCTTCAGGTATCGACCCATTATTGGCGGGCTTCACCCAAGAAGCAGCGCGTATTATGGATCCAAGTTACATTGTTAACCCACTAGCAAACCTAATGTTCACTGGTTTATCATCGTTTGTTATTGTCGGTATTGGCTGGTACATCACCGATAAAGTGATTGAGCCACGTTTACAAAAAACCGCAATTGATGCCGATGCTGAAGAAGCACCTGATATGGGCTCTTTTACAGCATTAGAAAGTAAAGCGTTCTCATACGCGGGTTGGACAATGTTAGCGGGTATTGCATTGCTTGTTGCTGCAGTATGGCCTGAAACATCGCCACTACGTTCACCTACAGGTGAAGTTGCTGCTTTTAATGCACCAGTGATGCAATCTATCGTGCCGTTAATTTTTATCCTGTTTGTTATTCCAGGTATTATCTACGGTAAAGTGGCAGGCACGTTTAAGCAAAGTGCTGATATTATTAAAGCAATGTCAACCACCATGGCGGGTATGGCTGGCTTTATGGTTATGGTGTTCTTTATTGCTCAGTTCTTGGTTGCATTTACTCAGTCAAACTTAGGTACACTATTAGCACTTTCTGGTGCACAGTTACTGCAAGAAATGAACTTACCTGGCCAAGTAACAATTGTTGGTATGATTTTACTTACAGCAAGCGTTAACTTATTAGTCGGCTCAGCATCTGCTAAATGGGCATTGATTGGCCCTATTATGGTACCAATGCTGATGGCTGTAGGCATTTCTCCTGAATTAACTCAAGCGGCTTACCGTGTTGGTGATTCAGTATCTAACATTATTTCGCCAATGATGGTGTTCTTCCCATTAGTGGTAGTTTACATGCAGCGTTACGTGAAGAGCTCTGGTATTGGTACATTAGCATCAATGATGATGCCGTATTCAATTGCAATGCTTGTAGGTTGGACTATCTTCCTATTAGTGTACTGGACTTTTGGTATTCCACTAGGTGTTCAAGCGCCTTACACTTACAGCATGTAATTAATAGCCTGTAATACCGGTAGTTAGTTTTAATACATAGTTAGATAAACACGTTACCGTTAAACAAAGAAAAGCCTCGAGCAGATTACTGTTCGAGGCTTTTTTGTGTCTTATTAACCCCTGTCAGCAAAGAGGAGCTTAATAAAATTTAGTGATTATTTATTGAAGTTCTCAACGTGGAAACGAAGATGGTCGTCAATAAATGATGCCATAAAGTAGTAGCTGTGGTCATAACCGTCTTGCATACGGATTTCTACTGGGTAGTTGTTCGCTTCAGCTGCCTCAGCTAGGGTTTCTGTACGAAGTTGACCCTCAGTGTAGAAGTTATCGTGTGTACCTTGATCAACCAACATTGGCATTTTGATGGTTGCTTTACGCATTAATTCACTTGAATCGTATTGCTTCCAATTTTGGGTATTAGTACCTAAGTAACCAGTGAAGGCTTTTTGGCCCCAAGCACAATTCATTGGATTCGTAATCGGACTAAATGCTGATGCAGAGCTGTAGCGCTCTGGATTACGCATCGCGATCATTAATGCGCCATGTCCACCCATAGAGTGACCACTGATTGCACGTTGCTCAGTTACAGGGAAGTGAGCTTCAACCAATGCAGGTAATTCATTAACAATGTAATCATACATGTGGTAATGACGGTTATACGGCGCTTCTGTTGCATTAACATAGAAACCAGCACCAAGACCAAAGTCATAAGCACCTTGTGGGTCGTCAGCAACACCTTCGCCACGTGGGCTGGTGTCTGGAGCAACAATAGCAACACCTAATTCGGCAGCCATACGTTGTGCACCTGCTTTTTGCATAAAGTTTTCATCAGTACATGTTAGTCCTGATAACCAGTAAAGAACCGGTACTTTTTTACCTGCCGCACATTGTGGTGGTAGGTAAATAGCAAAACGCATATCACAATTTAAGACTTCTGAGCGGTGAGTATATTGCTTATGCCAGCCGCCAGCACTTTTATTACAGCTAATATTTTCTAAAGGCATTGGATTTGGTCTCTTGTTAAATTTGCGCAGAGTATTAATGCTCTGCGCATTTTTTATGAGGTTACTATAGAAAGCTTATGAATAAAAAGCTTACTTATCGAAGTGAATAACAGTACGGATACTCTTACCTTCGTGCAATAGGTCAAATGACTTGTTGATGTCGTCTAGGCCCATGTTGAATGAGATGAAGTCATCAAGTTGGAATTCACCTGCCATGTAACGGTCAACGATACCTGGAAGCTCTGAACGGCCTTTAACGCCAC
>NZ_FYAK01000034.1 GCF_900185615.1 Photobacterium malacitanum
TTAATGAAACCACCCAAAATGGTGAGGTTATTAGCGGCGAAGTGCCGTTGGATGTGGGCTCAGATGCGATCCATCAGCTTGATTTCAATGCTGACCAACCGGATTTAGCCAACCTAACCAGTAATGGCACCGCGACCACATTTACAGTTAACGGTAACGTATTAACCGTGCTTGATAGCGATAACAAGCCAGTGATGGTCGTAACGATTGCGAAAGATGGCGCATACACGGTTGAAGTGACAGGCCCTATTGATCAAAACGATGCAGACATTGCCAACATTAACCTTGGTGTGACGGCGACGGATAATGATGGTGACAGCACGCAAGGACAAGTTGTTATTACTGTCACTGATGGTGCTGATGCGGGTGGTAATGAGCACGGTGATATTACCATTACTGAAGGTGATTTAACCCCTCAAGCTGGTGAGCAAGGTTACCCTGTATCGGGCAACACCACGATTGTGATTGAGGCGGGTGCTGATCGTCTTGACCCAACTAAAGTGACCATCGATCCTATTCAATTAACCCAATTAATTAACGAATTATCATCTGAGTTAACCACCGCTGATAATCAAGCGATCAGCTTTAGCTATGACAGCGCCACCGGGCAATTAGTCGGTGTGACCGCTGATGGCGAGCAAGTGGTGACGGTATCATTGAATGCCGTCCAAGCGGCGAACGGTCACGATATCGACGTCACAGTGACGATTAATCAAGAAAAACCGTTAAACCACACCGACAGTGGTGTCGATGGTTTGGTTGATAGTGTTAACGATAAAATCACCATTGATGTGCCGATTCAGGTGCAAGATACCGATGGTGATTGGCTACAAAAGCCTGCCAATGTTGATATCACCATTGTTGATGGTGCCAACCCAGAATTTGGCACTGACAGTGGCACCACCATTAATGAAACCACCCAAAATGGTGAGGTTATTAGCGGCGAAGTGCCGTTGGATGTGGGCTCAGATGCGATCCATCAGCTTGATTTCAATGCTGACCAACCGGATTTAGCCAACCTAACCAGTAATGGCACCGCGACCACATTTACAGTTAACGGTAACGTATTAACCGTGCTTGATAGCGATAACAAGCCAGTGATGGTCGTAACGATTGCGAAAGATGGCGCATACACGGTTGAAGTGACAGGCCCCATTGATCAAAACGATGCAGACATTGCCAACATTAACCTTGGTGTGACGGCGACGGATAATGATGGTGACAGCACGCAAGGACAAGTTGTTATTACTGTCACTGATGGTGCTGATGCGGGCGGTAATG
>NZ_FYAK01000043.1 GCF_900185615.1 Photobacterium malacitanum
GCTGGTAACCAATTCTTTGAATTCTTCGGCGAAAACTTGTTCCGTACCGATATGGGTATCGAGCGTGCTGCACTAGGTTCATTACTTGACCACAGTGGCGCATTTAAAGATTCAGAAGTTGAAGCTGCTAAGATCTTCGGTGCTCACCAGTCTTACTCTGGTATCGTAGGTACTTCAGGTTCAAACCGTACTATCATGCAAGCATGTATGAAAGACGACGACATTGCTATCTGTGACCGTAACTGTCACAAATCAATCGAGCAAGGTCTGATCCTAACTGGCGCGCGTCCAATCTACATGGTTCCTAGCCGTAACTGCTACGGTATCATCGGTCCAATCAGCAAAGTTCAAATGAGCAAAGAAGGCATTGCGCTTAAAGCGAAAAATGCGGGTATTCCTTTCAACGCTGATGAGAAAAAAGCCAGCTACGCTGTAGTAACTAACTGTACTTACGATGGTTTATGTTACCACTCAGAAGTAACTGAAGCGCTACTAGGCGAAAGCTCTAGCCGTATTCACATGGACGAAGCATGGTTCGGTTACGCACGTTTTAACCCTATCTACAAGGGTCACTACGCTATGCGTGGCGATGCAAAAGACCACAAAGGTCCAACAGTATTTGCAACGCACTCAACCCACAAGTTATTGAATGCATTGTCTCAAGCATCATACATTCACGTCCGTAACGGTGAAAACGCGATCAACTTTGACCGTTTCAACCAAGCTTACATGATGCACACTTCAACATCACCACTATACGCAATCTGTGCGTCTAACGATGTTGCTGCGAACATGATGAAAGGCGAAAGTGGTCTATCGCTAACGAACGAAGTTAACCGCGAAGCGATCATCTTCCG
>NZ_FYAK01000036.1 GCF_900185615.1 Photobacterium malacitanum
GAACGTAATAAACCGCACGTTAACGTTGGTACTATCGGTCACGTTGACCACGGTAAAACAACTCTAACTGCTGCTATCTGTACTACACTTGCAAAAGTGTACGGTGGTGTTGCTAAAGACTTCGCATCTATCGATAACGCTCCAGAAGAGCGCGAGCGTGGTATCACAATCTCAACTTCTCACGTTGAGTACGATACTCCTACTCGTCACTACGCACACGTAGACTGTCCTGGACACGCCGATTATGTTAAAAACATGATCACTGGTGCTGCTCAAATGGATGGTGGTATCCTAGTTGTTGCTGCAACTGACGGTCCAATGCCACAAACACGTGAGCACATCCTACTTGGTCGCCAGGTTGGTATTCCTTACATCATCGTATTCATGAACAAGTGTGACATGGTTGATGATGAAGAACTACTTGAGCTAGTAGAGATGGAAGTTCGTGAACTTCTTTCTGAGTACGATTTCCCAGGTGATGATTGCCCAGTAATCATGGGTTCTGCACTAGGCGCGCTAAACGGCGAAGCTGAGTGGGAAGCTAAGATCATTGAACTAGCTGAAGCTCTAGATACTTACATTCCAGAGCCAGAGCGTGCTATCGATCTACCATTCATCCTTCCAATCGAAGATGTTTTCTCAATCCAAGGCCGTGGTACTGTAGTAACTGGTCGTGTTGAGCAAGGTATCGTTAAAGTTGGTGACGAAGTTGCTATCGTTGGTATCGTAGACACTATTACAACTACTTGTACTGGTGTTGAGATGTTCCGTAAGCTTCTTGACGAAGGCCGTGCTGGTGAGAACGTTGGTGTTCTTCTACGTGGTACTAAGCGTGATGACGTTCAACGTGGTCAAGTACTTGCTAAGCCAGGTTCAATCACTCCACACACAACTTTCACTTCAGAAATCTATGTTCTTTCTAAAGATGAAGGTGGTCGTCACACTCCTTTCTTCAAAGGTTACCGTCCACAGTTCTACTTCCGTACAACTGACGTAACTGGTACTATCGAGCTACCAGAAGGCGTTGAAATGGTAATGCCTGGTGATAACATCTCTATGACTGTTACTCTAATCGCACCTATCGCGATGGACGAAGGTCTACGTTTTGCTATCCGTGAAGGTGGCCGTACAGTTGGTGCTGGTGTTGTTGCAACTATCGTTGC
>NZ_FYAK01000037.1 GCF_900185615.1 Photobacterium malacitanum
CAATCGTCAATGGCGCACTGTTGTTAGTAACAGCAACTTCAGCCATGTCGCTTTTTAGGCCTTCAACTTCTAGCAATTTGCTTAGGTCGTTTAGCTTAAACGTGCCAGCTTTGATCAGCGAGATACCTGGCTTTTCAGTTAATGTCGTCATTGGATTTGTCCTTCTTTTTATAATAATGGCTGGGAATTTTTCCCCAGCCTTTTTGTAGGGTGGTGCGTATTACATGCGTGCTTTGAAGATCGCTACGATTTCTTCTAGGCTCGCTTTGCGTGGGTTGGTTAAAGAACACGCATCGTTTAGAGCATTTTGCGCCATGAACGCTAGCTTATCTTCAGTGACACCCAAATCAGCTAGGCGTTGCTTGGTGCCTACCTTTTCAGAGAGTGCATCAATCGCTTCAAGGGCTGCATTTACTGCTTGCTCTTGGGTCATTGCTGCGGTGTCGATACCCATTGCTTTCGCAATATCAACAAAACGCTCTGGTACTTGTTTGGCGTTAAAGCGCGAAACTTCTGCCAATAGGATAGCGTTACATAGGCCATGAGCCAGGTCGTAAACACCACCTAATTGGTGCGCCATTGAGTGAACGAAACCTAAAGATGCATTAGAGAATGCCATACCAGCAAGGTACTCGCCGTACTGCATTGCATCACGTGCTGCGCGATTTTGACCGTCGTTCACAGCAGTTTCTAGGTTGTTTACAATCAGCTCAATCGCTTTAATGGCAGAGGCATCAGTGATTGGTGTCGCTGCAGTTGAAACATACGCTTCAACAGCGTGCGTTAATGCATCCATACCGGTTGCAGCGGTTAGGAACTTAGGCATTGCGACCATTAGCTCTGAATCGTTCACTGCAATAATTGGCGTGAAGTGCTTATCAACAACAGGGTATTTAGTTTCATCTTCTTGGTTAGTGATGATGGCAAATACTGTCATTTCTGAAGCAGTACCCGCTGTTGTGTTCACGGTTACCAATGGCAGTTGTGGTTTCTTAGATAGATGCACACCTTTAGAGTAATCACGAATATGACCACCGTTAGCAGCAACCAACGCGATACCTTTAGCGGTATCGTGAGAAGAACCACCACCAAATGAAATCACAAAATCAGCATTGCTTTGTGCAAGAAGCG
>NZ_FYAK01000039.1 GCF_900185615.1 Photobacterium malacitanum
TGATGCACACTTCAACATCACCACTATACGCAATCTGTGCGTCTAACGATGTTGCTGCGAACATGATGAAAGGCGAAAGTGGTCTATCGCTAACGAACGAAGTTAACCGCGAAGCGATCATCTTCCGTCAAAACATGCGTCAACTATTCAACGATTACACCGCTGAAAACGATTGGTTCTTCAAGCCTTGGAACGCTGAAACGGTTACAGAAATGAACGGTGACAAAGTTAATTTCGAAGACGCTTCTGTTGAGTCTCTAATGACAATTCAACAGAACTGGAAACTAACTCCTGGTGACAAGTGGCACGGCTTTGACGAAATCGACAATGACTGGTGTATGCTTGATCCAATCAAAGTGAGCTTGCTAACTCCAGGTCTTGACGACAACGGTAACTTCCTAGAAACAGGTGTTCCAGCAGCACTTGTGACTGCATACCTAGGTCGTTTTGGTATCGTACCAACCCGTACTACTGACTTCCAAGTCATGTTCCTATTCTCAATGGGTATTACTAAAGGTAAGCGTGACACTTTGATCAACACATTGTTGTCATTCAAACGTCACTACGATGCTAACGCAGATATCGAAACACTACTGCCTGAGCTAGTAGCATCAGCACCAGAAGTTTACCGCGGTCTTGGTCTTAAAGATCTTGGTAACAAAATGTTTGAATACCTAGTACGTCATAACCCAAGCCAAGTACTAAACCACGCTTACTCAAGCCTTCCAGAAATGGAAGTGAAGCCACGTACTGCTTACCAGTTCGTGGTATCTGATGACGTTGAGCTAGTACCTTCTGACAAGCTAGTGGGTCGTGTTGCAGCGAACTCTGTTATTCCTTACCCACCAGGCATTCCAATGCTAATGGGCGGTGAAAACTTCGGTGACGAAACAAGTCCTCAAATCCAGTACTTGAAAGCACTAGAAGCATGGGATGCAGAATTCCCAGGTTTTGAACACGAAACTGAAGGCGCTGAGATCGAAGACGGTAAATACCACGTTCTTTGTATCAAAAAAGACGCACTATAATCGCTTAATGCGATAATGTGACTACCCTACCAATCCC
>NZ_FYAK01000040.1 GCF_900185615.1 Photobacterium malacitanum
GGGATTGGTAGGGTAGTCACATTATCGCATTAAGCGATTATAGTGCGTCTTTTTTGATACAAAGAACGTGGTATTTACCGTCTTCGATCTCAGCGCCTTCAGTTTCGTGTTCAAAACCTGGGAATTCAGCGTCCCATGCTTCTAGTGCTTTCAAGTACTGGATTTGAGGACTTGTTTCGTCACCGAAGTTTTCACCACCCATTAGCATTGGAATGCCTGGTGGGTAAGGGATCACAGAGTTCGCTGCAACACGACCCACTAGCTTGTCAGAAGGTACTAGCTCTACTTCATCAGAAACTACGAACTGGTAAGCAGTACGTGGCTTAACTTCCATTTCAGGAAGGCTTGAGTAAGCGTGGTTCAGTACTTGGCTTGGGTTATGACGTACTAGGTATTCAAACATCTTGTTACCTAGATCTTTAAGACCAAGACCGCGGTAAACTTCAGGAGCAGACGCTACTAGCTCAGGCAGTAATGTTTCGATATCTGCGTTTGCATCGTAGTGACGCTTGAATGACAACAATGTGTTGATCAAAGTGTCACGCTTACCTTTAGTAATACCCATTGAGAATAGGAACATGACTTGGAAGTCAGTAGTACGGGTTGGAACGATACCAAAACGGCCTAGGTATGCAGTCACAAGTGCTGCTGGAACACCTGTCTCTAGGAAGTTACCGTTGTCGTCAAGACCTGGAGTTAGCAAGCTCACTTTGATTGGATCAAGCATACACCAGTCATTGTCGATTTCGTCAAAGCCGTGCCACTTGTCGCCAGGAGTTAGTTTCCAGTTCTGTTGAATTGTCATTAGAGACTCAACAGAAGCGTCTTCAAATTTAACTTTGTCACCGTTCATTTCAGTAACCGTTTCAGCGTTCCAAGGCTTGAAGAACCAATCGTTTTCAGCGGTGTAATCGTTGAATAGTTGACGCATGTTTTGACGGAAGATGATCGCTTCGCGGTTAACTTCGTTCGTTAGCGATAGACCACTTTCGCCTTTCATCATGTTCGCAGCAACATCGTTAGACGCACAGATTGCGTATAGTGGTGATGTTGAAGTGTGCATCA
>NZ_FYAK01000044.1 GCF_900185615.1 Photobacterium malacitanum
GCGAACCGGGGGAACTGAAACATCTAAGTACCCCGAGGAAGAGAAATCAACCGAGATTCCGGTAGTAGCGGCGAGCGAAACCGGATTAGCCCTTAAGTTAGTTCAGCGTTAGGTGAAGGTTCTGGAAAGTACCGCGATACAGGGTGATAGCCCCGTAACCAACAACGCTTTATTAGTGAAATCGAGTAGGACGGGACACGTGATATCCTGTTTGAACATGGGGGGACCATCCTCCAAGGCTAAATACTCCTGACTGACCGATAGTGAACCAGTACCGTGAGGGAAAGGCGAAAAGAACCCCTGTGAGGGGAGTGAAATAGAACCTGAAACCGTGTACGTACAAGCAGTAGGAGCCCACTTGTTGGGTGACTGCGTACCTTTTGTATAATGGGTCAGCGACTTAATTTTAGTAGCAAGGTTAACCGTTTAGGGGAGCCGTAGGGAAACCGAGTCTTAACTGGGCGTCATAGTTGCTAGGATTAGACCCGAAACCGAGTGATCTAGCCATGGGCAGGTTGAAGGTGAGGTAACACTTACTGGAGGACCGAACCGACTAATGTTGAAAAATTAGCGGATGACTTGTGGCTAGGGGTGAAAGGCCAATCAAACTCGGAGATAGCTGGTTCTCCCCGAAAGCTATTTAGGTAGCGCCTCGGACGAATACTACTGGGGGTAGAGCACTGTTAAGGCTAGGGGGTCATCCCGACTTACCAACCCTTTGCAAACTCCGAATACCAGTAAGTA
>NZ_FYAK01000045.1 GCF_900185615.1 Photobacterium malacitanum
CCATTACTGGTTAGGTTGGCTAAATCCGGTTGGTCAGCATTGAAATCAAGCTGATGGATCGCATCTGAGCCCACATCCAACGGCACTTCGCCGCTAATAACCTCACCATTTTGGGTGGTTTCATTAATGGTGGTGCCACTGTCAGTGCCAAATTCTGGGTTGGCACCATCAACAATGGTGATATCAACATTGGCAGGCTTTTGTAGCCAATCACCATCGGTATCTTGCACCTGAATCGGCACATCAATGGTGATTTTATCGTTAACACTATCAACCAAACCATCGACACCACTGTCGGTGTGGTTTAACGGTTTGTCTTGATTAATCGTCACTGTGACGTCGATATCGTGGCCGTTCGCCGCTTGGACGGCATCCAATGATACCGTCACCACTTGCTCGCCGTCAGCGGTCACACCGACTAATTGCCCGGTGGTGCTGTCATAGCTAAAGCTGATCGCTTGATTATCACCCGTAGTTAACTCTGACTCTAATTCGCTAATTAATTGGGTTAATTGAGTCGGATCGATGGTCACTTTAGTTGGGTCTAGACGATCAGCGCCCGCCTCAATCACAATCGTGGTGTTGCCCGATACAGGGTAGCCTTGCTCACCAGCTTGAGGAGTTAAATCACCTTCGGTAATAGTAATATCACCGTGCTCATTACCGCCCGCATCAGCACCATCAGTGACAGTAATAACAACTTGTCCTTGCGTGCTGTCACCATCATTATCCGTCGCCGTCAC
>NZ_FYAK01000030.1 GCF_900185615.1 Photobacterium malacitanum
TACTTACTGGTATTCGGAGTTTGCAAAGGGTTGGTAAGTCGGGATGACCCCCTAGCCTTAACAGTGCTCTACCCCCAGTAGTATTCGTCCGAGGCGCTACCTAAATAGCTTTCGGGGAGAACCAGCTATCTCCGAGTTTGATTGGCCTTTCACCCCTAGCCACAAGTCATCCGCTAATTTTTCAACATTAGTCGGTTCGGTCCTCCAGTAAGTGTTACCTCACCTTCAACCTGCCCATGGCTAGATCACTCGGTTTCGGGTCTAATCCTAGCAACTATGACGCCCAGTTAAGACTCGGTTTCCCTACGGCTCCCCTAAACGGTTAACCTTGCTACTAAAATTAAGTCGCTGACCCATTATACAAAAGGTACGCAGTCACCCAACAAGTGGGCTCCTACTGCTTGTACGTACACGGTTTCAGGTTCTATTTCACTCCCCTCACAGGGGTTCTTTTCGCCTTTCCCTCACGGTACTGGTTCACTATCGGTCAGTCAGGAGTATTTAGCCTTGGAGGATGGTCCCCCCATGTTCAAACAGGATATCACGTGTCCCGTCCTACTCGATTTCACTAATAAAGCGTTGTTGGTTACGGGGCTATCACCCTGTATCGCGGTACTTTCCAGAACCTTCACCTAACGCTGAACTAACTTAAGGGCTAATCCGGTTTCGCTCGCCGCTACTACCGGAATCTCGGTTGATTTCTCTTCCTCGGGGTACTTAGATGTTTCAGTTCCCCCGGTTCGCTTCATTAACCTATGTATTCAGTTAATGATACTTACTTATGTAAGTGGGTTTCCCCATTCGGAAATCCCAGACTCAAGTGGCTTTTACTGCCTAATCTGGGCTTATCGCAAGTTAATACGTCCTTCATCGCCTCTGACTGCCAAGGCATCCACCGTGTACGCTTAGTCACTTAACCATACAACCCCAAGAGGTCTTGTATGTTCAAACAACCAAGGTTTGCGTTTAACATTTCGATCAAGAAAATATTAAACATTGGTTTTTCGCCGGACTCATTTATTTGTCTTCACTTTAAAAAGTGAAAACAAAATCAAGACACTTGAATGTGTGTTGTTTTGAGAACTCGTTTTTATTCATAGAATAAAAACATTTTTAAAATCAATCTATCGATTGAATTTACTAGTCAGCTTTCCAGATTGTTAAAGAACATGTAATCATCGTTAGATAACCACTTTTTAAAAACACTTTTTACTCTCTATTGCAAGAGAAGTGTACTTAAAGAGTGGTGGAGCTATGCGGGATCGAACCGCAGACCTCCTGCGTGCAAGGCAGGCGCTCTCCCAGCTGAGCTATAACCCCAACGATTTAAAAGACTGTACCGCCACTTTTTCTGGGAGAAAAAGTGGTGGGTCTGAGTGGACTCGAACCACCGACCTCACCCTTATCAGGGGTGCGCTCTAACCACCTGAGCTACAGACCCAAGTCTTTTTGCGTTCTTACATTTTAACCAAGCAATCTGTGTGGACACTGCATAAAACAGCATAAGTCTTTAGGTAAGGAGGTGATCCAGCCCCAGGTTCCCCTAGGGCTACCTTGTTACGACTTCACCCCAGTCATGAACCACACCGTGGTAAACGCCCTCCCGAAGGTTAAGCTATCTACTTCTGGTGCAGCCCACTCCCATGGTGTGACGGGCGGTGTGTACAAGGCCCGGGAACGTATTCACCGTGACATTCTGATTCACGATTACTAGCGATTCCGACTTCATGGAGTCGAGTTGCAGACTCCAATCCGGACTACGACGTACTTTGTGGGATTCGCTTACTATCGCTAGTTTGCAGCCCTCTGTATACGCCATTGTAGCACGTGTGTAGCCCTACTCGTAAGGGCCATGATGACTTGACGTCGTCCCCACCTTCCTCCGGTTTATCACCGGCAGTCTCCCTGGAGTTCCCACCATTA
>NZ_FYAK01000046.1 GCF_900185615.1 Photobacterium malacitanum
TGGTTCATGACTGGGGTGAAGTCGTAACAAGGTAGCCCTAGGGGAACCTGGGGCTGGATCACCTCCTTACCTAAAGACTTATACTGTTTTATGCAGTGTCCACACAGATTGCCTGGTTAAAATGTAAAAGAACATCTAAGTTACCCATAACTTAGAAAACTTAGTCCCGTTCGTCTAGAGGCCTAGGACACCGCCCTTTCACGGCGGTAACAGGGGTTCGACTCCCCTACGGGACGCCACTTCTTTTCATCGGAAGTAAAACGATGGGCGATTAGCTCAGTTGGGAGAGCACCTCCCTTACAAGGAGGGGGTCACTGGTTCGAGCCCGGTATCGCCCACCACTTTCTTTTGAATAGAACTTCTCCTAAGAAGTAAAACTTGATGGGGTTATAGCTCAGCTGGGAGAGCGCCTGCCTTGCACGCAGGAGGTCTGCGGTTCGATCCCGCATAGCTCCACCACTTTCTAAATACATTCGTAAGAGTGTGATTAGAAAGTGGATTAGTCATTGTTAAAAATGACAAAACACATGTTCTTTAACAATCTGGAAAGCTGACTAGTAAATTCAATCGATAGATTGATTTTAAAAATGTTCTTCGAAAGAAGAACGAGTTCTCAAAACAACACACATTCAAGTGTCTTGATTTTGTTTTCACTTTT